>CAVCTM010000020.1:0-25543 GCA_963605115.1 Pseudobutyrivibrio sp. | reverse complement strand
GCGGGCAAAAAGTGAAACGAGATCCCCGTGACGGGCTTTTGCCCGTCACGGGGATGCTTTTTGCCTTTTTCTCCAAAACGGCGGGCGTAATTTTGTGAAAACGGGAGAAAGCACCGGCACGGGACCGAAAAGCCAAGATTCTGACACAATCGGATGCGGGAACTATGCTACCATCATCCTGCACAAGACATCCGGAAATATCCGGAAGAAATTGTGCAGATTATCAAAAAGATGGAGGGAAGAACCCGATGAAAAAGCTGCGCAACATCCTTTTGCTGGTGCTGGTGCTCGCTATGCTGAGCGTGCCGGTGCTGGCGGCGACCGGCGTCGTGGACGCCAAGCTGACCTTCCGCAATATCCGGCTGATGCTCGACGGCGAGACCCTGACGCCGACGGACGCCAACGGCAAGAGTACAGATCCCTTTATTTACAACGACTCCGCCTATCTCCCGGTCCGCGCCGTCTCCGAGGCGCTCGGCGTGGACGTCAGCTGGGAGGACAAGACGAGCACCGTGGTCCTCACCTCCCCGGAGAGCACCGAGGGGCTCCATAAGATCCTTGTCCAGAACGGCGACTTCGACCCGGCGCAGGACACGAACGACGGTGTTTACATCGCCGCGCTGACCGACAAATACTTCGACGGCGGCGTCGAGACCGGCATGGAAGCGCTGCTGAACGCCGGCAAGGTGTACTTGAACGGCATCCGGCTCCCTGACGAGGCGGCGACCTATTACATGAACGGCATGCCCGCCATCTGGCAGAAGGACAACGGCGGCTGGACGTGGCAGGCGCACGACAAGCTCAATTCCGACAAGGACGCCGACAGCAATTATACCTTTGAGCAGGCGCGCCGCCGCTTTGTCCTCGCCGTCTCCGCTCTGCGCGGCACGACGATGACCGTCTGGGCGCGCGAGGGCGAGGAGACCGCCTGCCGCGTGGACTTCTTCGTGTTCAGCGGCGGTCAGGTCGAGAAGATCGTCAGAAACGCCAACGGCACCACCACGGTCTGGGGCGTCCCCATCGACGCCACGAGCTACAACACTGACGGCGGTCCGAATGACGTTCAGCCGCGCACCGTCCCCTCCGCCCAGTTCGACAAGACCATCGAAGAGGGCGACACCGTCATCTACTGGTACGATACCGCCGGCTGGCACATGGATCGCGCTGTCCCCGTGCAGGGCATTATGACCTCCACCGGCACCAAGGACATCAATGTCGGCGGCAAGTGCTATTCCGACGCGCTCGTCGTGCGTTATAATATGCAGGCGGGCTCCCGACCGGGTCAGTTCATCGGCGCGACGAACAACCTTCAGCTCGGCGACATTCCCGTGACGCTCTGGAACACCACCACGGGCTACGTCCTCGGCATCAGCCGTATGGAGAACGCAGAAAAGGCGCTGCGTCAGGGCATCGAATACGCCGAGGCGCAGCTCGCCGGCAAGACAATCGTCGCAAGCGAGGACGGCGCAGGCGTCAGGAAGACGGAGTACTGGGTCGCGGAGAGCGTCAAGACCGCGTATGACACCGCGCTCGCAAACGCCAAGACCGTTCTGGCGAACGCAGATGCGACAAACGCCCAGCGCGACGCCGCCACCCAAGCTCTCGGCGCCGCCTACGGCACCCTTTTGAACGGCAGCCGCAGCGCCAAGGGCATGCAGCAGGGAACGAACTGAAAATATAACGAGATCCCCGTGACGGGCAAAAGCCCGTCACGGGGATCACTGGTTTTCACGGCAGATCGAACTCGCGCTCCAGCATGTCACGCATCATCTGCATGTTTTCGTCGTTATACTCCAGCTCGCCGTTATCGAAGAACATGGCGGCGGTATAGATGACGGAGCGGACGATGAAGGTCTTGCGCTTGCGGACGTCCGGGGGCATGTTGACCTCGCGGCAGTAGCGGGAGACGACCTTGAAGGTGCGGATGCTGAGCTGACCGCGGAGGCAGCGGTACTGCTCGTCGCAGTCGTCGAAATTCTGCATCAGGACGCGGCGGAACTCCGGGTGCTCGGTGAGAAAGCGGATATAGTGGAGGCTGACCTCCACGAGCTGCTCGCGCGAGCTCATCCCGGCGCAGCGGGCGAGCACCTCCTGCTGCTGGGCGTCGTATTCCCGGTTGATGTAGCCAAGGACCTCCGCGATGAACTCGTGGGTGTCGCGGAAGTGCTTATAGGGCGCGGCACAGGAGATGCCGCATTTCTGGGCGACGCGGCGCGTGGAAAAATTCTGGATGCCGAACTCGTTGAGCTCGTCCAGACCGGCGCGGAGCAGCTGCTCGCGCGTTCCGCTGCGGCGGCGCTTGTCTTGGGGCTGTTCGGTTGACATAATATTTGTTCCCTCTACTCTTTAAAATCCTCAGGCATATTTTAGTGCATTTTTGCCCCCGCGTCAATGGCGCGCGGGCAATTTTTCTCTTGACTATTTTCCAAGGTGTGCTATAATCGCCCTTAGTTATCGCTGATAACGTTATCAATGATAACACAATTTGTCAAGATGAAATCGGAGGAAATAAAAATGGTTTTCGAAACGATCGCAAAGCTGATCGCCGAGCGCAACGACTGCGCCGTGAGCGACATCACCCCGGACACGAAGTTCAAGGACGTCGGCATCGACTCCCTTGACACCGTTGAGATGCTGATGAATCTCGAAGACGAGCTCGGCATCGAGGTCGAGCTGACCGAGAAGGTGGAGACCGTCGGCGAGCTCGTCGCCTTTATCGAGGCGAACGCGGAGCAGGCATGATCGCAAGTCCGATCTCCGAAATGCTCGGTCTGCGCTACCCTGTGTTTCAGGGCGGCATGGCGTGGATCGCGGACGGGCGGCTTGCCGCCGCGGTGTCGGAGGCTGGCGGCCTCGGCATCATCGCGGCGGGCAACGCCAGACCGGACGCCGTGCGCGAGCAGATCCATATTGCCAAGAGCCTGACCGACAAGCCCTTCGGCGTGAACATTATGCTGATGAGCCGCTACATCGACGAGCTCGCCCGGCTCGTCTGCGACGAGCGCGTCGCCGTCGTGACGACCGGTGCGGGCAATCCGTCGAAGTATATGGCGGCGTGGCGCGCTTCCGGCGTGCGCGTGATCCCCGTCGTCGCCTCCGTCGCGATGGCGAAGCTTATGACGCGGCTCGGCGCGAGCGCGCTCATCGCCGAGGGCGGCGAGAGCGGCGGGCATGTCGGCGAGCTGACCACCATGGTCCTGACCCCGCTCGTCTGCGACGCGACAAATCTCCCCGTCATCGCCGCCGGCGGCATTGCCGACGGGCGCGGCGCGGCGGCGGCTTTCATGCTGGGCGCCTGCGGCGTGCAGATGGGAACGCGCTTTTTAAGCGCGGAGGAATGCACCATCCACCCGGCTTACCGTGAGAAGATCCTGAAGGCGAACGACCTTTCCACGATGGTCACGGGCAAGCGCCTCGGCCACCCGGTGCGCAGCCTGCGGACCCAGTTCGCGCGCGACTTTTCCAAGGCGGAGTATTCCGGCGCGCCGGACGAGGAGCTCGAACAGCGCAGCGTCGGCGCTTACCGCACCGCCGTTACCGACGGCGACAGCGAGCGCGGCTGCTTCCTCGCGGGGCAGGCGGCGGCGCTCGTAAAGAAGACAGAGCCCGCGGCGGACATCGTCCGCAGCGTCATGGAGGAGGCGGAAACGCTTCTGAAGGGGGCGGCGGCATGGGTAAAATAGCCTTCGTTTTTTCCGGTCAGGGTGCGCAGTACCCCGGTATGGGGCGCGAGCTTTATGACCGCTCTCCCGCTGCGCGGGAGGTCTTCAAATGCGCGGATCGGCTGCGCCCCGGAACGGCGGAGCAGTGCTTTTCCGGCACGGAGGAGGCGCTGCGCAACACGGCGAACACGCAGCCTTGCATGTTCGCGGTGGAGCTCGCCGCAGCTGCGGCGCTCACCGAGGCGGGCGTGCGGGCGGACATGACCGCGGGCTTTTCCCTCGGCGAGCTCGCCGCGCTCACCTATGCCGGGGCGATGGACCTTGAGACGGGCTTCCGCCTCGTCTGCCGCCGCGGTGAGCTGATGCAGCAGGCGGCGGAGCGCTCCGACGCGGGGATGGCGGCGGTGCTGAAGCTCTCCGCGGATCAGGTGCGTGCGCTCTGCGCGCAGTTCGATGCGCTCTATCCCGTCAATTTCAACTGCCCCGGACAGGTGACGGTCGCGGGCTCCCGCGATTCGCTCGCGGCGTTTTCCGCCGCGGTGAAGGCGGCGGGCGGCCGCGCCATGCCGCTGAAGGTCGCCGGTGCGTTCCACACGCCCTTTATGGCGGACGCTGCGGCGGAATTTTCCGCCCTGCTGGACACCGCGGCGTTGGCACAGCCCGCGATCCCGGTCTATGCCAACCTGACCGCGGAGCCTTACGCCGGTCCCGTCGCAGCGACGCTCGCGAAGCAGATGTGTTCGAGCGTGCTCTGGGAGGACAGCGTGCGCCATATGATCGCCGCGGGAGCGGACACGTTCCTTGAGCTCGGTCCGGGGCGGACGCTTTGCAGCCTCATCGGGAAGACCGACTCCGCCGTCCGCGCGTTCAGCGCGGAGAAGACGGCGGATTTTGAAAAAGCGATCGCGGAGGTGCGGGCATGAACTTGAACGGAAAAACCGCCATCGTCACGGGCGCGTCCCGCGGCATCGGCGCGGCGATCGCGGAAAAACTGGCTTCGCTCGGTGCGAACGTGGCGGTCATCTACGCCGGCTCCGCCGAGCGCGCGGAGGCTGTCTGCGCCCGCTGCCGCGAGCTCGGCAGCGCCGCGGCGAAGGCGTATCAGTGCGACGCCGCGGACTTCGACGCCGTGAAGCGCACGGTGGACGCCGTGCGCGCCGACTTCGGCGGCGTGGACCTGCTGGTCAATAACGCCGGCGTGAACCGCGACGGACTGCTGCCCACGATGCGCGAGGCGGACTTCGACGCCGTCATCGCCGTCAATCTGAAGGGGACCTTCAATTTCCTGCGCCATTGCAGCCGCGTGTTTCTGCGCGCGGGCGGCGGCAGGATCGTGAATATCAGCTCCGTCGCGGGCGTGACGGGCAACGCGGGGCAGGCGAACTATTCCGCGAGCAAGGCGGGCGTCATCGGGCTCACGAAGACCGCGGCGCGCGAGCTCGCGCCCAAGGGGATCACCTGCAACGCCGTCGCCCCCGGCTTTGTCGCCACGGACATGACGGAAAAGCTCGGACTCGATGCAGATACCGTCGCCCGGCGCGTTCCCCTCGGCCGCATGGCGCGCCCGGAGGAGATCGCCGACGCCGTAGCTTTTCTGCTTCAGGCGGACTATATCACGGGGCAGGTCCTGCATGTTGACGGCGGCATCGCAATGTAAGTCAAACGAGACCCGCTTCGCTGGGCTCTCGTTTGAAAAAGATTCGCTCCGCTGCAGCGCACTCGCCTGACGGCGAGCGCGTTTGCTGCGCGCAGAGTATTTTTCGGCACGCACGTGTCGCGCCGAAAAATGATTTGATTTTTTTGCGCTGCGACGCGCCGAAGGCGCTAGTCCTTTAGGGCGGGCGCAATTCTGCGAAGCATTATTAAGAGGTAACATCCAATGAACGAAGCTGAGATCCGCAAATATGCAAAGCTGATGCAGGAGCTCGGTCTGACCGGGCTGGAGGTGAACGCCGCGGGCGAGGTGGTGCGTATGGAGCGCCAGTGCGCGGCGGCACCCGCAGCCGCGCCCGCTCCGGCGGAGGCGCCGGCGGCGGAGGAGACCGGCGACTGCATCCGCTCGCCCATGGTGGGCACCTTTTATACCGCCCCGGCGGAGAACGCCGAGCCCTTCGTGCGCCCCGGCGACCGGGTGAAGCGCGGCGACACGCTCTGCATCATCGAGGCGATGAAGCTGATGAACGAGATCCCCGCCGAGCGCGACGGCGTCATCGAAGCCGTCTGCGCCGAAAACGGACAGGTCGTGGACTACGGAACGCCGCTGTTCCGCATCCGGGAGGGCTGAGTGGAGATGGACCGCGAGGAACTGATGATCATCCTGCCCCACCGGGACGGGATGCTGCTGCTCGACCGCGTGGAGCGGGAGGGGGAGGAGGCGCATGGCTTCTTCCGCATCCCGGCGGACGCATGGTTTTTGCAGGGCCATTTTCCCGGAAACCCGATCGTGCCGGGCGTCGTGCTCTGCGAGATTCTCGCCCAGTCGGTCTGCGTGCTGCTGGCGGAGGAAATGCCGGAGAACTGCCAGCCGTTTTATACCGGGCTGAACAACGTGCGCTTCCGCGCGCCCGTGCTGCCCGGCGACGAGTTTGAGACCCACGTGCGCATCACGCGGGCGAAAAAGCCCTTCTATTTCGCGGAGGGCAGCGGCTGCGTCGGGGAGAAGCTCTGTGTGAAGGCGGAGTTCTCCTTTGCGCTTATGGAGAAACAAAGCTGATGTTTTCTAAGATCCTGATCGCGAACCGCGGCGAGATCGCGGTGCGCATCATCCGCGCCTGCAAGGAGATGGGCATCGCCACGGTCGCGGTCTATTCCGAGGCCGACCGCGGCAGCCTGCACACCGTGCTTGCCGACGAAGCCCACTGCATCGGTCCCGCGGGTGCGGCGGAGAGCTATCTGAATGCCGCGCGCATCCTGAGCGCGGCGCTCGTCTCCGGCGCGCAGGCGATCCATCCGGGCTACGGCTTCTTGTCCGAAAACGCGGAGTTCGCCGCCGAGTGCCGCAGAAACGGTGTCGCCTTTATCGGACCGGACGCGGACCTGATGGCGCGCCTCGGCGACAAGGCGGAGACGAAGCGCATTTTTGCCGCGACCGCGCTGCGCCCCATCCCCGGCACCGCCGCGCTCTCCGGCGCGGACGAGGCGCTCGCGGAGGCTCGGCGCATCGGCTACCCCGTGATGCTCAAGGCGCGCAGCGGCGGCGGAGGCCGCGGCATCCGCCGCGCCGACTCCGCGGAGGAGCTCGCGCGGCTTTACCCGCTCGCCGCCGCCGAGTGCGCCGCCGCCTTCGGCGACAGCGCGCTTTATCTCGAAAAGCTCATCGCGCCCGCGCGCCATATCGAGGTGCAGATCCTCGCCGACGAGTCCGGACATGTCGTCTGCCTCGGCGAGCGCGACTGCTCCGTCCAGCGCCGCCACCAGAAGCTGCTGGAGGAGTCGCCCTCCCCGGCGCTCACCGATGCGCAGCGGCAGCGGCTTTTCCGCGACGCGGCGGAGGCGGTCGCCTCCATCGGCTATACCGGCGCCGGCACGCTGGAATTTCTGCTCGACAGTGCGGGGCAGCTCTGGTTTATGGAGATGAACGTCCGGCTTCAGGTGGAGCACGCCGTGACCGAGATGCTCACGCAGTACGACCTCGTCAAGTGGCAGATCCGCACCGCGGCGGGCATCCCGCTCGGCTTTGCGCAGGCGGACGTCCCGCTCCGCGGCGCGGCGATCGAGTGCCGCGTCTGCGCCCGCACGCCGGGCACGCTGCGCCAGCTCCATGTCCCCGGCGGACCCTTCGTCCGCTTCGACACGGACCTCGTGACCGGCTGCACGGTCAGCCCGTTTTACGACCCGCTGATCGGCAAGCTGATCGTTTTTGCCGCGACGCGCGAGGAGGCGCTGCGCAAGCTGCGCGCCGCGCTCTGCGAGCTCGTCATCGACGGCGTGGAGACCAACATCGGCGAGCAGCTGGCGCTCATCTCGGACGCGCGATACGTGTCCGGGGACTATGATCTGACTCTGATAGGGGAGGGCTGAACGCTTGGCATTCCTGAATTTTCTCTTCCAGCCGAAAAACGAGCTGGAGCCGGGCGGACGCTCCGCCGTTCCGACGGCGTCCGACGCGATGGAGCCGGAGCGGACATGCCCGAACTGCCACCGCACCACGGCGCTCAGTGCGCTGTGGGAAAACCTGAACTCCTGCTCCTGCGGCTACTGCTTCCGCATGAGCGCGCGGCAGCGGCTGCATTACCTGACCGACAAGGGCAGCTTCACGGAGCTTTTCACCGACGCGCTGCCCGCCGACCCGCTCGGCTTTCCGCGCTACGCGGAGAAGCTGGAGACAACCCGCGCCTCCAGCCGCGAGACGGAGGCGGTCGTCTGCGGCACGGCGTCGATCGGCGGCGCGGCGTGCACCGTTTTTGTTATGGATCCATACTTTATGATGGGCAGCATGGGCACCGCCGTCGGCGAGCGCATCACGCGCACGTTCGAATACGCCGCGGCGCACCGCCTGCCCGTCGTGGGCGCGGCGGTCAGCGGCGGCGCGCGGATGCAGGAGGGGCTTTTCTCCCTCATGCAGATGGCGAAAACGAGCGGCGCGGTCAAGCGCTTTTCGGACGCCGGGGGCTTTTATCTCGTGCTGCTGACGGACCCGACGATGGGCGGCGTCACCGCGAGCTTTGCCATGGAGGGCGACGTCATTCTCGCCGAACCGGGCGCGTCCGTCGGCTTCGCCGGTGCGCGCGTGGTGGAGCAGACGACGCGCAAGCCGCTGCCCAAGGGCTTCCAGACCGCGGAGAGCATGCTCGCCCACGGCTTCGCGGACGCCATCGTGCCCCGCGCGGAGCAGAAGCGCCTTATCACGCGCCTGCTGCTCATGCACCGGGCGGAAAGCGAGGGAACGAGATGAGCCTGACTGCCTACGAAAAGGTCAAGAGCGCGCGCGACAGCCGCCGCCCGACGGGTGCGGACTATATCGCGAATCTTCTGAGCGGCTTCGTGGAGCTCCACGGCGACCGCCGCTATGCCGACGACGCCGCCATCGTCGGCGGCATCGGGCTGCTCGACGAGCTGCCCGTGACCGCCATCGCCGTCGAAAAGGGTCACACCGCGCGCGAGCGCGTGCTCCGCTCCTTCGGCGCGCCGAACCCGGAGGGCTACCGCAAGGCGCTGCGCCTGATGAAGCAGGCGGAGAAGTTCCATCGCCCGGTGCTCTGCTTTGTGGACACCTCCGGCGCATATTGCGGCGTCGGCGCAGAGGAGCGCGGGCAGGGGCAGGCGATCGCGGAAAACCTGATGGAGATGATGACGCTCCGCACGCCCGTGATCAGCGTTCTGATCGGCGAGGGCGGCAGCGGCGGCGCGCTCGCGCTCGCGGTCGCGGACCGCGTCTGGATGCTGGAAAATGCGGTCTATTCCGTCATTTCGCCGGAGGGCTGCGCCAGCATTCTGTGGAAGGACGCCGCAAAAGCGCCCGCCGCCGCCGAGCAGCTGCGCTTAACGGCGCAGGACGCCCTCGCGGGCGGGCTCATCGAGCGCATCATCCCGGAGAAAAATCTCGGCCGCGCCGAGTTTTACGACGCGCTGCGCACGGCGCTGCTGCTGGAGCTGCGCGCCCTGCGGCGGCTCGATCCGTTCACGCTGACCGAGCGGCGCTGGCAGCGCTTCCGCGCCATCGGCGCGGGGGAGGAGACGATATGAAGGAATATTTCCGCACCGTGCTCTATTACGAGACGGACCAGATGGCGATCGTCCACCACTCCAATTACATCCGCTGGTTCGAGGAAGCGCGGATGGATTATATGAAGCAGTGCGGCGTGGACTACCGCGACGTCGAGCGCGGCGGCGTTCTGATGCCCGTCGTGCGCGTGGACTGCCGCTACCGGCGCTCCGCGCTCTACGGCGACCCCATCCGCATCGAAACGCGGCTCACCGCCTTCAACGGCGTCCGCGTCACCTATGCTTACCGCGTTTTCCACGCGGAGACCGGCGTGCTCTTAGCCGACGGCGCGAGCGAGCACTGCTTCATCGACGCGCAAAAGCGCGCACCGCTGAACCTCAAACGCTTCCGCCCGGACTGGAGCGCGCTGCTGCGCTCGCTGGCGGAACAGGAGAAAACGGAGGAAACACTATGACAAGAAAAGCAGCGGTCACGGGACTCGGCGTGGTAAGTCCGCTCGGCAACGACGTGCAGAGCTTCTGGGAAGGTCTCTGCGCCGGGCGCTGCGGAATCGGTCCCATCACCCGCTTCGATACGGAGGGCTTCCGCGTCTCCGTTGCGGGCGAGGTGCGCGGTTTTGACCCGCTGACCTATATGGATAAGCTCGACGTGCAGCACAGCGACCTTTACACCCAGTTCGCGATGGCGGCGGCGGTGCAGGCACTGGAAGATTCCGGCGTCGCCGGCACGGTCGCGCCGGAGCGCGCGGGCGTTTATATCGGCACCGGCATCGGCGGCATCGCCACGTTTATGGCGGAGCACAAAAAGCTGCTCGACCGCGGTCCCCGCCGCGTTTCGCCTTACTTTATCCCGATGCTGATCGCGAATATGGCGTCGAGCATGGTCGCCATGCGCGCCCGCTTCAACGGTCCCGCGCTTCCGATGGTGACCGCCTGCGCCTCCGGCAGCAACGCCATCGGCGAGGCGCTGCGCCTCATCCGCCATGGCTACGCCGACGTGATGGTCGCCGGCGGCGCGGAGGCGACGGTCAACGCCCTCGCCGCGGCGGGCTTTTCCACGATGCAGGCGCTCTCCCTGAGCGCCGACCCGCTCGCGGCGTCGCTGCCCTTCGACAAGCGGCGGAGCGGCTTCGTCATGGGCGAGGGCGCGGGCGTGCTCGTGCTTGAGGAGCTCGAAAGAGCCAAGGCGCGCGGCGCGAAAATTTACGCCACGCTCGAAGGCTACGGCTCCACCTGCGACGCTTACCACATGACCGCCCCGGACCCCGGCGCGGAGCAGAGCGCCCGCGCCATCCGCGACGCATGGGAGGAGTGCGGCGCGCCGGCGGAGAATATTTACTTCAACGCCCACGGCACCGGCACCCCGATGAACGACTCCACGGAGACGCTCGCGATCAAAAAGGCGCTCGGCGAGGACCTCGCCCGGCGCATCTGCATCAGCTCCACGAAATCCATGACGGGCCACATGCTCGGCGCGGCGGGCGGCGCGGAGGCGGTCGCCTCCGTTCTCGCCCTGCGGGACCAGATCGCCCCGCCGACCATCGGGCTTGAGGAGCCCGACCCGGCGTGCGACCTCGACTATGTTCCGCTGACGGCGCGGAAAACGGCGATCGACGCCGCGCTCAGCGCCTCGCTCGGCTTCGGCGGCCACAATGCCTGCCTTGCGTTCCGGAGGTTCACCGGAAATGAATGAGCGCATCGTCATTACCGGCGCAGGCGCCGTGACGCCGCTCGGCGTCGGGGTGGAAAAATACTGGAAAGGGCTGCTCGCGGGCGAGTGCGGCATCGGGGAGATCACCCAGATCGACGCGAGTGAGCTGCCCGTCCGACGCGCGGGCGAGGTGCGTGATTTTAAGCCCAAGGAGCACATGCCGACGCGCCTTGCGCTCGATCTGGAGCCTTACGCGCGCTATGCTTACGCTGCCGCTGCGGAGGCGTGGGCGCAGAGCGCGCTCACGGGCTCGGACCGCGTTGCGCTCGTCATGGCGACGGCGCTCCACGGCTTTGCCGTCATCGCGAAAAACCAGACCGCGATGGACACGTGCCATCGCCCCTCGGACCCGAAGCTCCTGACCCGCTGCATGGGCAACATCGCGGCGGCGAGCTTCGCCATCGAGCACCGCATCACCGGACCGAGCCTCACGGTCTCGACCGCCTGCTCCTCCGGGGGCGACGCGGTCTATCTCGCGCGGATGCTGCTGCGCTCCGGCGCGGCGGACGCAGTCCTTATCTTAGCGGGCGAGGCGGCAGTCTCCCCGGCGCTCATCCGCTCGCTCGCGCTCGTGCAGGCGCTGAGCCCGACGGGGGAGAGCCTGCCCTTCGACATCCACCGCAACGGCTTCGTTCTCGGCGAGGGCGGCGGCGCGCTGGTGCTTGAACGTGCGGACAGCGCGGCGCGGCGCGGGGCAAAGCCGCTCGCCTCGCTCCTCGGCTGCGCGAATAATAACGACGCATTCCACACCGTTTCCCCGGAGCCGGATGGCGCGGGCGCGGCGGCGTGCATGCGCCTTGCCCTCGCCGACGCCGGGCTCGCCCCGGAGGACATCGGCTACTTAAACGCCCACGGCACCGCCACGGAAAAGGGAGATACCGCCGAGGCTGCGGCGATCGGCAGCGTCTTCGGCGCTTACCCCGTCCCCGTCAGCTCCACGAAGGGCGCGACGGGCCACATGATGGGCGCGGGCGGCGTCACGGAGCTCATCGCCTGCGTGCAGGCGGTGCGCACCGGGCTCTGCCCGCCGAGCCTCGGACTGACGGAACCGGACCCCGCCTGCCCGCTGAACCTCATCCGCGGCGGCGAGGGCGCGCGGGAGATCAAAGCCGCGATGAGCAACGCCATGGGCTTCGGCGGTCAGAATTCCTGCGTAATCGTCGGACAGTGAAAAAATAAAGGAGACGCTTCCATGAACTACACCTATGACGCCGCGGCGTTCCGCGCCGATTTTGAGCGCAGCTTCACATGGCTCGCCGGCTACCGCCGCAGCGTGCGCCGCTACGGAGCCAAGACTGCGGTCATCGACCCGCTGAAGGGGCAGACGCTGACCTACGCGGAGCTCGACCGTGCGGTGAACCGCCTTGCCTGCGTGCTGCAAAGCGCCGGAACGGGCGTCGGCGACACGGTGCTCTACCAGCTTTATAACTCCGTGGAGTTCCTGCTCTGCTACATCGCGCCGCAGAAGCTCGGTGCGGTGAACGAGCCGGCGAACTTCAACCTCTCCGCGGGCGAAACGGCGCGGCTTTTGGAGCGCGATGAGCCCATGGTCTATATCTACGACACGGAGTTTTCCGCGACGGCGCAGCGCGCGCTCGCGCAGAGCGCCCACCGCCCCGCGCTCATCCTCGCGGTGGATTATCACCGCCGCCGCCCCGCGCTGCCGGAGGGTCACCGCTTCTTTGACGAGGTGCTCGCCAGCCAGCCGGACACGGAGCCGGAGACGGACTTTACGCCGGATATTTATATGGAGACCACCCGCCTCGGCACCTCCGGAACGACCGGCACGCCCAAGGGCGTTCCGCTGAACGCCGTGAACGAGGCGCTCTCCGCCCACGACTGCATCATGCATTTTCCGCTGACGCCCTCGGACGTCACGATGAATATGACGCCGTGGTTCCACCGCGGCGGGCTCCACTCCGGCGGACCCACGCCGACGCTCTACGCGGGCGCCGCGCTCTGCATCATGCGCATGTTCGGCGCGAAAAAATGCTTCGACTGCGTGCGCGACTGGGGCGTCACGTTCCTCATCGGCGTGCCCTCGGCGCTGGAAAAGCTCGCTCTGCGGCAGGAAAAGCACCCGGAGGATCTCAGCGCGCTGCACGGGATCGTCACGATGGGCTCGCCCCTCAGCCGCGAGAGCTGCATTCGCTGTCAGACGCTGCTGACGCCGCGCATCTTCAACGGCTACGGCACGACGGAGACCTTCTGGAACAGCTTCCTGCGCCCGGAGGACCTCCCGGAGATGGCGGGCAGCGCGGGCAAGCCCTGCACGGACGACGAGGTGCGCGTCGTGCGCCTTTACCCGGAGCGCAAGGCGGAGCCGGAGGACACCGTTCCCGCCGACGGCGAGACCCCCGGCGAGATCATCATCCGCACCGCGGGCAAGTCCGCCCTCTGCTACACGGCGAGCCCGGAGCAGACGCGGGAGAAGTTTTACCGCGGCTGGTTCTATACCCGCGACCTCGGCACATGGAACGCCGGGGGCTACGTCACGGTGCTGGGCAGGCGGGACAATATGATCATCTCGATGGGGGAGAACATCTACCCGGAGCAGCTCGAAGCCGCGCTCGCGGCTTGCCCCCGCGTCGCCGACTGCATGGTCGTCGGCGTGCCGGATCCCTCCCGCGGCGAGACCCCCGCGGCTTACGTCGTCGCGGCGGACGATACGCTCACGGTGCAGGACTTGAACCACTGGTGCATCGAGAGCGACGACGTTTCCGACTATAAATGCCCCCGCTATTTCCGCATCGTGGACGCGCTGCCGACCAACGCGACCGGCAAAAAGCTCCACGCCGTCCTCCGTGAGCAGGCAAAGGCGGACATGGAAGCGGGACTGCTGCTAAGACCATAAGAAAACGATTGCTCAGACCGTGTCCGTCCGGATACGGTCTGAATTTTTATTCGTGACACAATTGTGCCGCATTCTGTACACAATGCCAAAAACAGCGCAAAAAGTCTGTCAAAAGCGCTGAAAATGGAGATATAGCACAAAAGAAGATTGAAAATTTGCCGGTTTCTTGTATAATATACATGCCAGGCAGTCGGGGGAAGCGCGAAGATTCCGAGGGGACGCACCAAAACCGAACGTGCTTGGTTATTTTTGTTTGAAGGAGAGGAAAAAATCTTGAAAAACACCGGCAAAAAACTGCTGTGCATCGCGCTGGCGCTCGTGATGGCGCTCGGCATGATGACCTGCGCTTTCGCGGCGGACACCGGCGCGAAGGCAGTCGTTTCCGCCCAGACGCTCTACGTCAACGGCGCGAACAGCACCTGCGAAAAGTACAACATCGATGGCTACAACTACTTCAAGCTGCGCGACCTCGCCGCGCTGCTCGGCGGCACGGACTATCAGTTCGAGGTCGCCGTGAACGGCGAGGACCGCATCGTCGAGATCACCACCGGCAAGGCTTATACCGCCGTCGGCGGCGAGCTCGCCGTCGGTGAGGACAAGTCCGCGACCTGCGTCGCGAGCGCGTGGAAGCTGACCGTGGACGGCAAGGCTGTCGACGCCAAGGCGTATAACCTCGGCGGCAACAACTACTTCAAGCTCCGCGACCTCGGCGGCGCCATCGGCTTTGCCGTGGACTACGATCAGGTCAATAACGCCTCCGTCGTCACCGCCCAGAAGGGCGTCGCTTACATCCACGTCAACGACGGCAAGACCAAGCTGACCGACGAGCTCTTCAACAAGTATTTCGACGGCGACGCCAAGGCGGGCGTGGAAGCGCTCCTCGCCGCCGGCAAGGTCTCGATCAACGGCCTTCCCCTGCCCAAGACCGAGGACGAGCTGACCGTTTACAACATCAACAAGTTCCAGGCGCTCTACAAGGGCGAAGCCGGCTGGGGCTACGAGGTCCACAAGACCAAGACCGACACCAACATGCCCTTCGCCGAGGCGCGCCTCGGTCTCGCCGAGATGGTCAGCACCGTCTGCGGCCACACCACCACGCTCTATGTCGGCGCGGACGGCAAGGTCGAGAGCATCAACATGACGAACGTCGAGTCCGTGCTCGTGACCGACCGCAGCAACTTCAACGAGTCCACCCACATCAAGCGCGGCGACTTCCAGCTGGAGACCAACCGCGGCGAGCGCCCGGACGTCGACAACGAGGTCTTCCCGACCGCTTACTTCGACCAGTCCCTTGAGATCGGCGAATTCGGCACCTATAAGTACGGTCCGAACGGCTGGGAGATGGACCGCGCGCTCTGCATCCGCGGCACCATCGAGCACACCGATTCCGTCGCGGGCGGCAAGGGCTACATCATCAACGGCACCGATGCCCGCCGCGAGAGCAACGTCTCCCGCTATAACCTCCGCAGCTACAACCGCCCGACTCAGTTCTGGGAGGCTTACAGCGCCCTCGGTCTGACCGACGTCGTGGTCAACATCTGGTGCACCTCCACCGGTCATCCCATCGGCTTCACTTATGGTGAAAACGGCAGAGCCGCGCTGAAGCAGGCGATCACCTTCGCCAAGGCCGCGCGCGACGCCGTCGTCGTCAGCGAGGACGGCGAGGATGTCGCCGCCGGTAAGAAGTGGATCGCTGCCGCGGATCTCGCCGCGTTCGACGAGGCGATCGCCGCCGCGGAGACCATCGCGAAGAAGAACTCCGCCGCCATCTATGATTTCGATGAGGCGATCTACAAGCTCTACACCGCTTACGGCACCGACGGCGCGAAGCGCACCGGCTTCCTCGGCGCTCTGGGCGAGGGCTCCGGCGCGCCGGAGCAGGGCGACAAGGAGCCGACGAGCACCGGCGTGCTCGAATCCGGCATGATCGAGGGCAACATCTACCAGATCGTGAACGACGGCTCCACCACCCTCACCGACGCGAAGTATGACGGCTACTACAAGGAAGGCACCGCCAAGGCGGGCGTCGAGGCGCTGCTGAACGCGGGCAAGGTGTATATCAACGGCATTGCGCTCCCCAAGACCGAGGGCGAGACCGAGATGTATAACATCAACAACTTCCAGGCGCTCTATAAGGGCGACAAGGGCTGGGGCTATGAGGTCCACAAGACCAAGACCGACACCAACATGTCCTTCACCGATGCCCGCATCGGTCTGATCGAGATGGTCAGCACCGTCTGCGGTCACACCACCAAGCTCTACCTGGGCGCGGACGGCAAGGTCGAGAAGATCGACGCGAGCAACGTCGAGAGCGTGTTCGTCACGGACATCATCTCCCACGGCGTCACCACCGAGATCAAGCGCGGCGAGTTCCAGCTGGAGACCAACCGCGGCGCGCGCCCGGACGTCAACGACATCGCCTTCGCCATCAATGACGAGGTCGAGATCGGCAACATGGTATATTACTACTACGGCGCGGACGGCTGGGTCTGCTTCAAGGCTCCCTCCGTTACCGGCACCATCGAGCACTCCGACTCCATCGCGGGCGGCAAGGGCTACATCATCAACGGCACCGACGCCCGCCGCGAGAGCAATGTCTCCCGCTATAATCTCCGCACCTTCAACCGCCCGACCCAGTTCTGGGAGGCGTATGACGCCCTCGGTCTGAACGAGATCGCCGTCAACGTCTGGTGCACCGCCACCGGCAACCCGATCGGCTTCTCTTACGGCACGAACGGCAAGGCGGCGATGAAGAAGGCTGTCGAGACCTGCAAGGCCGCCATGGAAGGCGTCGTCATCAGCGAAGACGGCGAGGGTCTCGCCGCCGGCACCCGCTGGATCGCGCAGGAGTATATGACCGAGTTCCAGACCGCGCTCTCCGCGGCGGAGAAGTACTCCAAGAGCAACGCCATCGGCGTCTGCGAGTGGGACCAGTACATCTATGAGCTGGCTGCCGCCCTCGGCACCGACAACGCCAAAAAGCCCTCCGGCTTCCTCGGCAACATCGGTGTTGCGTAAGACATAAAGAAACTCGACCGGGACCCACTTCGTTGGGCTCCCGGTCGAAAGGGATTCACTCCGCTCAGCGCACGCCCCGTTGGGGCGCACGTTCCCTCCGCGCAGAGAATTTTTCGGCACGCACGTGTCGCGCCGAAAAATGGATTTGACTTTATTTGCGCCTGCGGGCGCAAACTCTGCGAGGCTTTTTGCAAATTGAATCGCCCCATACCGTGCGAAAGCACGGTATGGGGCGATTTGTTTTTTTTTATCCCCGCAGCAGGCGCAGTATCAGCTTTTCCTCCGCGTCGGGGAGGGCTGCCTTCAGTTTTTCGGCGCAGCGGGCGAGGGAGTCGGCGGGATCGCGGCGATAGGCTGCGGTGACGACCTCTGCGCCGTAGAGCCGCTCCGGGGTCGTGAGGCGGGAGAGCCCCCAGCCGTAGGGCTTGCCGTGCTTGTCGAGTGCGTACTCGAAGTCCTGCACGCAGAGATAGGTCTGCATCTGGAGCTGCGTGACGGTCTGGTCAAAGCCGCGGAGCCCCTCGCGGCCGTAGCCGCAGGCTTCCTTGAGGTCCCGGCTCAGCAGACTGCCGCCCGCGTCTTCGAGCGCGGCGTAAATGCGCTGCGCGTGCCACGAGACGAGCCCGTCCTCTGCCCGCGCGTCGAAGTCATAGCCGCCGCGCCGCGCGTTCGCGAGGTCCGGGAGCCAGTCGAGGCTCACAAAGCCGCATTTTCCGCGGTAAAGCTTGCCGTAAGCGCAGCGCCCGGTCCGCAGCACGGGACCCTTCCACTCCCAGGGTCCGTCCGTGTCCGGCGCAAACCAGAGCTCCCGCGGCGTCATCTCCTCCACGGAAAGCCCCGGCACACAGCAGCGGAACAGCGGCAGAAATCCCAGCTCCTCCACCCGCTCCGCCAACCCCTCCGGCGACGTGATCGGTTTCAGCATCGTGTATCCCTCCCGCAGATCTCATTCAAAAACGCGAAGGTTTCGTCGGGGAGCAGATTCGAGATCGCGGTGTGGCGGTGCTGCCAGACGTAGCGGGCGTTTATGTTGGCGCCGGTGCGGTTTTGCAGGCGCAGGACGAGGTTCAGGAAGAGGTTTGCCGTGGTCTCGTGGTGCGCGCCGCAGCGGAGGAACCAGTGGGGAGCGAGGTCGGCGCACTCGCCGGTGCCGATAAACGTCAGCGGGTCGAGCAGCGCTGCGGCATCCGCGTTTCGCTCCGCGGCGGCGACCCATGCCCGCCCCTCCGCGATGCGCCCCGGCTGGGCGGCGAGACAGCCGCCGAAGCAGCGGCTGAAGTGACCCAGTGCGCCGTCCGTTGAGCCGAACGCCTCGTTTTCGCGGCTCGGCTGGCTGAAAAAGCCGTCGTAGCAGCCGACATAGCGCATCCAGCGACCGCTGTTCCAGTTTACATAACGCGAAATATCCGGAACAGCAGCCGTCTCGCCGTCCCAGCGGACGACCTCTGCGTTTTTCGGATCGGAGAGCCACGCTTCGCGCTCGCACTCGCCCAGCGAACGCAGGAAAACCGTTGCAGATTCGCCGAGACGGGCGAGCAGATAGGGCGTGTAAGTGTCCGCCGAACCGAAGCCGACGGGCGCGCCGGTCTGGGGGTCCGTGAGCGCGAGAGAGTTTACATAACGTTCAAACTCTGCGCAGAGCGCCTCGCTGAGCGCGCGGGAGGCGGCGTCGCCGTCGAAAAGCCCGGTCACGCGGGCGGGGCTGAAAAGCCACTCGTAGGCGGCGTCGATGTGCTCGAAATCCGTGATGGGCGAGTTGACGACGGCACAGAACACGTCGTCGCGCGCCTCTGCCGCACCGATGGCGCGGAGATAGGGCGCGTAGCGCGGGCTGTTGCCGCTCACGCCGAGCAGGGCGCTCAGTCCGCCGCCGGAGCTCGTTCCGTCGACGATGATGCGCTCCGTGTCCGCCGGGAGGCGGTCGGCGTTATAGTGCAGCCAGCGCAGCGCCGCCTTCAGGTCGATGACCGTCATCGGCAGTGCGCCGCGGCCGACGTAAACGCCGTCCACGACCGTCTCGCGTCCGCGCGCACCGGGGGAGACGACGACATAGCCCTCCGCCAGCGCGCGGGGGAGGAATGCGCCCGTGCAGTCGTGCCACGCGCCGGTGGCGTCCGCCCAGCTCTCGCTTTTGCCGACGGGACGCGGCGAGGCGATGCGCAGCCGCGCCTCCATCTCCGCCGCGGCTGCGATCGCGGCGCGCTCGGCTTCGAGCGTATAGGGCGCACAAGCTCCCATGCCGGCGCTGCGCTGGAGGAAATAGATCGGCGCGCTCCGGCTGCCGAGCGCGGACTCCGGGATGTAAATGTTCAGCACCTGCGCCTCCGGCGCATTCGGGCGCGCGGCGTAAGGGATGCTTGCGTAAAAGCGGCAAGCGATCTCCCGCCCGCAGGCGCGGACGCGGCGGGTCTCGTATTTCGCTGGATCAAAGCGAAGATCGTGGTCCATAGCGGTTCCTCCTGCTTTTTTTGTTTCATTTTAAAACGCAGCGCCGTGAAAAGTCAAGAATATGGCGGGCTCATATTTTTTGATGAAGCATCAGCCGCGCTTATGCCCGCCGCGGCAAAATTTGCCGCGCTTAAAATGCCGCCGAGCCGCGCAAAAATAGGGCTGACAGCATTTTTTCAAAGCAAGGAGCGTGGTTGAAATTATGACACGGAAAAAACGCGGATGGCTCTGGGCGGCGACGATGACGGCGGTGCTGCTGCTCGCGCTCTGCCTTGCGGCGCAGACGCAGGGCGCGGCGCTGCGGCGGGGGAGCACGGGCTCGACGGTGAGCCAGCTCCAGACCAAGCTGCGGAGCATGGGCTATTATTCCGGCAGTATCGACGGCATTTACGGCAGCGCTACGGAGACGGCGGTGCGCAATTTCCAGCGCGCGGGCGGGCTTACGGTGGACGGCATCGCCGGCGCCGCGACGCTCAAGGCGCTCGGCATCTCCGACGGCGGCGCGGCGGGCGCGACCAGCAGCGAGGTGGCGCTGCTCGCGCGGCTCATCTCCGCGGAGGCGCGCGGCGAGCCCTATAACGGACAGGTCGCCGTCGGCGCGGTGGTCTTAAATCGCATGCGCCACCCCTCGTTCCCGAACACGATGTCCGGCGTTATCTATCAGGCGGGCGCGTTTTCCTGCATGGACGACGGTCAGTTCGACCAGCCTGTCGCCGACTCCTGCTATCAGGCGGCGCGCGACGCGCTGAACGGCTGGGACCCCAGCGGCGGCGCGATCTATTACTTCAACCCCGCAACGGCGACGAACAAGTGGATCTGGTCCCGCCCGCTCATCGTGACCATCGGAAAGCACCGTTTTTGCTCTTGAGAAAGCCCGGCGGGTATGATAAAATGGACCCGCTATGGATACTTTTGAGCTGAAGAAAAACGAAATATACACCGCGGAGATCGCGGCATGGAGCAGCGACGGCGCGGGTGTCGCCCGTATCGGCGGGCGCGCCGTGTTCGTCAAGGGTGCGATCCCCGGCGAAACGTGGCGCGTGCGCATCGTGAAGGCGACGGCGTCGGCTGTGTTCGGGCGGGGAGAGGCGCTGCTTGCGCCCTCACCCCATCGCTGCGACCCCGGCTGCCCGGTCTACGGCAAGTGCGGCGGCTGCGCCCTGCGCCACGCGGACTATGCCGCGGAGCTGGAGTGCAAATTGCAGCGCGTGGACGACGCATACCGCCGCATCGCGGGGCTGGACCTCGCCGCGGAGGAGATCCTCGGCGCGGCGGAGACGGAGGGCTACCGAAACAAGGCGATCTACGCCGTGGGTCCCGCGTGGGAGCCGGGCTTTTTCCGCCCGCGGAGCCACGACGTCGTGCCCGTCGCGCGCTGCGCGCTGCAAAGCGAAGCGAGCGACCGCGCCGCGCGCGCCGTCTGCAAGTTTTTCCGCGAGCGGAACCTTCCCGTCTATGACGAGGCGAGCGGGACCGGACTGCTGCGCCACATCTTTACGCGCACGGCGCGTGACGGCGCCTTGCAGGTGACGGTCGTGACCGCCGGGGGACTCGGCGCGCAGACCGCGGCGCTCGCCGACGCGGTGGAGCGCGCCTGCCCGGAGACGGCGGGCGTGATCTTAAACGTGAACCGCACGCGGGGCAACACCGTGCTCGCCGGGGAGTTTTACACCCTGCGCGGCAGCGGCGTGCTGCGCGATACGCTCTGCGGGCGCAGCTTTGACCTCTCGCCCATGAGCTTTTATCAGGTGAACCCCGCGCAGGCGGAGCGGCTTTACGCCAAGGCGCTGGAATATGCCGCGCCGGAGGGCCGCGGCACGGTGCTGGACCTCTACTGCGGGGCGGGGACCATCTCGCTCTGCCTCGCGCGCGGAGCCGAGCGCGTCATCGGCGCGGAGCTCGTGCCGGAGGCGGTGGAGAACGCGCGCGAAAACGCGCGGCGCAACGGCGTACAGAACGCGGAGTTTCTCTGCGCCGACGCGGGCGAGGCGGCGGCGGAGCTGCTGCGCCGGGGCACAAAGCCGGACGCCGTCGTGGTCGATCCGCCGCGCAAGGGACTCAGCCCGGAGGTCATCGACTGCGTCTGCGCCATGGCGCCGGAGCGCGTGGTCTACGTCTCCTGCGACGTCGCCACCCAAGCAAGGGACCTAAAGCGCTTCGCCGCCCTCGGCTACACCCCCCAACGCGCCTGCGCCGTGGACATGTTCCCACGGACCGCGCATGTGGAGACGGTTGTCCTTCTTTCCAAGGGAGAAATCGACTCAAAAAAGGTGCGTGTAGAGTTCTCATTGGAGAATATGGATATGTCCGGATTCCAGAAAGGCGCAACATATCCGCAGATCAAGGAGTACGTTCAGGAGCATAGCGGGCTAAAGGTATCTTCCCTGTATATTTCTCAGGTGAAGCGGAAATGTGGACTGGATGTTGGGCAAAACTATAATCTGTCCAAGAAAGAGGATGCCAAGCAGCCCCAATGCCCGCCGGAGAAAGAAAAAGCAATCAAGGAAGCATTGCAGCACTTCGGAATGATATAAAAAGCAAAAAACAGCAAGCCTGTCAGAGCAATTCTACAGGCTTGCTGCTTTTTTTCTTCGATTTTTTTAACCCAGTCCCCCACGCTTCATTGACTTAATGTTTGGGCGCATTGATCAACAAAATAGAATCCTTATTTCAGCATGGATAGACCCATAATCGACAGGTTTAGACCCAGTGTCATCATGAGGACGATGTTGATGCGGATCATCCACGCCTGCTTTCTGCCGCTCAGGAAAGATGCAAACATTCCGAACAGTATCATGCACGGTACAGTTCCCAGTGCCCAGGAAAGCATGGTCAGTAGCCCATTGACGGCGCTTCCGGAGGAGACCGCCAACAGCCACATACTGTTGGAGGAGGCACAGGGCAACAAAGCGGTCAAAAGACCTGCAAGAAACGGGCCTGCGTGCCGTGCCGCCGGGTTCTTCCCCTTGACCTCGCACAGAGACGGAATACCGCTTTGTATTTGGCGCATCAGTGGAACACCCCAGATCCCCAGAGCGACAAGCAGAATGTACAGCCCTGTCAGGGTGAAAACCATGCTTTTTACCTTCATAGAAAACAGAATGTTTTTTCCGACCGCACCAAATAGCGCACCGAGAATGCCTGCCATCATCACACGTCCGGAATTATAGAGAATCACCGGAAGCAGACGATTTCCTGTGCGTGAGTGCTTTGTTTCAAATTTACGCTCAGCAGTCTGGGACAGCATAATGCCGCCGCACATGACCATGCAGTGGGTACCGGTCACAAGTCCGATGAGAAACAACCCCGCATAGGATGTCCCGTTGTCCGCTTTAGGGATTAGTGGCAGGTCAACGGTGCGCACAAGAACCAGCAGAATTAAAATGGCAAGAACGGAAAATAAGTCATAAAGCCGACCCTTTCCGCTTTTCTCTGTTGCCGGAAAACCAGCTTTCTCCATTTCCCGCTTCAGTGCTGTCTCCGAAAGAAGGTCTGCGTCATAGCGGACCGTTGCCCGTCCCCGAAAATAGGAGCATTCCACGCTAATCACGCCACGCACATAGGCGATTCGATTTTTGAAAAGATCCTCACATTGACGGCAAATCACCCCCCCAACACCGGTGTCCAGTACGAATTCATTCATGCTTCACGCCCTCCATATTCTTTAGCCGCAGAGCATTCATCAACACCGCAATGGAGGAAAACGACATGGCGGCACTGGCAAGAGACGGATTGATAAGCCCCACCGCCGCCAACGGTATGCAGACCACATTGTAAAGTAGTGCCCACAGCAGATTTTCCCGTATATTCTTCATGATCTTCCGGGAAAGATCAAACGCCAATGGCAACTTGGATACATCGTCCCCAAACAGAATGACCTCCGCCGTATCACGGGCGAGATCTGTTCCGTTCTGGATGGACACGGATAGATCGCTGACCGCCATGGCCGGAGCGTCGTTGATGCCGTCTCCAACCATCATAACCGGACCTTCTTTTTGCAGGCTGCGGATCACGTCCGCTTTTCCCTCCGGCTTGACAACGCTGAAAACTTGCTTCACACCGACCAGTGTGCCCACCTGCTCGGCGATTTCTGCTTTATCGCCGCTGATCATGACGGTCCTGTAAGATTTTGATAGCATACGAACCGTATCCGCTGCTCCGATGCGCAGAACATTGCGAGCGCAGTCCTCACCACCGCAGGTCAGCGTTCCTGTTTTATCAAAAGCGATGACCTTGACCTTCTTCATTTTTTCAATGGCTGCGGAACTCTTGAACAGAATGCCAAGCTCACTGCATCGACCGCTGCCTACCATAATGCTGGTGGGGATCGCAAGCCCCAAGGCACAGGGGCAACTGACCACCAGGACTCCGGCACAGCAAAGGATCGCCTGCTGCAGATCGCCGGGTGCGGCCGCAAAATACCAGATACAGAAAACAACAGCAGCAATAACGATCACCGCCGGAATGAAATAACGGACGATGGAGTCGGCCAGCTTACGAATGGGGGAGGCGGAGATCTGCGCCTGGCGCACGATGTCGATCATCTGCTCCAAAGAAGTGTCGCTGCCCACCCGTGTTACCCGGACAGTCAGCGACCCGGAGCGCAGCAATGTTCCGCCGGTGGTATTGCTTCCGGCACTTTTGGAAACAAGCGCACTTTCTCCGGTCAACAGGGATTCATCCGCAAGCCCACTGCCGTCGATGACGACGCCATCCACTGGGATACGCTCACCTGCCTGTACATAGACCATATCCCCAACCTTGATCTCATCCACATCGAAAAGGGACTCGACGCCGTCTCGAAGCACCCGAGCCCGTCTCGGCAATAGGCTGATAAAGCCTCGCAGAGAGCGCTCCGTTTCACCCCTGGCCACGATCTCCAGATACCGTCCAAAAAGGATCAGGGAGATCAGAACCCCTTCGCAGAGAAAGTACAACTTGATATCCTCTTTTACCGTAAAGGTCAGGTAGGTGCTGTATCCATAGACAAGACAGCTGGAAAGCACGATCAATACATCCATATTCATGCCGCCATGCAGTGCTCGGACTGCTCCACGCAGGAAAATGCTTGCGGGGAGCAGTAGGATCAGAGTCGCCAGCACAAATTGAAAATACGGACTGGGATTCCAGAGCAGCGGCAGCGTCAGGAAAACGGACAGAACCAGTTTACGCAGCAGCCCCACCTGATCGTGTGCCAGTGCATCCTCATTGCCGCTCTCCCATTTTTCAATTTCGGCGGGCACGCCAACGGATCGAAAGGCAGAAAGGATCTCGCTTCCACGGCAGCTGATCGGATAGAGGAAAAGCGTAATGGCCTCCGCTGATTTCTCGACAGAGGCGAAAGCGGGCAGCTGTGAGGCAATGCGCTCCTGCGCCGCATCAAACGCTGCGATATCCGTTTTGACGGTTACCTTCTCTTTTGGGAGTGCATAGCCCAACCGGGTCAACCGCTTTTCGAGAAGGGCAAAATCAGGAACATTCTGCACCTCCAGTTCTGCACTGGATGTGCTGAAATTGACCCGTACCCGGTCGATGCCCGGTGCTTTCCGTAAAACTGAAGTAACCTGCCCGGCGCAGGCGGCACAGTCCATCCCGTAGATCTTCAAAAACAGCTTCATTTCTCTTCCGCAGCCTTCGCAGTTTTCTTGGCCTTGAAATAGGTCACGAAGGAGATCGCAGAGGACGGAAGGCAGAGCGCCGGAACCTCAAACAGAAAAATCCAGCTCCACACATCCACACCCTGATAGAACACACCGTTGTAGGTCACGCCTTTAATGAGTTCAAAGTAGGAGTAATTCCAGACGCCCCACAGTCCGGAAAATGCGCCGCAAAGATGGATGATCAGAAATCCTGCCGTTGTGAAGATCCCGGCAAAGCCGGTGACCAGCGGAGCGCTCATGCGCCCCATTTTGATCAGGAAAATCGATACCGCCGGAAGAAGATACACCACCAGATTCAAAACCAGCAGGGCAAACGGAATGCTGTAGCCCCAGTTGAACGCCTGACGCAGATGGTCACCGTCGTGCATCAGAATGGATGCCAGAATTACCAGAGCACAGACCCATACGGTTTTCAACGCCTTTTTGTCAATATGCATGTTTAAGGTTTTCACGACTTGTCGATCGCTCATCGTTATGACCATTCCTTTCCGCTGCGCTGCAAGGCACCAAAGGGGAATGAAACAGA
>CAVCTM010000019.1:18658-26629 GCA_963605115.1 Pseudobutyrivibrio sp. | reverse complement strand
GTCGATCCGCCGCACGATTCCTGTTGCTTTCATATTCAAAACGCTCCCTTTTTGTCGATTGATACTGGTATTATCCGCATTTGGGGGCAAAATATGCGCGGGGCGTTTTGAGGTAATTTCCTTTTATTTTTTTTAAAAAACACGCCCCGCGGGGCGTGTTTTTTCTTATCCCAGCGCCCCTGCGATCAGGCGCTCGGCTATGGCGGCGCACTGGGCGCGGGTGGCGGGGGCTTCGGCTTTGAAATCGCCCTGCTCGTCGCCGGTCAGGAGGGCGAGGCGGCGGCAGGTATCGGCGGCTTCGGCAGCCCAGCCGGGGATCGCGGCGGCGTCCGCGAAGGGCTCCGCGGCTTCGCCGCTCCGGAGCTCCAGCAGCGCGGCGAAGCGGGCGAGCATCACCGCCATCTGACCGCGCGTCACAGGGTCATCCGGGCGGAACGCACCGTCCGGGAAGCCGCTCACGACGCCGGCGGCGGCGAGGGCGCGCACGGCGTGGCTGTACCACGCGTCCTCCGCGCAGTCGGAAAACGCCGTCTCCCCCTCCGCCAGCGCGCCGAAGGCGCTCTCCCAGAGCCGGACGAGGATCGCCGCGAGCTGGGCGCGCGTCACGGTGTCGTCCGGGCGGAAGCGCTCCCCGTCGCCGAGGAGCACGCCGCGGGCGGCGAGGCGCGCGACAGAGCTCTCCGCCCAATGACCCGCCGTGTCCGCGAAGGCGGCGGCGCGCGCTTCGAGCGTAAAGTCCCCGCCGCCGGGGGCGAGGAAGCGGAGCATGCCGTCCGCCGCGGCGGAAAACGCCAGCGGCGCACTGTCAAGGCAGGGCAGCAGCATCTCGTCCTCCGGCGCGGGTAGCGCGACGGCGACGCCACCGGTCAGCTCCGTTTCCGCGCCGTCGGCGTAAAATGTCAGTCTGACGCCCGACTCCGTGCGCTCGGCGCGCACTTCGAGCGATTCCGCACCGGCGGTGAGCAGCGCCTCCGCTGCGGCGCGGCGGAGCGTAACGGTCACGTCCCCCGCCGCGAGCGCGGGGAGCACGCCGGCGTCCAGCGCGCTGCGCATCTCCTCCGCTGTCAGCGCCGGGAGGTCCTCCGCGGGCTCCGGGGCGGGTCCCGGTTCGGGATCGGGGTCCGGCTCCGGGTCCGGATCGGGGTCCGGATCGGGCTCCGGCTCCTCCGCAGGATAGAGCAGGTCCAGCGCCTCGGCAAAGGCGGCGGCGTTCACGAGACCGTAGCCGTAATAGACGTCATAGCCCGGCTCGCCGAGGTCCGTGGAGCTTGCCTCCAGCAGCGCGACAAATTCCGCCGTGCCGATGCTGCGGCTGCGCTGCTTTGCGGCGGCGGCGAGCCCGGCGACGAGCGGGGCGGAAAAGCTCGTACCGCTGCGCGTTGCGGTAGAGCCGTCGAGATAGAGCGAGGTGACGCCCGTGCCCGGCGCGCAGACGGTGACGGCGTCGTTGAAGTAAGAGTAGCCGGGATCGAACACCGCGCCGTCGCCGTCCGGC
The DNA here is from genome assembly GCA_963605115.1 of Pseudobutyrivibrio sp. GTDB lineage: Bacteria > Bacillota > Clostridia > Oscillospirales > Oscillospiraceae > SVKR01. The sequence continues at coordinate 25,134 of CAVCTM010000019.1, read as the reverse complement.
ATGCAGCCGCTGACACTGACGGTCGTGTCAAAAGCGGCGGGGTATTTGTAGTGATACTCGCTCTTCGCCGCGCCGGTCGTGTAGTTCCCGGCGGCGGTGACGAGGATGACCCCAGCGTCCTCCGCGGCGGCGCAGGCGCCTTCGAGCGCCTCGGTGTAGCTCGATCCGGCGATGGAGAGGTTGATGACGTCCGCCCCGGCGTCGATCGCGTAATGGATCGCCTCCACGACGCGGGCGACGGAAGTGTTGTCCCGCTGGGTGACGCAGATGGGCAAAATCGTGACGTCCGGTGCAACGCCGTCCGTGCCGATGCCGTTGCCGACCGCGGCGGCGATGAGTCCCGCGACGAAGGTGCCGTGCCAGCTGTCCACGGCGGCGGTCCCGCCGGAGAGGATCACGGGGTCGAGAATGGTCGCCTCCGCGAGGTCCGGGTGGTCCGCCATGACACCGGAATCAATGACCGCGACGGTGACGCCGCCGCCGCGGAGGTCCGGCACGCCGGAGGAGTCCGTATGGTCCCAGAGCGCCGCCGCGTCGATCGTCTGCTGCGCCCAGTGATCGGGCGTGTAGTCCTGCACGGTCATGGCGTAATTCGGCTCCAGACCCTCCGCATCCGGGAGCGCCGCGCGCGCCGCGGCGGAGTCCGGGGCAAGGTAAAGCCCCTCCGTCACGCGGTGCAGCGCCGGGTAATCCTCCGCCGCCGCGTCCGGTATAGAGACGAGCCAGCCGTCAAACTCCGGGCAGTCCGGCTCCGCCTCCGCCGCCAGGACCGGCAGCGGCAGCAGCAAAAGCGCCAGCAGCAGCGCGAGCAGTTTTTTCGGTGGTTTCATGTGGCGTGCGTTCTCTTTCTTTGGGATTTTTCCTGATAGTCCAAGCAGCGGGAGCCTTCCGGCTCCCGCTGTCGGTTTTTGCGTTATTCGGCGGCAGGCGCGTACTTCTCGACCATCTGGGTGATGAATCGGGTGAAGAGTGCGCTGACCTCCATGCGCTTGGCGGTGTCCTTCGGGGCGAAGCGGTTATCGCCCACGCCGAGGATGAGACCGTTGCCGGCGCAGACGCCGATGGCGTCCATCGCCCACGCGCTGATGTCGCCCGTGTCGGAGAATGCGACGGGGCCTGCGCTGCCGATGTTCAGACCGAGATATTCGGCGAAGCGGCAGAGCAGCACGCACATCTGCTCGCGCGTGACGGGGTAGTTCGGACCGAACTCCGTGTCGCTGAGACCCTTGACGACGCCGGTCTCCGCGCCCCATGCGACGCTGGCGCGGTACCAGTCGGCGGTGAGGTCGGTGAAGGCGCTCCCGCTCTCCGCCGCCGGGCAGCCGGCGATGCGCCAGAGCACGGTGACGAACATGGCGCGCGTCATGGTGCCCTGCGGGGCAAAGAGGTCGCTGCCGACGCCGCTCAGCAGACCGCGGTGGGCGGCGAAGCGGATGGCTTCCTCGCCCCAGAGACCCGCGATGTCGGTGAACTCGCAGCTCGCGGGGACGAGCTCATAGTCGCCGGGACCGAGCACGAAGTAGCTCACGCGGTCCGCGGAGACGAGGCACCCCGGCAGGATGCTCACGTTGCCGTCGAGGTCTGTGTACTGCACGACCATACCGTCGGCAGCGGCGGCGGAGTCGATCAGGATGCGGTTCACGTCGAAGCCGGGCGTCAGGGTGCCCGCCGGGAGATAGACATTTTCCTCGCCGCGGCGGAGCAGGACGGAGTTTTCGCGGTTTTCCTTATAGATCTTGGAGCTATCCGTCGAGGTAAGCTTCTTGCCGGGCTTCAGCTCAATGATCGTGGAGCCGTTCTCGTTCGTGCCGGCGCTCTTGACGCTGCTCGTGTCGTAGAAGCCGAGGGAGATGCTCTGGACGAGCGTGCGCTGCCAGTATTCGGCGGTGGTGTCGGTGCCGTAGAGCGCCTCGCTCTTGGCGCTGAGCTCCTTGGCCTTCGCGTCGTAGGCGGTCTGCGCGGCGGCGACCGCCTTCTCCAGCGTCTCGCGCTGCTCCGCGTCGGGTGCGGTCGCGAGCTTGAGCGCCTTCTGCGCGTCGGTGAGATCTCTGCCGAGGCGCTTGAGGGCGGCGATGTCGTCCTCCGTCGCACCGTAGAGTCCGCGGACGGCGACGAGGTAGCTCGCAGGCGCAAGACCGTCGAGCGTGCGCGTCAGGGCGGAGACGTTGACGTTATCCGCCGGGAGCCAGACGAGCGGGTTTTCCTCGGTGGCGGCGCTCAGGAAGTATTCGATGCTGACATCCTTGCCGTCCCAGTCCGCCGGGGCGGGCAGGACCGCGAACTCATAATAGTCCGCGCGGCCGTTCGTGACCGTCACGCCGATAACGCCGTCCTCGGCGCCGGCATTGGACGCGAGCGCGGCGGCGAGCTCCGCCTCGATCGCTTCCCACGTGACCTCAATCGCCTTCGTGGTATAGCGGGTCGGCTCCGCCGCGTCGCGGACGACGAGCTGATAGGTGCCGAGCGCGAGGTTTTCGAAGGTATGGGTCATATTGCCGCTTTCGTCGAGCGCGGTCCAGTCGGTGATCGTGTCGATCGCCGTACCTGCGGGGACGAGCGCGACCTCATACTTGGCTTTATAGATGCCGTTTGCGGTGTCGGACAGGGTGCTGTCCCAGGTGCCGCCGGTGACGCCGGCGAGGTCGAGGACCACCTTGCCGTTATTCTTGTCGGCGTTCCACGCACCGTAAACGGTGAGCTCGTGGATGCTTGCGATGGAGAGAGGGGCATCCGCAACGGTGATCTGCTTGGTCACGCGGTTGCCGACAGCATCCTCTGCGGCGATCTCGTAAACGCCGTTGTAGGTCGTGGCATAGGTCCCCGTGAGCTTAAGACCGGTCTTGTCGCCGTTCACCTTTTCCCCGTTGATGGTGACGGTTTCGATCACTGCGGCGGAGAGTCCGTTCTTGGCGGCGCTCCAGCTCAGCTTGCCGGACACGGCATCGTAGGTAAGCTCGACACTCGGAATTTCCTTGTCGATCTTATCCATGCAGAGGAACACGCTGTAATAGGTGCCGTTGTCGCTGTTCGAGGCGCGGAACCAATAGATGCCGTTATCGACGATCTTGTAGCTTCCGTCTTCCTCCGGGGTCAGCAGGGTCAGCTCTGTGCCGAAGTAGTAAAGCTCGGTTTTCTCCGCAGCCGTCTGACCTTCCGCCAATGCAGCCCTAAGGTTCAGTTTGGGCAGCTCGGCGGCGCGGACAAGACCGGTGACTTCCTTATCGTCCACATAGAATCCGACGTCATACACCGGGACATTCACGGTGTTCTTTTCGTCATGGGCGATGTCGTTGAACCAGTCGACGACGAGCGTCTCGCGGGTGATGTTGCCGGAGGTGTCCGCCGCGGCGACGGTGTAAGTGCCGTTGGCGGTGATGGCGTCGAAGGTGTAGCAGAGGAGCCTGCCGTCCGGGTCGAGCTTTTCGACGGACGCATCGCCTGCGGCGTAGCGCGCGCCGTTGACCTCGATGTAGCTGATGCCGCCGTCGTCAAGGGCGTAGAGCTTCAGCGCGATCTTTGTGCCGCTGCCCGATTCGATCGAGGCGGTCGCCGGGAACGAGCGCGACCAGTAGAGGTTCGGCGCAACGCGGTCGAAGGTCGGGAGCGGGACGATGTTGCCCGGATAGTGCTCCACGAGGCGGTCGAACGCCGCGGTCTCCTCACCGCTGACGGTGATGGTAACGGTGCGGGCGTCGAGCTTGCCGTCCTCGATCTTGGCGATCGGGATATTCTTGACCGGCGTGCTGCCGCCGACGTTGGTGTAAGTCTTGTCGGGGACATTCGGGTCGGTCGAGCTGACCGTGATCGTGCCGCTGAAATAGAGGTCGATGCTCTCGGCGACGGAGGAGAAGAGGAAGTAAGCGCCGGGCTTGCCGTAAGAGAGGTTATTGCGCAGCGGGGACTCCTCGGTGCTGTTCTCCGGGTGTTCCACGTCCTTCACGCCCCACTTGGCGGCGTCGGTGAAGGTCCAGTCGCCGGTCGCGGCGGTGGACGCCGGGTCGACCTTGGTTTTGTCCTTGTTGTAGAACGCGAAGGACTCGTTGTCCTTATAGATGTCGATGCCGTCCTCGGAATCCGTGACCTCGAAGGCGATGGCGACGAGGGAGTTGGTCGCCGTGTCATAGACGTTGATGATGCCGGTGCCGAGGCTCGACGGCGTGATGGAGACGACGCCGCTGACCTTGCCGCCGGAGGCGGAGCTCTGCTTGAAGTTCAGGATGCCGATGTTCTGACCGTCGGCGTCGTTGGCGTCGCGGGTCTCCTCCACGGTGATGCTCGGCTTGGTGCCGCGGGAGCTGACCGCGGAGAGCGGGATGAGCGTCGTGGTGCCGAGCGGGATGACGATCCGGGACGCGGCGGTGAAGTCCGTCACGGCGCCGGTGGAGGTCGAGGCGGTGTTGTTCGCCGTGTAATACTCGTCATGCGCCGACTGGGTGACATAGGTCGTCACATTGGCGTTGTCACGGTCGCTGAACAGCTCGACGCGCAGCTCAAGCCCCTTGGCCTCGCCCGCGGCGTAAGCCTTGCTGGGCACGGTGAGCGTGCCGTGGACAAGGCGTCCGTTGCCGGTCTGGATGGTGTCGCTGTTGTCCGTACCGTAGAGACGGAGGATGCCGAGCCGCAGCTCGTCGGCGCTGCTCGCCGCCTGCGTCGCGAACTCGCTCAGATTCTTCTCCGGGTCGACGGTCAGCTTCGAGGCACTCAGGTCGAGCGCGGTATAGGTGCGGTTGCCGTTGGTGTCCTCGCCGTCGGCGTAAGAGATCTGGGCGAAGACGCCCTTGGCTTCCGCGCTGCCGCGGTTCGCGGCGATGAAGGAGAAGTCGTAGGTCGTGGTGCTGCCGTCCGCGGAAACGATCGGGTTCGTCAGCGTGAGCTGCTCGACGCCGAGGTCGGGCTTCTTCGACACGGTGAAGAGCACGAGCTCCTTGGACGCGCCGTCCGCCTCCGCGACGGTGAGGGTGAACTTCGTGCCGTCTTCAAGGTCCTTCTCCAGCGCCGCGGCGGTGCCGGAGATGGCGACGGTCTGACCGGGCTTGACGTTTTCCTTGATCTCGCTCTCCAGCAGCGTCTGGCCTCCCGCCGTCAGCGTGACGGTGACGGGACCCTTGGCGCTGTCATAATAGAATGCCGTGTCGCCGACGTTGACGGCGCTGGCTTCGATCTGGAGGGCGGTGCCGGCGCTGAAGTCGGCGTGGACGAAGGAGATGGAGCCCTCGCCGAGATCCTTTTCGCTGTGACCGTAGCGGATGGCGTAAATGCCCGCCGTGGTGTTCATCGTGCCGCTGCCGGTGTAGGTGGGCGTAACGTTCCACTTTCCGGTGGAGCTGGAATAGCCCGCCTGAAGCGGTGTGGTGACGCCGCGGGTGAGGATCAGGAGGTCATCCTTGCTCGTGCCGAAGGAGGTCTGGAGCCCGCCGAGCGTGACGGACTTGCCGTTGCCGAGCGTGGTATCGAGGGCGACAAGCGTGTTATAGATGTCCGTGCCGCTCTCGCCGAAGAGACCCTGGGCGTTTGCGGAGGTCAGAATGCCGCCGTTTTTGCCGGAGACGCCCCAGTAAGCCGCCTGCGTGAGCTCCTCGCTCCAGCCGTTCTTGCCGCTCTGCTCGTAGACGTCCATGCCGTTCATGGCGAGGATCACGCCGTCGCTCCAGCCCGCCTTGGGATCGTAGGAGGCGAGGTAGATGGCGTTGTTCGTCGTGCCGGAGACGGCGCTGGTATAAACGGCGTAGAGGTGGCCGTTCTCGTCCGCGCCGATGCTGACCTCCAGCTTGCCGGAGACCTGACCGTTCGAGCCGGTGAAGAACGGGTAGATCGTGCCGGAGCCGGTCGTGGTGATGCTCTTCAGATCGGTATCCAGAACGACATAGGTCGTGCCGTTCATCTCGAAGAGCAGGAAGTCGTGGATATCGTCTCCATTGGAGAGGGTCGTGAAGGTCTCCGCTTCGCCCTGGAGGATGGCGGCGTCGATCTCGCCGGAGAGGAAGCTGAGGTTGGAGAAATAGGGGCTCTCGACGGCGGTGTATGCTCCGCTGGAGGGATAAAGACCGCTGAGCTCCGTATTCTGTTCATAGGTGCGGATCGTGCGGAGGACATAGTTGCCGCTCCACTTAATCTCGCCGCTGTCGTCGACCGTCACGCGGTTGACGCAGAGGCGCTCCTGCGTGAAGTGCTCGGTGTATTTGCCGCTGCTGTCCTTTTCATAGACATCCGCGCTCGTGGTGTAGACGACGTAATAAGCGTCGCCGATCTTCTGCACCTCGATATTGCCGACGGTGTTGCCCTCGGCAAGGGTCTTTGTCGCGGTCTTCCATTCCCCGCCGACCTTGATCTTCGCGGTCAGTGCGGTTTGGGTGCCGTAAACATCCAGCGTGGACTTCTTGGTCTGGAGCAGGAAGTCGCGGTAGTTGGCGTCCGCGCCCGTGTCGGTCAGGTACTGCTCGTAGTACCCGTACTCCGTGCCGTCGTCCTCCGCGGCG
>CAVCTM010000019.1:0-18201 GCA_963605115.1 Pseudobutyrivibrio sp. | reverse complement strand
CATAGCCCTCAGCCGGATCATACTTCTGATACTTTCCGCTTTCTTCGTTGAGGGTGTAAGCGGTCTTTTCTTCCTCGGAGAGCGCCTGATATTCCTCGTCCGTGATCTCCGCAAGCGTACAATAGTCGCTCTCTTTGACCTCGGCGAGCTTGGGCTCTTCGGGGGCAAGGCTCTTGTAGTTCGACTTGCTGATCACCTCGCCGTCCTTTTCATACGGCGTTTCCGGGGTCTTGGGCTTGAACTCCTCGTTGGTGTAGGTGTCCGCACCCATGCCGCCGTAGGGGGTCTCCCCCGGCTTCTGCGGCTCGGTCTGCACGTCCACATAGCTCACCCACGCGGCGTGGACGGTGCTGGTATCGCCGTTCTCCTCGGTCCAGACGTCGAAGTCGAGGTCGCCGGTGCCGTCGTCGTTGAGGGCGATATAGGGCGTTTTGCTCGTGCTGTCCGCCGGGTTGACGAGACCGTAAGCCTTCGTGTCCGCGTCAAACGCGACCTCGCTCATGACGAGCATGGGCAGGTCCTCCGCCGCACCGGAGCTGCGGGAGACGGTGTAGACGATGAAGGTGCGTCCGCCGGCGCGGACGACCTTATAGTCCGTGCCGCTCAGCAGACCCTCGCCGAGAGCGAAGGCGTTGACATCGGAGCCGCCCTCACTGGAGAGCTGGAACGGGACGCGCTCATCCGTCGGGGCGATCGCCTGCGTGCTCATCTCCGCCGGGGCGTTGTCCTCCGGGGTATAGAGCTTCTGGGTGCTGTAAGCGGTCGGCGGGGTGATTGTGACGCCGAGGTAGCCTGGCTCGCTCGCCTGGCCGACCCAGTCGTTCAGGAAGTGCCAGCCCTTATCCCATCTGTCTCCGGGCGCCTTGCTGCCGTCATACTCGACGACATAGGTCGCGACGTCCAGCTCGAAGGTGAACACCAGCAGCACGACGCGCACGCCGAGACCGATGGAGAACTCAAAGCTCTCCACGCTCGCGGGCTTATACTTCGCGTTGGTGCCGTCATAGTCCTCGTTATAAACGCCGAGCAGGAAGGTGGCTTCCAGACCGACCTTGGCGTAGAGCTCAAGCTTCAGCAGCTCCATGCCGATGCCCGCGCCGACCTCAAGACCGAGGGACGGGGTGATCTCGATGCCCTTCCAGTAGACCTCGTTGCGGATGTTGACGATGCGCGCAACATAGCTGATCGTGGACTCGTCGCCGACGACCGCCTCGTCATACTCCATCGGGCGCAGGCGGACGATGACCTCTTCATCAAGCTCCATGTCCTTCTGCTTTTTCAGCACGACCTGCGTGTCGCTCTGGCCGTCGGAGGTCAGGAAGCCGGTGATGTAATCGCTGCCCGCAGGGGTGCCGTCGCTCTTCAGGACCTCGACGGAGACCTTGCCCTTGAAGCAGAGGTTGAACGCCTTGAGGTCCGTCGTAAACTCCCAGCTCGTCGCCGCGTTGAAGGCGGCTTCGGCGTCGGCGTAGGAGCTGTAAGTATTCTTATAGTAGTATCCGCTCGGACCGTCGACCGTGTAAGCCGCCTGCTCGCTCTCGCTCAGCAGGCCGTATTGCAGCTCGCTGAGCAGATAATCGCGGCTGTCGAGGAACTCCGCCTTGGCTTCGGCTTCGGTCTTGAAGCGCTTGGCGTTCCAGAAATAGGCATCGCTGCCCTCAACGCGCGCATAGTCGCTCTTATCCGTCAGGGCGTCAAACGCCGCCTTGTTGATGATTGCGTTGCTCGTGCCGGGGGCGTGGATATAGGTGAGCTTGATGCGCTTGCTCTCGTTATCGCTGCCCTTGGCGTCGAAATAAGCTTCGTTCTCCTCCACGGACTCGCGGATGACGCCGAGGCCGGTCGTCGCCTCGATGCCGGCGGTGAACTCCATGTAGAAGTAGACGATCGGGCAGACGGTCAGACGGCCCTGCACGCGGATGGAGAACTCCGCGGAGCAGGAGATGGTCATGCCCTCGAAATAGAAGCCGTCGTCCAGCGGGTTATACTCGAACATAAACGCGATGGACATCGAGAACTCCACGCCTATGCTCTTGGAGCTGAAGTCGGAGCCGTCCGGCTTGTAGCCGCCGGATTTGGCGGCTTTATAGGAATCGCTCGCCTTGCGGTAATCGTCGTCTCCGCCGAAGTTGCTGCTGTCGAAGAAGTCCTTGAACTGGGTCCAGGACTCCTTGTTGGCGTCGCCGATGCCCTTCTTGCCGTCGTCCTTATCGACCTCGCCGAGGGGCACGCCGATGGCAAAGCCGACCTGGTTGCCGTCCATGATGATGGTAACGGCGTCCGTCACGGCGATCTCCGTGCCGCCGAGGTCGATGCCGAGGTCCACGTTGAACTCGCTCATCTCGCTGCCGGACTGGTCCATGTTGATATTCGTCTCGCCGCTTTCGTCCTTCGGGTTCTTGACTTCCTTCAGATAGGAGGCGTCCGGCGTCGTGGCGACGCCGCCGAGGGTAACGCTGTCGGGCTTCACGTAATAGTCGCCGTAAGCGCCGGGAGCGACATTCGCTATGATCGTGCCGGTATCGGTGGTGATCTTCGTCTCACCGACGGTGCGGTTCTGCTCCTGCGTCACGAGGGCGAAGGTGGTGCTGCCGGTGAAGGAGCCGAGATAGTTGTTCACCTTGTCGCGGTCGGCGGTGTCGGGGTAGCTGAGCTCGCCGTTTTCCAGCTTGTAGCCGCCCGTGATCTCCGTCACGCCCGCGACGGAGTTTTCGATGGTGATGGGCGTCGGCGCGGCGTAAGGATAGAGCAGCGCGCCCTCAAACTTGGGCGTCCACGTATAGTACGCGTTCTCCGTGCCCTCATTCTGGAGCTGCGCCGGCTGCCTGTCGCCGCCGAGCGGGATATCCACGGTGGACTTCTTCGACGCCTCCGCCATATACATCGCGTGGTCGTCGGCGGAGTAATCGTAAGTGCCGTTTTCCGCATAGCGTGTCATACCGCTGATGAGGTAGCGGTACTGGCGCTGCTCGGCCGTGGACTTCGAATAAGCCGGAGAGTCCGCGTTCAGCGCGGTGATGAAGGCGGGCATGACCTGCGCACGGTCGGTGTCCTTGTCCGCGCCCTCCGGAACGGAGAGGCAGCGCGGGATCATCGTGTAGCAGACCTTCAGGAAATACTGGCAGTAAACGCCCGCGGCGTTCTGCTTCGGCGCGAACAGGGTCTCGTTGAATTCGCCCGCATCGATGTAGCCGTAAAACTCGTCGCCGGTGCCATCGAGGACGAAGTTGCCCTGCTCATTGAAGTAGCCGTCGATCTGTCCGTTGCCGTTCCCGTCCCAGTAAACACCGATCCACGAGACGGTGGTCTTCATCGCGTTCAGCGAGTTCTGGTAGTTTTCATGGTAATAGTAGACGGTCATCTTGCCCGAAAGATCGCTCTCGCGCAGATAGATCCTCGCGTCGCCGGGGTAAGCGCGGCCGTTCACGAGCAGCAGGTCCTTATCGGAGAGCCCGAACTCGACCCACTGGATGTTCGTCGCGCTGAAGGAAAGCGTCGAGCCGCTGGCGCTCAGACCGTTCTTGCTCAGGGTGCTCTCGCTGAGCGCGGTGGTGTAATCCTCCGTGTCGAAGGTGCTGTAGCCGTAAGTAATATTGGCGCTCGCGCCGGTGATAAAGCCGTGGTCGCTGTCCTCACCGTAACCGGTCAGAACGGCGTTGACGTCATTCAGCACCGCGCCGGAGCTGTCGCGCGGGAGCGAGGGAGCCAGCTCGACCTCGACCGTGGACGTGCGGGCATAGACGACGCGGAACTTATACTGCGCCGTAAGGTCGTCCGCCGTCAGGCTGCTGCTGCCGCCGACGAGCTTGATGGTCGCCTCGTTTTTCGTTTTGTCGACGTCCTTGAGGAACTTGTCGAACTTCGTCCAGCTCGCGCCGCCGTCCGTGCTCTGGTACACGACGACGTCGGAGAGATAGTAGCCTGCGGGGGCTTTGCCTGCCGTGAGGCGGACCTTGGAGCCGACGTAGAGGGTGTTGCTGCCCTGCACGCCGCCGTTCATGAGCTCCACCAGCGGCTCGAAGCTGGCGTAGTCGCTGAGGACCGCGCCGCCGTTCGGGGCGGTGTTCTCGTCGTTCGGGGTGGTGATCTCCACCTTGAAGGCGCTGTCCGCAAAGGTCCGGCGCGTCAGGGTGAGGTTGTTGACGGCGAGCATGGTCTGATCGTTGAGGTCGTCGTTTTCGTGCTCGCTGTGACCGTTGTCTTTGGCATATTTCATCTCGATCTTGACGGTAACGCCCGTCGCGCTGAGCGCGAAGCTGCCGGTGTGGTTCGAGGTGAAGGGGTTATAATAGTTGCTCCAGTCGTCGCTCGAGCTGATATGCCAGTTCTTGTCCAGCGGACCGGAGCCGGAGCGCTTGGAGTTCTGCGGCGTCTTCAGGAGCGTGCCGCCCTGAATAATCTGGAGATTGGGCTTGGTATAGGAATAGTCATAATGGAAGCCGTGCAGATAGGCGGTGTCGTGCGCCGTGTCCGCGCGGACCGCAGTCTGGAACTGGCTGAACATCTGACCGATATAGCCGGTCTGGGTGGCGCCGATGGCGGGGTCGTTCCAGCCGGTAAAGGTGGCGCTGGTCTCGTCCTTGCTCGCGAGCGCGATGCCGCTCGGAAGCGTATATTTGCCGCCGCTGCCGAGCTTGCCGGTCGTCTCGCCCTTGCCGTACAGACCGGTCTTGCGCCAGTTGCCGACGCTCCACCAGCCCTTGTTCACCGCGAGGTCGACCGTGTCCGTCCAGACATTGGCGCTCGGATTCTTGAACATGATGGTCGCGACATTGCCGCTGTAGACCTGCGTGGTCATCCCTTCGGGATCTTCATAGCGCAGCTCGGAGTAAACGGGCTCGTATTCCGCGATCTCCTGCGCCTCGCCGCTCACGACCGTCTCGCCGGAGCCGGCGGAGGACGCCGCGCTCGCGCTCTCGCCCACGGAGCCGGAGAGGTCCACGGCGTCCGGGTCGTAGAGGCGGGACGCGGTGTTCTCGCCCGTACCGGTGCCGGAATTCGTGAGGTCCACGGCGGCGCGGACGACATCCAGCGTGCAGCCGTCGTCGCCCTGAAGCTCGCTCAGTTCAATATAGAAGCGGACCGCATCCTCGCTCGCTTTGCCGTCGTCGATGAGCTCCACGCGCACGGGCAGCTCGTCGATGCCGCCGTAAAAGAGCAGCGTGCCCTCGGTATAGGCGTAATCCGTGCCGGCAACGGCGGTGTCGTCCGCGGTCGCGTATTTGACGGTCACGGGGCGGCTCGTGCCACCGACGCGGCGGATCATCACGGTGGCATAGCCCTCCGCCTTGTCCGCCTCCACGAGCTCCGCGGTGAAGCCCAGCGTGCTCGGTTCGGGATCGTTCGTGTCCTCGATGCGCAGCAGCAGCGTGGACGCGGAATCGAGCACCTCGCCGCCGTCGCAGCCGACGATGGTGAAGGTCGCCGCCTCCGCAGCCTCGGCGAGCGCATCGGTGAGCGCGTCGACGTGGAGCTCCTTGACCCACTCGCCGTCCGCGAACACGAGCTCAAAGAGCCACGCGCTGTAGGGGTCCTCGCCCTCGGCGCCCAGCGCCAGCGGGGTGTAGACCGGCTTGGCGGCAAGGTCGATGTCCTCCGGCATCGGCTCAAGCTCCTCCTCCGCCGCGCGGACATATTCCGTGCCGCGCAGAGAGTCCGTGCAGTAGCGCACACCGTCCACGGTGTAAACACAGCGATAATCGTAGCTCTCGCCGAGCGCCTCGGCGTCCGCGGGCAGGGACGCGGCATCCGCGCCGTCCAGATCGCTCCAGACGCCGCCGTTTTCGCTGACCTGCCATGCGTAGCTCTCCGCATTTTCCACGTCCACGGAGAGCATCCAGCCGTCCTCGCCCTCGGAGGCGGTAACGGCGGCGTCGGTCTCCTGCGGATCGGGCTCCTTGCCGACGGGCTGATACTTTGCCGCCGGCTGCGGCTCCTCCACGCTCACGACCGCGTCCGCGGCGCTGATGGCGAAGTCATAGATCGCGTCTCCGTTCTCGTCCTGCGTCACGGAGGGCTGATATTTAATGTAAGCCGTGGCGCGCCCGGCGGTGCCGCCGAGACGGTAGACCTTGATCACGCCGGTCTCGCCCTCTTTCACGGCGAGACCGGACTTTTCAAAGGCAAACGCGCCGTATGGGAAGGTCTCCTCCCAGCTCTCGCCCGGCGTGGTGACGTTTCCGTCGCCGTCGGTGAGGGTGATCTCCTCCTCCGACTGCGAAGCCGTTTTCGAACCCTCCACCATATAGGCGAAGGCGTTGCCGGACGCTTCAAAAAGCATCAGGAACGCGAGAGCAAGGCTCAAAAGCTTGCTCAGGGAACGCTTCATCTTGTCCATGTCAGCATGTTCCTCCTTGCGGCACAGAATCTAACGCCATAACCATAGCACAAATCCGGGCGCACGGCGCACGACCTGCCCGAAATGTATGGATTTCGGACCCGAAATGTTTTGTCGCCCGCGGCGCACTTTGCTACAGAACATTACAATGCAAGTAGCAAAAAATGACAACGGACAAATGTGTAAATTTCCCTCTTGCTTTTTTGGTGAAAGCATGTATAATAAGCCTATCAGGAACATCTTGTTCACGATAGAACGGAGGAGCGGAAGATGCGGCACAAGGACCCCGCGCTCATGGAGCGCATCCGGAACGAGGCGGAGCGGTTTTACCGCGCGGAGGGGCGCAGCCCCTCGACCGGCGAGATCGCCGCCGCGCTCGGCGTCGGGCGGACAACGGTTTATAACTATCTGCGCGAGATGGACCGCCTCGGCATGATAGACTACGGCGGCGGCGAGATCGCCACGGACGCAACGCGCAAATGCCGCGCCGGGCTCGTCTCCGTGCCGCTCGTCGGCGCGATCCCCTGCGGAACGCCGGAGGAGGAGCGCGAAAATGTGGAGGAATACGTCCAGCTGCCCACCGCCGTTTTCGGCGGGGAGGAGCTCTTTCTGCTCCGCGCCGTGGGCGACTCGATGGCGGACGCCGGCATTGCCGACGGCGACCTTGTCGTCCTCCACCGCCAGCAGACCGCCCGCCCCGGCGACATCGTAGCCGCCCTGACCGGGCAGGGCGAGAACACGCTCAAGCGTCTCGCCGGCCGCGACGAGGCCACGGGCGAGACCGTCCTGCGCTACGAAAACCGCGAAAAATATCCGGACCGCGAGGTCCGGACAGCCCGCTGCGCCGTGCAGGGCGTGGCGAAATTCGTCATCAAGAGTCTTTGAGGAAAGGGGGCGCGCCCGCCATGGAGCGGCGGTATCTTGCCATTGATCTGAAGTCGTTTTTCGCGTCCGTGGAGTGCGTGGACCGCGGACTCGATCCGCTCGCGGCGAACCTCGTCGTGGCGGACGAGCGGCGCACGGAGAAGACCATCTGCCTCGCCGTGACGCCCTCGCTCAAAGCCTACGGTATCCCCGGCAGGGCGCGGCTCTTCGAGGTCGTCCAGCGCGTCGCGGAGGTCAACGCCCGCCGCCGCGCCGCCGCGCCGGGCGGCTGCCTCGTCCGCGAGAGCTACATGGACCCGGACGTCCGCGCCGACCCCTCGCTCGCCCTCGGCTACCTCGTCGCGCCGCCGCGCATGGCGCGCTATATGGAGGTCAGCACCCGCGTTTACCAGATCTATCTCGGCTATGTCGCGCCGGAGGACATCCACATTTATTCCATCGACGAGGTGTTCATCGACGTGACGCACTATCTCCGCGGCGGACAGGTGACGCCGCACCAGCTTGCGCGGCGCATGATAAGCGACGTTCTGCGCGAAACGGGCGTCACCGCGACGGCGGGGATCGGCACGAATCTCTATCTCGCCAAGGTCGCGATGGACATTATGGCGAAGCGCTGCCCGCCGGACCGCGACGGCGTGCGCATCGCGGAGCTTGACGAGCTGCGCTACCGCCGCGAGCTCTGGGACCACCGGTCGCTGACGGATTTCTGGCGCGTCGGTCCCGCCACGGCGCGGAAGCTGGAGAGCTGGGGGCTGTTCACGATGGGCGACGTCGCCCGCCGCTCGGAGTTCGACGAGGAGATCTTTTACCGCGCCTTCGGCGTGAATGCCGGGCTGCTCATCGACCACGCTTGGGGCGTCGAGCCCTGCACCATCGCGGACATCAAGGCTTACCGCCCCGTGTCCACGAGCCTCAGCTCCGGGCAGGTGCTTCAGGAGCCCTACGACGTCCGCCGCGCCCGCGTCGTGCTGCGCGAGATGGCGGAGGAGCTGGCGCAGGAGCTGCTCGAAAAAGGTCTCACGACCGATCAGGTCGTGCTCGACCTCGGCTACGACGTGGAAAACCTGCTCGGCGGCAGGACCTACGCCGGCGAGATCGTCCGCGACCGCTACGGCCGCGCCGTGCCGAAGGGCGTCCACGGCAGCGAGAACCTGCCGGAGCGCTCCGCCTCCGTGCGGCGCATCACCGCCGCCGCGCTCGCGGTGTTCGACCGCATCATGGACCCTGCGCTGCTCCTGCGGCGCATCACGCTCAGCCTGACCCGCACCGCCCCGGAGAGCGACTCCCCCGCCCCGGTCCAGCTCGATCTTTTCTCCGACGCAGAGTCGGACGCCGACGCGCTCGCGCGCGAAAAGCGCCGCCAGCAGGCGGTCTCCGCCATCCGGCGGCGCTACGGAAAAAACGCGATATTGCACGGCACGAATTTCGACGACGGCGCAACGGGCCGCGAGCGCCACGGTCAGATCGGAGGGCATAAGGCATGAAAGCCGGATATCGGAAAGGAGCATGCAGTGCATGAAGCCCGAATGGGATTACGCCGCGATCCTGCACCACCCCCGCCCGCGCTCGGAGCGCCACCGCCCCGTCCCGAACGCCGAGCGCGCCATCCAGTTCGCCCCCTTCGCCGCCCTCACCGGTCTCGGCGAAGCCGCGGACTCCGCCGCCGACCGGCTCGCCCGGACCCTCGCGGAAGAGGCGGGAGACGGCGCGGAGGCTGTATAAATATTCAGTATTCGCGGATGTTTTTCTTTTCTCGAATGTCGAAAAATTAAAATCACCAAGCAAAAAAATTAGTGAGGTGGAAAAATGGGTGAATGTGAGCACAAAAAAGCTGAAAAGCTGCTCGATGCAGGCACTGGTTTAGTCAGCGCATCAGTCGGCGCCGCTATAGGTTTGGCGGTCGGTCCGCTCGGAGCTGTCGCAGGAGCATTGACCGGAACAATGGTAGAACATGCATTTGTTTTCGTAGGAAATGAGATCAAAGAAAGAATTCTCTCAAAACGCGAAAATTCCCGCATTCAGACGACCTTTCAAATTGCTGCCGAAAAGATAAACCGAAACATAGAAGAAGGCAAAAAGATACGGGGTGATAACTTCTTCAAGAACGTGAACGACGACACATCAGATGGAGAGAAATTGCTAGAGGGCGTGTTACTCGTAGCACAAAGAGAATTTGAAGAAAAGAAGCTAAAATGTCTTGGAAATCTTTATGCGAACCTTGCTTTCACCGAGAGCGTTACTCCCCAAAATGCCAACATGCTCATCAAGCTTGCCGAGTCAACAACTTACAGGCAATTGTGCGAAATCAGGAGCATAGCTACCTTTCAACTCCACCCGGAGATTATTAAGAATTCCTTAAAACCAACGCCTTATGATCAAATTGTAGGAATAAATAATATCAGCATTGCTTCGGAAATATTCGACCTGTATCACAAAGCAATCCTCTCATCAGAAAAAGCACTGCTGGACGCAGCGAGCATCAACCCCTCCGAACTAAAAATAATTGGAAACGGAAAACTGATGCTTGATATGATGGAACTTTTGACAGTGATTCCCACTGAAGACTGTTCGGATGTAATCGACTTCTTGGTCTGCAAAGGGATCCCAGACTCAGGAGAAGCTATTGTTCCCACTCAGAATACAGCTGCTGCTGTTTTTGGATAACGAGGGCGACCGGGTGCCCTTTTGCTGAATGCTTTGCAGCTCTCGGAAGGTTTCAAAGCGCCCGCAGCTCACACCGCGGGCGCTTGTTTTCTATAGAGTTCGCCTGCGCGTCGTCGAGGTCCACGTTCACGATAATGGAGCCGTCTGCATCCGCCATTTTTAATCACCTTCTTTCAAACATTTGGTTGATTTTTTTCAGTGTTTGCGCGATAATTAGTCCAAAGGGAGGTTTTGCAAAATGACAAAAAAACCAAAGAAGAAGCGCAGCAAGGGTATGACGGCACTCGGTATCGTCTGCATCTGCCTCGGATGTATTTGCGCGCTCATCCGGATTTCGATCAGCATCTCGACGACGTTTCCTATCGCCTCGGTTTCCAAAACGCCCACTTACACGCAGGCACCCCATCATACCGCCTCACCCGTTCGACTCATCGAGCCGGGGGAGGTGTTTGAGAAGAATTGCTACATCCTGTTCGAGGACCTGCGTATTTCCTGCAACGGCGAGGGCTTCGACATCACGAACAACCGCTCCGACGCGGTGCGCATCTACATGAAGGTCGTCGGCGTGAAGGCGGACGGCAGTTATGAACTGCTGCAAGGTCCGGCTTTCGGCGGCTTGGATGAAACGGCGTACCAAAAGGACCTTGAAGAAAACGGTTGGGCGGTCAAAAAGCGGACCAACTTCATCCGACCGGGCGAAACGCTGCACGCGGAGGTGGAGATTTACGATTTCAGTTCCTTCGGCGAGGATTACGCAGCCCCGGATATTGACGGGGACGGTTACTATGACATTCTTTTCTGGATGCTCCCCAACCAGAGCGAGGACACCATCACATCATTTGGCAACAGTCCGGAGTCGGACATCTACAAGCTAAAAGCCTGACCCCTACGCCGCCCCATCACCGGGGCGGCTTTTTTATATCCATTCGCTGACCGCGGACTCCGCCGCCGACCGGCTCGCCCGGACCCTCGCGGAAGAGGCGGGAGACGGCGCGGAGAGCGTATAAATATTCAGTATTTGCGGATGTTTTTGTTTTCCGCCTCAGATCCTGTTCCCGGCTTTGGAGCAGCGCATGGCTTCCTTGCAGTACGCCGACAGATTGACGATCCAGACAAGGCAGACCGCGAGCGACGGCAGGAACCCGATATCAAGCACCAGCGCGCAGACCGCGAGCGCGACGGACAAGCCCGTGCAGACCGCATTCGTCGCGGAGTAAGCCTTGAACGCGCACTTGCCCGCCACGATTTTCTCGGCTTCGTCGCAGTCGTCCATCCACTTTTTTCGAAAGTGCATATCATAGACGGACGCTTTCTTTTCGGGGTTTGTCAGCTTGGCGGTGTCCACGCACTTCTGCTGGAAAACGATCGCCTCCGCCAGAATGACGAGGAAGGCGGCGATGCCGACAGAAAGCAGCTTGGTCCCTTCCCCGCTGTCAAATGCCGTGAAGCCGTCCGAATAGGTCGCCGCGATTAAAAAATAAGAGAGGATCAGCGCGGCGCTCGTGACCCAGATCGCGGCGGACAGCTTTCTGTCGATCGCGTCCGAGGTGTCCTCGTCCTCGCCGTCCCACGCCGCAGCGAGCTTCTTTGCGCTCCGATAGATCGGGATGCAGACCGCCGGCACGATGACCGCCGCCGCGAGCAGCAGCCACGGGGCAATGTGCGTCCCGAAAAACGCCCCCGCTTCCTGCAAGGCGCCGACCAGCCGACCCATCCCGCCTTCCGACCAACCGTAACCGGAATAATAGCCGATCACGCCGCCGATGACCGCGCACGCGGCTGCAAAAAGCAAAAACTTCGGCAGCGCCCTTCGGTTTGCCTGCTTGATCTCATTGTTCTTCATTTTCCGCTTCCTCCTGCAAATAGAAAATTTCCTCGACCGTAACGCCGCAGACCTTCGCGATCGTCAGCGCGAGGGCAACGGACGGCGAATAATCGCCGCGCTCGATCAGACTGATCGTCTGCCGCGACACGCCGCATAAGCTCCCCATTTCCTGCTGATTGACGTTCAGGACAGCCCTGAACACCTTCAGGCGATTCCGCAGTATCATACAGCACCTCCGGTCGACAGATTTATTGGTCTGAATGACAAATATCTTTGTCGTTTTGCATTATACCTCTGTCATTTTCAAAAGTCAAGAGATCCCACAGAAAATTTTCAAAGGCAGCCGCGCAGAAAATGCGGCTGCCTTTTGCGTCTTCGCGCGCTGAAAAAAGCTCCCCGGTGGGAGAAGGACCGGGGAGCCGCAGCTTGGCGCTGCTTTGTAAAGAGGGGAAACATCGTTTTTGGGCGCGCTCAGGGTCGTTTTTGGGCGCGCTCAGGCATTGATCTCCTTTGCGCGGCAGCAAGCCACGAAGTGGCTGCTCTCGACCTCTTCGAGCGTCTGGGGCTCCGCGCAGGCGGCGCAGGCGTAGGGGCAGCGCGGGGCGAAGCGGCAGCCGGGCTTGGGGTCGATCGGCGAGGTGATCTCGCCCTTCAGGATGATCCGCTCGCGGCGGCGGTGGATGTTCGCCGAGGGCACGGCGGAGAGCAGCGCCTTGGAATAAGGGTGCAGCTGGCGCTCAAAAAATGCCTTCGTCGGGCTCGTCTCCACGAGCTGTCCCAGATACATCACGGAAATATGGTCGGAAATATGGCGGACGACGGAGAGGTCGTGCGTCACGAACAGATAGGTCAGGTCCTGACTCTCCTGAAGGTCCATCAGCAGATTCAGGATCTGCGCCTGAATGGACACGTCCAGCGCGCTCACCGGCTCATCGCAGACGACAAAGCGCGGGTCGATCGCGAGGGCACGGGCGATGCCGACACGCTGGCGGCGCCCGCCGTCGAGCTCGTGGGGATAGGAGTGCTGGAAGCGCTTTTCCAGTCCGACGCGCTCCATCAGCCGGTACGTCACCTCGTCGAGCTCGGTCTTGGAGTAGCGGCGCGAGAGCAGCAGCGGCTCCTGCACCGTCATCTTGACCGTCTGGCGCGGGTTGAGGGAGGAAAACGGGTCCTGAAAGATCATCTGCACGTTCTCGCGCAGCGCCCTCAGCCCGGCGCGATTCAGATGCGTCACGTCCTTACCGTCGAATCTGATCTCGCCCGCCGTGCTCTCCAGCAGGTGGATCAGCGTTCTGCCGAGCGTACTCTTGCCGCAGCCCGATTCGCCGACAAGCCCCATCGTGCTGCCCTTTTCCACCCTGAGACTCACGTCGTCCACGGCGTGGACCATTCCGCGGCTGGAGTGGAAATATTTCTTCAGATTGTTGACTTCTATCAGCGCAGACATCATTTCACCTCCGGATCGAGTGCGCGGCGGCAGCGGCAGATATGTCCCGGCGCGACCTCGATGAGCTCCGGCGCGGTCTCGCCGCACGACGGGCAGACATAAGCGCAGCGCGGCGCGAAGGCGCAGCCGGGCGGCAGGTCCGTCGGGTCGGGCGGCAGCCCCTCGATGGGGCGCAGCCGCGCCGCGTCCTTTTCCATATCCGGCAGCGCCGCGAAAAGCCCGCGGGTATAGGGGTGCGTCGGGTGGTCGAACACGTCGGCGAGCGAGCCCGATTCCACGATCTCGCCGGCGTAGACAACGGCGACGCGGTCGCAGACCTCCGCCACGACGCCGAGGTCGTGGGTGATGAGGATGAGCGCCGTATTGAACGTTTTCTTGATGCTCTGGATGAGCTCCAGCACCTGCGCCTGGATGGTGACGTCCAGCGCGGTGGTGGGCTCGTCGGCGATGAGCAGCTCCGGGTTGCAGACGATTGCGATGGCGATGACGACGCGCTGCTTCATGCCGCCGGAAAACTGGTGGGGATACTCCTCGGCGCGGTCCGGAGAAATGCCGACGGTCTCAAGGATCTCGACCGCGCGCTCCTTCGATTCCTTCCGCGTCACGCCCTGATGCAGATAGATCGACTCGGCGATCTGGTCCTGCACGGTTTTGACGGGGTTCAGCGCCGTCATCGGGTCCTGAAAGATCATGGAGATGTGCTTGCCGCGCAGCTCGCGGATCTCGGCGTCCGGCATGGCGAGCACGTCGCGGCCGTGGAAGCGCACGCTGCCGTCGACCCGCCGCACCGCGTGGTCCGGGAGAATGCGCATGATGGTCTTCGCAACCGTCGTCTTGCCCGCGCCGGTCTCGCCGACGAGGCCGAGCGCCTCGCCCGCGGCGAGATCGAAGGAGATGCCGTTCACGGCGTGGACGGGAACGCCGCCGGAGGAATATTCCACAAAAGGTCCTGCACGGAGAGCAGGCTGTTTTCTTCGTTCATCTTTGCGTTTCCTCCTCTCTCAATCCTTCAGCTTGGAGTCGAGCGCATCGCGCAGCGCGTCGCCCAGCAGGTTCAGGCTGAGCACCGTCGCCATGATGAAAAGACCGGGAAAAAGCACCATGTGCGGGCTCTGGCGGATAAAGCTGCGCGCGGAGGCGATCATGCTGCCCCATTCCGGGGTCGGCTCCTGCACGCCGAGACCGAGGAAGCTCAGCGACGACGTCGTAATGCCGGCGTGCGCCACGTTGAGCGAGATCTGGACGATCAGGGGCGAGATGGCGTTCGGGATGAGGTGCTTCGTGATGATGCGCCACGTGGAGCAGTTGATCGTGGACGCCGCCTCGATGAACTCACTGCCCTGAATGCCGAGGATGTTGGCGCGCATCAGACGGGCGAAGACCGGCGAATAGGCGATGCCGATCGCGATGATCGAGTTGATAAGTCCCGTACCGAGCGCCGTTGCGACCGCGATGGCGCAGACAAGACCGGGAAAGGACTGGAGCACGTCGAGCACGCGCATCAGCGCCGTGTCGACCGCGCCGCCGACGTAGCCGGCGATGGAACCGAAAATAATGCCGAACACGCAGGCGATGAACACCGCGCCGACGCCGATGCCGATGGTGTAGCGTGCGCCGTAAAAAATGCGGGACATGATGTCGCGCCCGACCTCGTCGCAGCCGAAGGGGTGCTCCAGACTCGGCGCGGCGAAGCGCCGCGTCATGTCCACCGCCGCGTAGTCATATTTCATAATGTAAGGCGAGAGGAAGGAGAGAATGATGATCGCGCAGAAAATGCAGAGCCCGATCATCGCGCCGGGGTTTTTGGAGATGCGCTTCCAGATATAGGGAAGCGAGCCCGGCTTGTTGCTCTTGTTGCTGCGCGCTTCAGGCTTTGTCTGCATGCTTGGGCTCCCTCCTTTTCGGTTTGGAATACTGCGCCTTGATGCGCGGGTCGACGAAGGTGTAGATCAGGTCCGCGATGAGCATGACCATCGAGAACAGAAACGCGATCAGGATGAGGCAGCCCTGCACGACGTTGTAGATTCCTGCCTTTCAGGGCGCTCCGGGCGGCGATCCCGCCCGGAGCTTTTTTTCGTTTATGCGTCTTAGTTCTTGAAGTCCGGCGCAAGCGTCGCCGTGTTCATCTGGAGGTTGCCGAGGAAGTTGACGCGTGCGTCCGTGATGTAAGAGCGCGCGAACTGGTAGCCCGTGACCATAAAGGCGTTCACGCAGTAAGCCTGCTCGTTGGCGTAATCGCGGAAGGCGTTGAGGGAGGCGGAGTCGTTTTTCTCCTTGGCGGTCTCAAGCAGCTCCTGAAGCTTTGCGTCCCTGACGAAGCCGACCGTGCCGTCGTCGCCGCGGCTGCCCAGATACTCCTCCCAGATCTCCGTGACGAAGCCCGTCGTCATGTTCGTGGAGAAGAACGCGATGTCCCACTGGGAGGCGTCGTTCTTATAAGTGTCAAAGAGCGCCTGATCATAAGCGTCGATCACAAGGTCGATGCCGATCTCCGCCAGATTGTTCTGCGCGACGACCGCGCTGGAGGTCTGACCGCCGACGTTGCGGCAGAGAAAGTGGAGCGTCAGCCCGGTGTCGGCGGGGTCGTAGCCCGCCTTCTTCAGATAGTCCTTCGCGAGCTCGACGTCATAGTCGAAATAGGGCACGCTGTCCCATGCCGCCTCATAGTTGCCGCAGCGCGGGGACGCCAGATCGTGGGAGCGGAAGACGAAGCTGCCGCTGCACGCGACGGCGATCTGCTCGAAGTTCAGCGCGTGGAGCACCGCTTTGCGGAGATCGGCATTGTCGCTGAGAGGCTTGCCCTCGGCGCAGTTGAGCACGAAAACGGTCGGGTTGCTCATCGTGGTGGAGAAAATGCTGTAATCCGGGTTGTCGGCAAAGAGGTCATACGCCGTGGTCTCCAGATAGGCGGCATCCACCTCGCGGTTTTCCAGCGCGACAACGCGCATGGTGTCCTCCGGGATGGAGACAAAGACGAGCTCCTTCGCCGGCGCCTTCTGATACATGCTGCGCAGCTCGTCGGTCTGCCAGAAGTTCTCGACCATCGCCATCGTCACGCTGGTGCCGATGGCGTTTTCCTTGATGTAGTAAGCGCCGGTGCAGGCGGGATCGAGGGACTTTTCCTCGTCCGAGGCGCTCTCATACCAGCTCTTGGAAACGATCGGGCAGTTGGCGAGCAGCAGCTCCCAGTTGCCGGGCGCGCTGTTTTTCAGCTTCATCTCGACCGTGTAGTCGCCGGTCGCGGCGACGGAATCGAGCACGGAGTCGATCTTCGCGTAAATGCTGGACGCCTTGGGCGCGGTCTGGTAAGAGAACACGACGTCCTCCGCCTTGATGTCGTTGCCCTTGGAGTCGCGGATATAGTCGAAGAGCTCGACCGTCGCCGTTAAGCCGTCCGCGGAGATCTCGACGGACTTGGCGAGATTCTTCTCCATATCCTCAAGTGCCGTGCCGAACGCGGGGTTGGAGAGCAGGTTGCCGTAAATGCACAGCCACATGGAGTTTGCGGAGCTGCCGTTTCCCTTCCACGGGGCGAGGTCCCACGAGCCGTTGCGCAGCGCGTAGGTCAGAGAGCTGACGATCCCGCTGCCGCCGGCGGGCGTGTTTCCGCCCGTCTCGGTCTGCTGGCTGGGCTGGGTCGGGTCGGGCTCGGTCTTTCCGCCGCAGGCGGCGAGCGCGAGCACCAGAACGAGGATCATTGCCGCGGAGACGATCCGCTTTAAGAGCTGGTTTTTCATTTGGTTTTTCCTTCCTTTTTCATTTTTGAGTCCGCAGACTTTTGCATTTCTCTCTCAGCTTTCGCTGCAAAAGGTGATGTAGGATGCGCAGGGCGCCGACGCGCGCTGCTCCGTCTCCGAGAGCGTCCCGTCCGCGTTCACGCGGTAGACGAGCACGGCGTCCCCGGTCACGCAGCAGACCAGCAGGAATCTTCCGTCCGGCGAGAGCGCGCAGCCGCGGGGCCACTTTTCCGGGATCGGCAGGTGCTGCACCGGCGTCAGGGAGCCGTCTTCCTGTGAGACGGAAAAAACGGTCAGAATGTTCGGTCCGAAGGTGAGATTATAGAGATACTCGCCCGCGCCGTCGATCACGAGCCCCTGCTGGGCGAGGATGTCCTCCTGCTGCGGGCAGTCCGGCGGCAGCACGTCGTAGGTCCCCGCCGCGTGCAGCGTGCCGTTTTCCTCATAGCGGAACCGGTCGATCACCGCGGCGTTTTCGTTGTTGTGGTAAAACCACGGCTTCGTCGGGTGGAACACGCAGTAGCGAGGCTCCTTTCCCGGCGTCTGGTGTACGGTGTTTCCGTCCAGCACGAGCCGCTTGGCTTTGGCGTCGATGCGGTAGAGCCGCACGGTGTCGTTCCCCTTGTCGCAGACGGCGTAGAGCGCGCCGGAGGGCGAGCGGACCGCGCTGTGGGGGTGGGCGTGGGTCTGGCGCGGCGCGGGGCCGCAGCCCGTGTGCTTCACCGCGTCGAGGATGCGTCCGGGCGTGCCGTCTTTTTTGAGCGACACGAGCTCCACCGCTGCATCGTCCCGGTCCACGACGGGGTAATAGCGCCCGTAAGCGTCGCAGCCGAGCTTCGTCACGCAGGCATGCCCGCTGTGGTGGGCGATGACCAGAAAGCGCCGCTTCGGGTCGATCGCGAGATAGCAGGGGTCCGGGCACCATGTGTCCATGCCCGCGATGCGCGTCAGCTTTCCGGCGGCGAAGTCCAGCCGGTAGACGTAAAGCTGTCCGCCCCCGCCGCCGCGCAGCCCCGGCAGGTCCGCCGTCTCCGCGAGCGCGTAGAGCAGACCCGTTTCCGCATCAAAATAAGTGAAGTTGAAGAGCGTTTCCGGCTCCAGGCGCTGCGCGAGCTCCAAGCCGCCGGTCTCCGCGTTGAAGCGGAAGAGCGACAGCCCGTATTCGCGCGGCGCTTTCTGGAAATGCCAGCTGCTCACGCAGACGTAGGTCGGGTTTTTCATCCGCCGTTCCCTCAGATCACGACCGCTTCGAGCCCCATGACCTCGGCGAAGCGCTCCAGCTCGTGGCTGATGTCGCCGAAGACCA
>CAVCTM010000018.1:0-27635 GCA_963605115.1 Pseudobutyrivibrio sp. | reverse complement strand
CCAAGCTTGGCGTTTTCGGAAGCTTGGTAACAACCCCTCAGTCGCGCTTCGCGCGCCAGCTCCCCTTGCACTTCGGGAGCCTTTAAAATCGCAGCTCGCAGAGTTCTTTGACACGCGCGAAAAGGGTCCCCCGGCGGGGGACCCTTTTTTTGCTTAATTTTCTTTTTCGTAAGGCGAATCCAGATTTTTTGTGATCGTCGGGGTGCAGAGACCGTGGTAGCAGTAGCCGTTGTCGAGGGTGCTGATGTTATAGTCGGCGACGAAGACGATCTTCAGCTCCCTGCCGCCGGAGATGTCGACCTCTGCGGCGATGGGGTCGGTCTGCCAGTGGTAGAGCGTCTCGGACTTGTAGATGCGCTCGCCGTCGAGCCAGAGCTCGAAGCTGGCGTTGGCGTTTGCCGTGTCCTCGCGGCGCACGGCGAGGCTGGCGGTGAAGAGGTCGTAGTTCCCGCCGAGGTCGAAGGTCAGACTCGCGCCGTTCGCGCCGAAGATCCAGCCGTCCGTGAACTCCGTGCCGTCCAGACTCTCGAAGGTGCTGGCGCTGCGGAAGATCGTGCCGTCCTTTTCGGTATAATCCATCTCCGCGAGGGAGACGGGCAGGTAAGCGCGCAGCTCGTCGCGCACGTCTTCGAGCGCAGGCAGCTCACGGACCTTGATCGCCTCGTCCAGAACGGCGATGGCGTCCGGCAGGTTCTCGCGCACGCGGTCATATTTTTCGCGCGCCTCGGTCTCCTTGTCCTCCGCGAAGCGCTTCTCCAGCGCCTCGACCGCGGCGGTGAGCGCGGCGTTTTCGCCGCCGAGGGCGGCGTTCTCGTCTTCCAGCAGCGCGAAGGCGTCGGCGTAATTTCCGCCGGCATAGAGCTCGTCGGCGCGGGCGATGGCGTCGCCCGCCTGCTTGTCCTCCGCCTCGGCGAGATAGCCGGTCATCGCGCTCTGCATCGCCTCGGTCTCGTGGTCATAGCGCTCCATCGTCTGGCGCAGGAGCTCCGCCGCCGCCTGATAATCGGCGAGCGCGGCGAGGTTTGCCGCCTCCTCCAGCGTGCTGCGCTCCAAAAGCTCGTAGCAGGCGAGCAGCTTGCTGTCGAGCTTTTCGCTGAAGGTCTCGTAAGTCTCCAGCGTGTCGCGCCCGGCTTCGAGCGCGAGCACCGCCGCGCCGTAATCGCCGGTCTGGATGGCGACGTCCGCCGAGGAGAGCACGCTCTCGGCGTATTTGTCGAGGCAGACCGCTGCCTGCTCCTGCGAGCTTTCATAGTCGCCGTCGGCTTCGATGACGAGCAGGAACTCCTCGCGCGCTGCGAGGTATTCGCCGTTCAAAAACAGCTTGTCCGCCGTGTCGCGGTGGTCGCGCGAGGCGGTCAGCGCGCGGAAGGAGGCGTAAACGTCTTCGAGCATATCCGCCGCGCCCTCGCCGAAGGAGCCGAGCTGGGAAAGCTCGCGCGCCGCGGTCTCGGCGTCCACCTCGTGGGCGGAAAACGCGGCGCAGATCTCCTCCGCCGCCTTGCGGATCTGGGCATCCAGCCGCGCCGAGCGCGTGCCGGCGGCGGAGTCCGTGGTGTTCCAGTAGATTGCGAGCGCGCGGTCATAATCGCCGGCGCGGATGGCGCGGCCGATGCGCGCGCCGGGCTGGACGAACAAGATCGCCGCCGCGATAATGAGCACGGCGAGCACCGCCGCCGCGCCGTAGAGCAGCTTCTGCTTCTGGCTGCGCGTGGCTTTGGGGCGGACACGCTTGGGCTTTTTGTCGTCCCCCTCCTCCTTCCAGACCTCCGTCTCGGCGGTCATCCGGGTAAAGAGCGCGGCGTCCGTCTCCTGTGCGGGAACGTGGCAGTCCGGGCAGAGCTCCTCGCCGTCCGGCAGCGCCTTGCCGCATTTTGCGCAGTATTTCGCCAAATCAAGTCACCCTCTCTTTTTGCTTTGTGCGGGTAGTTTAAAGGATAAATGCATCAAACTTGCGTTCTGCGCGGCAGCGCAGACAAATTTTCAAAAGCCTCGCAGAGTTCGCGCCCGCAGGCGCGAATAGAGTCAAATCCATTTTTCGGCGCGACACGTGCGTGCCGAAAAATTCTCTGCGCGGAGGGAACGTGCGCCCCAACGGGGCGTGCGCTGAGCGGAGTGAATCCTTTTCAAATGAGAGCCCAGCGTAGCGGGTCTCGTTTGAGTTTAATGGAACGCACTGTAATCAATGGACAGGTCCGGACCGGTAAACGTCCCGTCCAACTTGCTCATCGCGCGGTCATACGCCTCCGTCCCCGCCTCAAGCGGCTGGGGCTGGTAGTCGTTATAGGCGTCCGCGCCGCTAAGCTTGCAGGGGATGAGCGCCGTGGAATCGAGCGCCAGCGTGCCGTCCGGGTCGCGGCGGAATGTCGCCTGCGCAATGGCGGTGTCGCGGTCGCGCGGGGCGGTGTTGCCGCCGAAGCTCCAGTTGCCGAGGGAGTACAGGATCCAGCCGCCGTGATAGCTCTCCGCGCGCTGCAAAACGTGGGGGTGGCAGCCGTAAACGATGTCCGCTCCGGCGTCGATCGCGGCATAGCCGAGCGTCTCCTGCCCGGACGTCACCTGATAGCTGCCCTCCAAGCCCCAGTGGGGCGCGAAGACAACGATGTCCGCCCCCGCCTCGCGCAGCGCGGCGATGGCGGTCGTAACCGTCTCGGTGCTGCCGAGCTCCGGGTAGAGCGCGCAGTAAATGCCGACGACGGGACCGTCGCCGCTTTGGTAGAGATAGCTCTCGCCGTCCCCGGCGTAAGCGACGCCGGCGGCGTCCAGCGCCGCGCGCGTGTCGGCTTTTCCCTGCTCTAAATAGTCGTTCGCGTGGTTATTCGCGAGCGTCACGAACTCGATGCCGCCCGCGGGCAGGATCTGCGCCAGCGCGGGGTCGGATTTGAACACGAAGGTCGCACCGGAGCTCTGCTCCGCGGTCGTGAACACGCTTTCGAGGTTCGCGATGCTGAGATAATCGTCCGCGAAATACTGCGCCGTCGCCGCGAAGGGATAGGCGTAATCGTCGCCGACGACGCTCTCGAACGCGACGGAGAGCCCCTTGTGGTGCTGGCTGCTCGCGAGCGTGCAGTCCCCGACGAAGGAGAGCGTGAAGTATTCCGGCTCCGGCTCCGGCGTCGGGGTCGGGGTGGGCTCCGGCGTAGGTTCGGGCGTCGGCGCCGGCGCCGGGGTCGGGGTCGGCGCGGCGGTGGGCGTCGGCGTGGGCTCCGGCTCCGCTGCGGCGCGCGGGAGCAGCGCGATCGCCGCTGCAGCGGCAAGCACTAAAATCGCGAGCGTGATGGCGGTAACAAGCTTTTTCATATCGCAGTCTTATTCGTTGTTCGAGTAGTTATAGCCGATGGAGAGGTCACTGCCGCTGAACGTGCCGTTCAGCTTGCTCAGCACGCGCTGATAGCCCTCGCTGTCGGCGTCGTAGAGCACGGGCTGATAGTTGTTCCAGCCCGTCTCGCCGCTGCATGCGCAGGGGATCTCCTCCCGCTCCGTGACGGAGACGGTCCCGTCCGCGGCGCGCTCCACTGTCAGGCGGAGGATGAAGGTGTCCTTGTCGCGCGGGTTGGTGTTTCCGCCGAAGGTCCAGTTGCCCATGCTGTAATAGATGTAGTGTCCGTTATACTCCTCGCTCGGCTGGAGCGTGTGGGGGTGGCTGCCGTAGACAAAATCCGCGCCCGCGTCGATGGCAAGGTGTCCCTGCGCGCGCTGGGTGTCGTTCACGCGGTAGCTGCCCTCGTCGCCCCAGTGGAGCGCCGCGATGATGAAGTCCGCCCCGGCGTCCTTCACGGCGGCGATCCCGGCGCGGATCTGCTCGTCCGTGCCGAAGGAGACGGCGTAAACGCCGATGCGCAGCCCGCGTTCGGTCTCGTAAACGGTCCACTCGTCGCGCCCGGCGTAAGCGACGCCGACGGCTTCGACCGCCGCCTTCGTGTCGTCATAGCCCTGCTGCCCGTAATCGAGGACATGGTTATTCGCGAGCGTCACGAACTCCACGCTGCCCTCGCTGAGCACCTGCGCATAGTCCGCGCTCGTCTTGAAGGTAAAGGTCTTGGCGCGCATATCCGTCGAGGTCGTGAGGCAGCACTCCAGATTCGCCATCGTGAAGTCGTCGCCGCGGAAAATGTCGGCGGTCTTGGCGAAGGGATAGGCAAAGTCGCCGCCGGTGATGGTGTCGTAGCCGTTCGCGCCGCCCTGAAAGCCGATGGCGGAGGCGAGGGTGCAGTCGCCGATGAAGTGGAGCGTGAAGGTTTCCGGCTCCGGCTCCGGCGTGGGTTCGGGCGTCGGCGTGGGCTCCGGGGTCGGCTCCGCCGTCTCCGCCGGTGCCGCGGTCGGCGCAGGGGTCTCCGTGACCGCCGGGTCCGGGTCCGGCTGCGCCGCGGCGCGCTCGGCGCGGGCGCGCACGAAGCAGGCCGCGCCCAGCGCGATCACCAGCAGGAGCAAAATCAGCTTTTCCGCTGCTTTCCGTCCGTTCATTTCTTCGCGTTCTGGCTCAGGTAGGCGTTGATGAAGCCGTCGATATCGCCGTCCATGACGTTGCCGATGTTGCCGTTTTCATAGCCGGTGCGCGTGTCCTTCGCGAGCGTGTAGGGCATGAAAACATAGCTGCGGATGGCGGAGCCGAAGTCGATCTTCATCTGCACGCCCTTGATGTCGCTGATCTTTTCAAGGTGCTCGCGCTCCTTGATCTCGGCGAGCTTGGCGCGCAGCATCTCCTTGCAGTTTTCGAGGTTCTGGAAGTGGCTGCGCTCCACCTGACTGGACACGACGATGCCGGTCGGCAGGTGGGTCAGACGCACGGCGGAGGAGGTCTTGTTGACCTTCTGCCCGCCCGCGCCGGAGGAGCGGTAAACGTCCATCTTGATGTCGTCGTCGCGCAGCTCGATCTCGCTCGTGTCCGTGATCTCCGGCATGACCTCCACGGCGGCGAAGCTCGTCTGGCGGCGGCCGGAGGCGTCGAACGGGGAGATGCGCACGAGACGGTGGACGCCGTTTTCGCTCTTTAAGAAGCCGTAAGCGTTCTCGCCCTCGATCTTGATGGTGGCGGACTTGATGCCCGCCTCGTCGCCGTCCTGCCAGTCGAGCAGGGTGTACTTGAAGCCGTGGCGCTCGGTCCAGCGGGTGTACATGCGGTAGAGCATGCTCGCCCAGTCCTGCGCCTCCGTGCCGCCCGCGCCGGGGTGGAGCGTCAGGATGGCGTTATTCGCGTCGTATTCGCCGGTCAGGAGCGTCTGGAGGCGCATCGTCTCCAGCTTTTCGCCGAGCTCGTCGAAGCCGGTCTTCAGCTCGTCGAGCATGCTCGCGTCGTTTTCCTCGATTGCCATCTCGCAGATGGTGTAAAGATCGTCCCAGCTGCTCTGGAGCTTTGCGTAGCCGTCCAGCTTGTTTTGCAGCTGCTTCGTGCGCTGCTGGTTTTTCTGCGCCGCGGCGACGTCGTTCCAGAAGCCCTCCGCCTCCGTCGCCGCCTGAAGCTCCTCCAGCTCCCGCCGCGCATCGTCGAGCTTCAGCGCCTCCCCCAGCTCCGCGAGCGCGGGCTTGAGGTTGTTGAGCCTTGCCTTGTATTCGTCAAATTCGATCATGGTATCTTCTCCAACTCCCGAAAAAATTTTGAAATCAAACTATTATACAGTATTTTGCGCCGCTTGTAAAGAAATTCGCGCGGAAACAGGTGAAGTTTGCCGCTCACGCGGCAAGTGAAGCGGCTTTCGCCGTGAAGTTTCGCGCTTCGCGCGAAGTGAAGCAAAGTGCGCTCCACCCACGCCCGCAGGCACTTCACTCGCGAAGCGAACTTCACGCCGCAACGCGGCACTTCACGCGCCGCAGGCGCACTTCACAAAAAAAGAACCCCTTGTCCGTTTTGGACAAGGGGTTCTTTTTTCTGGAGCGGCCTACGAGGCTCGAACTCGCTACCTCCACCTTGGCAAGGTGGCGCTCTACCAGATGAGCTAAGGCCGCATCGGAATGCGAAAGCTATTATAGCACATCCGGGAGATTTGTCAAGTCTTAATTTCCGCTTTCTTCGATAATTTCCGGGGTCTCCGTCTCCTCCGGGGCGGGCGGTGCGGGCTCGGCGGGCTGCGTGGGCTCTGTGGGTTCCGGGGTCTCCTCCGGGGGCTTGGGGAAGAGCTCGTCATAGCGCGCCGTTCCGGTGCAGGCGGGGTAAGCGTCCGTATCCCAGATATAGGTGCCCCAGAGACTCTCGTCCGAGAAGCCGAAGACGGGGCGCTCCGCGCCGAGGGTGGTGACGTCGGCATGTCCGGTCTCGCCGTCGGCGGTCAGGATGTTCCAGTAGTGCTCCTCCGCGCCCATCGCGCCGACGCTGCCGGCGACGACGCGGCATTCCACGCCCACGGCGGTGCAGAGCAGCTGCATGGCAAGCGCCGCGCCCTTGGAGTCGGCGCTGTGCTCCACGAGCGCACCGTAAGCCGTCTGCGCGTAAGCGCCGCTGGGCTCCGCGCCGTCCTGCAGCAGCGCATAGACCGTGCGGGCGCACCAGAGCGCGCGGGCGGTCTCGTCCCCCGCCGGAGCCTCCGCCGCGAGCGACGCGGTGACGGCGCGCAGAACGCGGGAGCGCTCCTCCAGCACGCCCGGCGCGCGGCCGTAGCTGAGACTGAGCGCATAGATGCGGTTCGCGCCCTCGGCGGGATAGCTCTCGACGGCGAGCTCCGGCTCCGTCACCGTCGCGGCGGGATCGGCAAAATAGAGCTCGCGCACGAGCGCGGCGAGATAGTCCGCGTCCACGCTCGCGGTGTAAACGCGCAGGGCGAGCGACTGGTCAAAGCGCGCCAGCGCGCCTTGCAGCGCCGCGCTCAGCTCCTCGCGGCTGAACACCTCCTGCACGGCGCGGATCTCCTCCGCCGTGCGCTTATAGACGATGGAGACGTCCGCGATGTAATAGGACACGATGCGGCTCGTGTCGAAGCCGATGGACTCCACGGCGTAAGCGCCGAGGGGGTTTTCCGTGCGGATCTCAAGGCAGACGGCGGCAAGGTCGTCCACCGCGGAGCCGCTGTAGTGCTGAAAGCTGAGCGCGCCGGACTCCGCGTGGGCGCTGATGAGGTTCAGCAGCGCGCTTTTGAGCATGCTGAGATTGCGCACCTCCGCGGCGTCGCCCCCGACGGGGACGAGCGCGCCGGAATAGGGCTCGGACCAGCTGTAATCCGCCTCATAGAGCGAGCAGCCGGAGAGCAGCAGCGCCGCGGCGAGCAGCAGGGCGGGCAGACGTTTTTTCATGGGGCGCAGCCCACCTCCTTTTTCAGCTGTCGTCCGCGATGCTGATGAAGCCCTTGCCGAAGATCTCGCGGCTGTCGCTCACGATGACGAAGGCGTGCTCGTCGATCGCGCGGACGATGTGCTTGAGCTCCACGATCTGGCTCTGGCGGATAACGCAGAGGATGATGTCCTTCTCCTTGTGGCTCCACGCGCCCTCGCCGTGGAGGAAGGTGACGCCGCGGCGGAGCTTCGTGACGATGGCGTCCTTGATGGGGACGGACTCGTCCGTGATGATATAGCAGACCTTGCTGTTCACGGCGCCGAAGAGCACGAAGTCGATCGTCTTGCTCGCGATGAACATGCAGATGACGGAGTACATCGCGCTCTCGTATTTCTTGAAGATGACGGCGAAGGCGGCGATGATGGCGACGTCCATCATGAGGATGAAGGTGCTGAAGTTGATGTGCTGATACTTGCGGCGCAGGAACTTTGCGATGAGGTCCACGCCGCCGGTCGTCGCGCCCGCGGAATAGACGAGTCCGAGCCCGAAGCCCTTGACAAAGCCGCCGTAGACCGAGCCGAGCAGCGCGTCATGGGTGATCTCCACCGGCAGCAGCGCCACGAGGTCCACAAGCACGCTGGCGAGCAGCGTTCCCGCGAGGGAGGCGATGATGAATTTCAGCCCGAACTTGCGCCATGAGAAGAAGAACAGCGGCACGTTGATGACGATGGTGAGCACGCCGACGGGCAGATTTGTCAGATAGCTGATGATCATCGCGATACCGGTGACGCCGCCGGTCGTAATGTCGTTCGGGTAGCAGAAAAGCCCGAAGCCGAGCGCATAAAACATTGCGCCGAACAGGATCTTGATATAGCTCACGACATACTGCTTGATCGTTTGATTCATCTCAGTCCTCCAGAAGAGAAAGCTGTTCATGTCCGGCGTCGGCTTCCTTCAGAAGTGCGCCGAGCGCGGGGAGGGAGCGCACGCGGTAGCGCGGAACGTCCTGAATCGGCGTTTCGGCGAGGGGCTTGGCGTCCGTCAGATGATACTTCGGCTTCATCCGCGCAAGCGCGACGCCCTGCGTATTGCGGCTCGTCTTGCGCTGGAGCAGTCCGGTGTGGAACACGAGGGTGCGCCCCTCGCTCGTGAACGCCGCGATCTCCGCCTCGCCGCGGAGCGGCAGGACGGTGACGAGCGGGCTCTTGTCCGAGCATGCGCCGGTCAGACGGCGGCGGCGCGTTTTCGTCGCGTAAGCGGAGAGCTCCACGCGCCCCACCTTGCCGTTTTCGTAAAAGAGCAGGAGGTCGCCGCTGTAATCGCCGGGGTCGGCGGCGTCCACGACCGTCTCGCCCTCGTCCATTTCGAGCTTCGTGGGCAGATAGGTGCCGAGCGCGCTCGCCTTGGTGTCCTCGAAGTCGGCGAAGCGCAGCTTGTAGCACTGCTGCCGGTCCGTGAAGACGAGCAGCTCGCCGCGGTTCGTCGTCTCGAAGCTGCGGAACGGTCCGTCGCCCTCCTTATACTTCTGCTCGCCGCTCATGCGCAGCGACTGGGGCGTGATCTTCTTGAGATAGCCGCCGCGGGAGAGGAACACGGTGACGGGATAGTCCTCCACCTGCTCTTCCTCCTCCGCCTCCGGCGCTTCGTCGGCAAAGGCGAGCCCGGTCCTGCGCGGCTGGGCGTATTTTTTCGCGACGGCGCGCAGCTCGTCGGTGATGATGGCGCGGATGCGCCGCCGGCTCGCGAGCGTGTCCTCCAGCTCGGCGATCTCTTTTTCGAGCGCGCTCGTCTCCTCCACGCGCTTTAAGATATATTCGCGGTTGATGTTGCGCAGCTTGATCTCCGCGACATATTCCGCCTGCACCTCGTCGATGCCGAAGCCGATCATGAGGTTCGGGATGACGTCCGCCTCGCGCTCGGTCTCGCGGATGATGCGGATCGCCTTGTCGATGTCCAGCAGGATCTTCTCAAGGCCCTTGAGCAGATGCAGCTTCTCCTTCTTGCGGCAGAGGTCGAAATAGACCCGGCGCTTCACACAGTCGGTGCGCCATGCGAGCCACTCGTCGAGAATTTCCCGCACGCCCATCACGCGCGGATTGCCGCCGATGAGGATGTTGAAGTTGCAGGCGAAGGGGTCCATCAGCGGCGTTAACTTAAAGAGCTTCGCCATCAGCTTTTCCGGGTCCGTCCCGCGCTTTAGGTCGATGGTGAGCTTCAAGCCGGAGAGGTCCGTCTCGTCGCGCATGTCGCTGATCTCGCGCACCTTGCCGCTTTTCATCAGCTCCGCCACCTTGTCCATGATCTGCTCGGCGGTGGTGGAATACGGGATCTCGTAGACCTCGATCATGTTCTCCTTCGGCAGATAGCGCCAGCGGGAGCGCACCTTGAAGCTGCCGCGGCCCGTGCGGTAGATCTCCGCCATCTCGGACGGGTCGTAGAGAATTTCGCCGCCGGTCGGGAAGTCCGGGGCGGGCAGCGTCGCGAGCAGGTCGAGCTCCGGGTCGGCGATATAGTCGATCGTCGTCTGGCAGACCTCGCCGAGGTTGAAGCCGCAGATCTGGCTCGCCATGCCGACGGCGATGCCCATATTGGCGCTCACGAGCACGTTCGGATAGGTCGTGGGCAGTAAGCTCGGCTCCTTCATGCTGCCGTCATAGTTATCCACCATGTCGACGGTGTCCTTGTCGATATCGCGGAACAGCTCCGCGCAGACGGCGGAGAGCTTCGCCTCCGTGTAACGCGGCGCAGCCCACGACATATCGCGCGAGTAGTGCTTGCCGAAGTTGCCCTTGGAGTCCACGAAGGGCAGCAGCAGCGCCTCGTAGCCCTTGGAAAGGCGCACCATCGTGTCGTAGATCGCGGCGTCGCCGTGGGGGTTGAGCTTCATCGTGGAGCCCACGATGTTGGCGCTTTTCGTGCGCGCGCCTGTCAGCAGCCCCATTTTATACATCATATAAAGCAGCTTGCGGTGGCTGGGCTTGAAGCCGTCGATCTCCGGAATGGCGCGCGAGACGATGACGGACATGGCGTAAGGCATGTAGTTCGTCTCCAGCGTTTCCGTGATCGGCTGCTCCAGCACCTCCGCGTGCAGCCCCATCACATTCGGGTCGTCGGGCACGCGGCGGGTCTCCGCGTCCGTTTTTTTCTTTGCCATCGGTAATTTTTCTCCTGCCGTCTCTTATTTGCCGGTGATCGGCGCGATCGCGCCGGGGATCTCGGTGAGAATGTCGCCCGCGCCGCCGAGCAGCACGGCGAGCTCGTCCATCGTATAGACCGCGGCACCCGCCGGGGGCGCGGCGGCGACCGTGCCGGATGCGGGCTGCGCCGTGCCGGAAGCCGTGAGGCTGAGCCGCAGGGCGTTTTTCACGTGGACGGTGAGCTCCAGCGCCGTTTTGCCCGGCGCGGCGGAGAGCGCGGCGGACGCCGCCGCTTCCGCGGTGCGGAGCGTGAAGGACAGGGCGATCGCGCCGGTCCCGCGCGCCGTGACGGTCATCTCCAGCGTCTCCGCGCCGAGCGCCGCCGCGAGCGCGTCGCGCTGCTCGCCGCCGAGGGTCGCCGTGTCGCCCGTAAACGCCGCGTCGCCCAGAATGGGCGCCATCGCAGCCGCGTCCGCGCGCAGCGCGGCAACGCTGTCCGCGCCGAAGCCGGCGAGCGCCGCCCCGTCATAGAGCAGCGCGCCGACGCTCTCCGCGCGCAGCAGCGCGGCTTCGCCGCTGTAGTCTTCGAGCGCGAGGTCCTCCGCCGTCAGCTTCAGCCACGTCTCCGCCGGGAGCTCCACCTCCGCGAGCGCGCCGAAAAACGCGGGAACGCGGACGTAAGCATCTCCCGATGCGCGGTCATAGAGAACGCGCAGCTCCGTTTTGCCGAGCTCGGTCTTCACGAGCTCCAGCGCGGCGCGGTCGGCGTCGTCATACATCTCCGCGTCCGGCAGCAGCAGCGAGAGCAGCGCCGCGGCGTCCAGCGTTATCCGCGCATCCACGCCCGCTTCCCCGGCGAGCACGGTATAGCGCAGCGCGGCGGAGCCGGTCCGGTCGCCGTTCAAGCTGTCCAGCGCCGTCAGCGTCAGCTCCGCGCTGCCGGAAAGCTTCCGCGCTTCGCCGAGGACGGCGGTGCTCTCCCGCAGGGCGGCGAGCGCGGCGTTCACGCGCGAAAAGGGCGCGTCCAGCTCCGCGATGAGCGCGGCGCGGTCCGTCACGACGGCGCAGCGCGCGGCGTTGTCCCAGGCGACGTCATAGCCCAGCGCCGCGGAGAAAAAGCGCAGCGGCACATAGGTCCGCCCGCCCTCGATATAGGGCGCGGCGTCCATCGGAAAAGCCTCGGCTTCGCCGCCGGAAATGCGCTCGGCGGTCTCCTCGCCGGGGCGGAAGCGGACGGCGGTCCCGTCCGCCGCCGTGACCGTCACGAGCCCGGCGTCATAGTCCACCGCCGCGCCCGCCGCCTCCGCGATCGCGCGGACAGGCACCATCGTGCGGTCGGCACATATCACGGGCTGCGCGTCCGGAAACGCGACCGCCTCACCCATCCACTGCACGGAGACCGCCGGAGCCGTCTCCGCCGCCGCAGCGGGAACAAAAAGCGCCAGTGCAAGGCAGAGCGCCAGTAAAATGCCGGTCAGCTTTTTCATCGTGTATCTCCTTTTATGATATATCGGCAAGATCGAGGAACTTGCTTCCGTTCTCCGCAATGTGATTTTTCCGCCCGGCGAGGTCGTCGCCGAGGAGCAGGTCGAACATGCGCGCGGTTTTTTCGACGTCTTCGGGCATGACCTTGATGAGCCGCCGCGTCGCGGGGTTCATCGTCGTCATCCACATCATCTCCGGGTCGTTTTCGCCGAGTCCCTTGCTGCGCTGGATCGTGAGCTTCTGCCCGTCGAGCTCCGCTAAAATTTTTGCCTTCTCCGGCTCGGAATAGGCAAACCACGTCTTGCCCTTGCAGCCGATCTCATAGAGCGGGGACTCCGCGATATAGACATAGCCCTCGCGGATGAGCGTCGGCGTCAGACGGTAGAGCATCGTCAGGATCAGGGTGCGGATCTGGTAGCCGTCCACGTCGGCATCGGTGCAGATGATGACCTTGTTCCAGCGCAGGTTCGCGAGATCGAAGCTGCTGAGGTCCTTGCTGCTCTTGCCGCCGACCTCCACGCCGCAGCCGAGCACCTTCAGCAGGTCCGTGATGATCTCGCTCTTGAAAATGCGGGGATAATCCGCCTTCAGGCAGTTCAGGATCTTGCCGCGGACGGGCATGATGCCCTGAAACTCCGCGTTGCGGCTCTGCTTGCAGGCGCCGAGAGCCGAGTCGCCCTCCACGATATAAATTTCGCGGATGGAGAGGTCACGGCTGCGGCAGTCGACGAATTTCTGCACGCGGTTGGAGATGTCCACGGAGCCGGTGAGCTTTTTCTTGATGTTGAGCCGCGCCTTCTCCGCCGTCTCACGGCTGCGCTTGTTGATGAGCACCTGCTCGGCGATGCGGTCGGCTTCCGCCTTGTTCTCGATGAAGTAGACCTCGAGCTGGCTCTTGAAAAAGTCCGTCATCGCCTCCTGGATGAACTTGTTGGTGATCGCCTTTTTCGTCTGGTTCTCGTAGCTCGTGCGCGTGGAGAAGCAGTTCGTGACCAGCACGAGGCAGTCCTGCACGTCCTGAAAGGAAATTTTGCTCTCGTTTTTCTGGTATTTGCCGAGCTTTTTCAGATAAGCGTCGATGGCGTAGACAAAGGCGGTCTTCGTCGCCTTCTCCGGCGCGCCGCCGTGCTCCAGCCAGCTGGAGTTGTGGTAATATTCGATGACGTTGACGGTGTTGGAAAAGCAGAACGCCGCCGTGAGGCGCACCTTGTATTCCGGCTTGTCCTCGCGGTCGCGCCCGCGGCGCTCCGTCTCGATATAATAGGGCTGGGTCAGCGGATTTTCGCCCGCGAGCTCCGCCACATAGTCGCGGATGCCGTTTTCGTAGCGGAAGTCCTGCGTCTCGAACCTGCCGGCGACCTCGTTGCGGAAGCGGAAGGTGATGCCCGCGTTCACGACCGCCTGCCGCCGCAGCGTCTCGGTGAAGTATTCCGGCGGGATGTTGATGTCCGTGAATACCTCAAGGTCCGGCTTCCAGCGGAAGCGCGAGCCGGTGCCCTTGCGGGTCGTCGGCTCCTTCGTGAGCTCCTGCCCCTTCTTGCCGACGACCTTGCCCTTTTTGAAGTGCAGCTCGTAGCGATAGCCGTCGCGGCAGATCTCCGCGTCGAAATACTCGGAGGAGTACTGCGTGGCGCAGGAGCCGAGTCCGTTCAAGCCGAGGGAAAACTCATAGTTCTCGCCCTCGTCGTTGGCGTATTTGCCGCCGGCATAGAGCTCGCAGAACACGAGCTCCCAGTTCCAGCGCTTTTCCTTTTCGTTCCAGTCCACCGGGCAGCCGCGGCCGTGGTCTTCGACCTCGATGCTGTGGTCGGCGTAGCGCGTCACGGTGATGAGGTCGCCGTAGCCCTCGCGCGCCTCGTCGATGGCGTTGGAGAGAATTTCAAACACCGCATGCTCGCAGCCGTCCAGCCCGTCGGAGCCGAAAATAACGCCCGGCCGCTTGCGCACGCGGTCCGCGCCCTTGAGCTGGGATATGCTTTCGTTGCCGTAATCCGGCTGTTTTGCCTTTGCCATGGTCACGCTCCTATGTTTTATCGTTTGCGATCGGATAACTTTCCAATCTAATAGTATAACGAACTTTTCCGGAAAAATCAAGAGACGAAGGCAGCCCCAAAAACGGGGCTGCCTTGCATTTATCTTCTTTCGTAAACCAGAAACCGGAACCTTACGCCGTTTTCCTCCTGCTCCTCGCCTTCTTCTGCGATGCACCATGCGGGGTCGGCGTCCAGATCCGGGAAAAACGCATCGGAGTGGGGCGTGGCGTCGAGCTTCGTGACGTAAACGCGTGCAAAGTGGGGGAAGAGCTCCTTATAGACGCTTGCACCGCCGATGCAGAGGGTGCGGGGGTATTCCGCCGCCTTTTCGAGCGCCTCCGCCGGAGAGCGCGCCATGACCGCGCCCTCGACCGGCTCCGCCGTGCGGCTCAAAACGATGTTCGTCCTGCCCTTCAGCGGTCTGCCGCCGGGAAAATCGGCGAGCGTTCTGCACCCGACGATCACCGCCGCGCCCATCGTGAGGTCGCGGAAATGCTTCCGGTCCGCGGAGACGGCGACGGGCTGCGTCCCGTCCGCGCCGATGCCCCAGTCGCCGTAAACGGCGACGATCGCCTCCAGCCCCGCCATCAGACCGCGACGGGAATTTTTCCCGTGAACTCGTGGTACTGATAGTTTTCCACGGTGAAGCTGTTTTTCGTGAAGGCGTAAAAATCGCGGATCGTCGGGTCGAGCGTCACCTTCGGGGCGGGATAGGGCTCGTTTTCGATGATCCTGCGGATGGCGTCGACGTGGCGGTCATAGATGTGGCAGTCGGCGATGACGTGGACCAGCTCGCCGGGGACGAGCCCCGCGACCTGCGCCATCATGCAGAGCAGCGCGCTGTACTGCATGACGTTCCAGCCGTTGGCGGCGAGCATGTCCTGACTGCGCTGGTTCAGGATGCCATTCAGGACATTGCCGCTGACGTTGAAGGTCATGGAATAAGCGCAGGGGTAGAGCGCCATCTCGGAGAGGTCGGCGAAGGTATAGATATTCGTCATGATGCGCCGGGAGGCGGGGTTATTTTTCAGGTCCCAGATCACCTTGTCGACCTGATCGAAGTCCCCCTCCGGGTAGTGGTGCTTCACGCCGAGCTGGTAGCCGTAGGCCTTGCCGATGCTGCCGGTCTCGTCCGCCCAAGCGTCCCAGACGTGGCTGCCGAGGTCGTGGATGTTGTTGCTCTTTTTCTGCCAGATCCAGAGCAGCTCGTCCACGGCGCTCTTGAAATACTGGCGGCGGACCGTCAGGATGGGGAACTCCTTTTGCAGATCGTAGCGGTTCACGATGCCGAATTTCTTGACGGTGTGGGCGGGCGTGCCGTCTTCCCAGCGGGGGCGCACCTCGCGGTCCGTGTCCCACACGCCGTTTTCCAGAATGTCGCGGCAGTTTTGGATAAACACCTCGTCGGCGTAGCTCATAGCGGTCTCCTCCATGATCGATTTTTTCTGTCTGCCATTATAGCAAGCCGTTGTGGGAAAAGCAAGGCATCCACAAGTCTAATTTTTCACAGGCGGCGACGGCACACCATTTAAAGGCCTCCGAAGTGCAAGGGAGGCTGTCAGCGCGCAGCGCTGACTGGAGGGTTGTAAGCTTCCGTAACATCCAAGCTCGGCGTTTACGCAAGCCTACAACCCCTCAGTCGCGGCTGCGCCGCGCCAGCTCCCCTTACACAGGGGAGCCTTTAAATTCGCGTGCTCGCAGGAGTTTTTTTCACACTCTCCGGTCCCCGGCATAAGATGGGCGCAGGAGGTGACGGTGAGATGAATTTTGCCGTTTTTGGCGGAGATGAGCGCGCCGTGCGGCTCGTGCGGCTGCTGCGGCGGGACGGACATACGGTGCAGCCCTTTGCGCTGGAGCGGGCACTGCGCTGCGCCGCAGACCCGGCGGAGGCACTGGCGGAGGCGGACTGCCTCGTGCTGCCCCTGCCCTGCGAGCGCGGTGGGCTGCTCTTCGCGCCGCTCGGCGAGCGGGAATGGTGCCCCGGCGAGCTTCTGAGCTTTGCGCGGGCGGGGACGCCGGTCTGCGCCGGGCAGGTCGGGGAAAAGACCGCGGCAGCCTGCCGCGTGAACGCGCTGCCGCTCTATGACTATTTCCGCCGCGAGTCGTTCACGCTGCAAAACGCGCTTTTAACGGCGGAGGGCGCGCTCGCGCTGCTGCTCGCGTCGCCGGACGCGCTTGCCGGCAGCCGCGTGCTCATCTCAGGCTACGGGCGC
Organism: Pseudobutyrivibrio sp.; assembly: GCA_963605115.1. Classification (GTDB taxonomy): domain Bacteria; phylum Bacillota; class Clostridia; order Oscillospirales; family Oscillospiraceae; genus SVKR01. The sequence goes on along the minus strand of CAVCTM010000018.1, from coordinate 11,569 downwards.
ATCGGGCGCCTGCTGGCGCGGAGGCTGCGCGCGCTCGGTGCGGAGGTGACAGCCGCGGCGCGCGCTTCGGCGCAGCGGGCGGCGGCGGAATGCGACGGCGTGCGCGCGGTGAGCTTCGCCGGGCTCGGCGGAGAGTTTGACTTCATCGTGAACACGGTGCCCGCCCCGGTGCTGGGCGAGCGGGAGCTCCGGGCGCTGCCGGGCGCGGCGCTCATCGAGCTCGCGAGCCCGCCTTACGGCATCGACTCCGCGGCGGCGGAGCGGCTCGGCAGGAAGGTGCAGCTCGCGTCCGGGCTGCCGGGAAAGACCGCGCCGGAGGCGGCTGCCAAGGCGGTGCGCGGCGCGGTGTATGCGATTTTGCGGGAGGAGCGATAGATCATGGAAAAGCTGCGCATCGGGCTGGCGCTGACCGGCTCGTTCTGCACCTTTGAAAAAGCCGTCGCCGCGGCGGAGGCGCTCGCGGCGAAATACGACGTGACGGCGATCATGTCCGAGACGGCTTACGGGACCGACACGCGCTTCGGCGCGGCGGCGGAGCACATCCGGCGGCTGGAGAAGATCACGCACCGAAGCGTGCTCCATACGATCGCGGACGCGGAGCCCATCGGTCCGAAGGCGATGTTCGACGTACTCGCCGTCGCGCCCTGCACGGGCAATACGCTCGCAAAGCTCGCCGCCGGGATCACGGACACGGCGGTGACGATGGCGGTGAAGTCCCATCTGCGCGGCGGGAGCCCCGTGGTGCTCGCCTTCGGCAGCAACGACGGTCTCTCCGCCTCGGCGAAGAATCTCGGCGAGCTGCTAAACCGCCGCCACTACTATTTCGTGCCGCTTTCCCAGGACGCGCCGGAGGCGAAGCCCCGCTCCCTCGCCGCGGATTACGACAAGCTGGAGGCGACCATTTTAGCGGCAAAGGAGGGGCGGCAGATCCAGCCCATTTTCGGGTAAATTAGCTATTGGAGAAACGGGAAAACTGTGGTAGAATAGCCGCATCAAAACAACTCAACCGAGACCCGCTTCGCTGGGCTCTCGGTTGAAAAGGATTCACTCCGCTCAGCGCACGCCCCCGAAGGGGCGCACGTTCGCTCCGCGCAGAGTATTTTTCGGCACGCACGTGTCGCGCCGAAAAATGGATCAGACTTTATTCGCGCCTGCGGGCGCGAACTCTGCGAGGCTTTTTTAGAAAGGCTAAACCATTACTATAAAGTATACAAAAGGAGACGATCATTGATGGATACCATCGAGACCATTCTGAAGCGCCGCTCCATCCGCAAATTTCAGGACACGCCGGTCGAGCCGGAGAAGGTCGAGCGCATCCTGCGCGCCGCGATGCAGACCCCAACGGGCCACAACGCGCAGGAGTGGGAGTTTCTCGTCGTGACCGACAAGGACCTCATCCTGCGCGTCTCGCAGGCGAGCCCGGAGACCGTCAGCGCCAAAAACGCGCCGATGCTGATCATCCCGCTCGCGGACCTGCGGAACGACAGGCGCGTCGAAAACATCTGGGCGTGCGATATGGGCGCCGTGTGCCAGACGATCCTGCTCGCGGAGGAGGACCTCGGTCTCGGCGGCTGCTGGCTGAGCTGCTGGCCCTATCCGGAAAAGGTGAAATACCTGACCGAGCTGCTCGCCCTGCCGGAGGGCGTCGTGCCCTTCGCGGTGCTGACCTGCGGCTATAAGGTCGCGGAAAAGCCGATGGACGACCGCTACAAGCCCGAAAAGGTCCGCTGGGAGCACTATTGATGCCGGAGCGCATCGACCATATCCAGCCCGGAGCGGACGGGGCGAGCGTCGTCATTCTGGACCAGCGCGCCCTGCCGCTCCGTCGGGAATATCTGACGCTGCGCTCTCTCGCCGGGATGCGGGAGGCGGTGCAGACCCTCGCCGTCCGCGGCGCGCCGGCACTCGGAATTTTTGCGGGCTTCTCCCTCGCGGCGCTCGCCGCCGGGATGCCGGAGACGCGCCCGGACTTTGACCGCGCGTTTTCCGACGCGGCGGCTTCCCTCGCCGCGGCGCGCCCCACGGCGGTGAACCTCGGCTGGGCTTGCCGCCGCATGGAGAGCGTTCTGGCGGAGCACCCGGAGGAGGCTCCCGCGGCGCTGCGCCCCCGCCTCGCGGCGGAGGCGCAGGCGATTTTGGACGAGGACATCGCCCGCTGCCGCGCCATCAGCGAGCATGGGCTCGCGCTCCTGCGCCCCGGCGACGGGGTGCTGACCCACTGCAACGCCGGACCCATCGCAACGAGCCGCTACGGTACCGCCCTCGGCCCCATCCTGCTGGGGGCGGAGCGCGGGCTGCGCTTCCGCGTGTTTGCCGACGAGACCCGCCCCCTGCTCCAGGGCGCGCGCCTCACGAGCTGGGAGCTCCGGACCGCCGGCGCGGACGTGACGCTCATCTGCGACAACATGGCGTCCATGGTAATGAAGAATGGCTGGGTGCAGGCGTGCTTCGTCGGCTGCGACCGCGTCGCCGCGAACGGCGACACCGCGAACAAGATCGGCACGAGCGGCGTCGCGATCCTGGCGAAGCACTACGGCATCCCGTTTTACGTCCTCGGTCCGAGCAGCAGCGTTGATCTGATCTGCCGCACGGGTGCGGACATCCCCATCGAGCTGCGCGACGGCGCAGAGGTGCGCGAGCAGTGGTACGCCGCGCCGATGGCGCCGCCGGACGTGAAGTGCTATAACCCCGCCTTTGACGTGACGGATGCCGGGCTCATCACCGGGATCGTCACGGAGCGCGGCGTCTGCCGCCCGCCTTATACCGAAAGCCTCGCAAAACTCTTTGAATGACTTTTCACGAAGGAGAAAAAAGCTATGTCCAACTCCCCGTCGTTCCATATCGCCGCCGCCGTCGGCGACATTGCGCGCGTCGTGCTCTTCCCCGGCGACCCCCTGCGCGCCAAGACGCTCGCCGGGCGCTATCTTGAAAATCCCATGCAGTTCAACGATATCCGCAACATGTTCGGCTATACCGGCACCTATCGCGGGCGCCGCATCTCCGTCATGGGCAGCGGCATGGGCATCCCCTCCGCGGCGCTTTATGCCCACGAGCTCTACACGCTCTACGGCGTGGAGAGCATTCTCCGCATCGGCACCGCCGGCGGCGTGGCGGACGATCTCGCCCTGCGCAGCCTCGTCATCCCGATGACGGCGTCCACGGACTCCGCCTTTTCCGTGCAGTACGGCTTCCCCGGCGTTCTCGCCCCGGCAGCGGACTGGGATCTGCTGCGCAGCGCGGTGGAAAGCGCGGACGCCGCGGAGATCCCCGTCCGCGTCGGCAGCGTGTTTTCCACGGACGTTTTCTATAACTACGACCCCACAATCAACACCCGCTGCCGCGACCTCGGCATGCTCGCCGTCGATATGGAAACGGCAGGGCTTTACTGGGAGGCTGCCGCCTGCCATAAGCGCGCGCTCAGCATCCTGACCGTGTCCAACAACATCCTGACCGGGGAGGAGACCCCCGCCGCGGAGCGGCAGGAGGCGTTCACCGACATGATGCGCGTCGCGCTCGAAACGGCGTGGGCGTTTGCGGAGGAGGGCGAGGCATGATCCGCTTTTTTAACGGCAAGGTCCTCGCCATGACGGACGGTCTCGCCGTCACGGACGACGAGGTATGGGTAGACGGCGCACGCATCGCTTACGTCGGCGCGAAGCCGGAGACACTGCCCGCCTTCGACCGCGAGATCGACCTCGGCGGGCATCTCCTGATGCCGGGCTTCAAAAACGCCCACACCCACTCGGCGATGACCTTCTGCCGCTCCCTCGCGGACGATGTTCCGCTCCAGCCGTGGCTTTTTGACCAGATCTTCCCGCTGGAGGCGAAGCTGAACGCCGCGCGCGTTTACGCCTTCACGAAGCTCGCGATTCTGGAGTATCTCACGAGCGGCGTCACCGCCTGCTTCGATATGTATTATTACCGCGACGCCATCGCCCAGTGCTGCATCGACAGCGGCTTCCGCTGCGTCCTCTGCGGACAAAACGGCACGCCGGAGCAGGTGGAGGGCGAATATCTGCGCTTCAACAGCCTCGATCCGCTCATCTCCATGATCCCCGGCATCCACGCGGAGTACACCACGAGCTTAGACGACATGAAGATCGTCGCCGAGACCGTGCAGCGCCACAAGACCCCGTTTTTTGTCCACAGCTCGGAGACGAAAAGCGAGGTGGCGGGCTGCATCGAACGCCACGGGATGACCCCGACGGAGCTTTTCGACTCCCTCGGACTTTATGACTGCGGCGGCGGCGGATATCACTGCGTGTATCTCGCCGACCGCGACGTGGAAATTTTCAAAAAGCGCGGGCTCTGGGTCGTGAGCTGCCCGGCGAGCAACGCGAAGCTCGCCGGCGGCGTCGCCCCGCTGACGCGCTATCTGGACGAGGGGCTGAACCTCGCCCTCGGCACGGACGGACCGAGCAGCAACAACGCGCTCGACATGTTCCGCGAGATGTACACCGCCTGCATTTTACAGAAGCTGCGCACCATGGACGCCGCCGCCTGCGACGCGGGCGCGGTGCTCTCCGCCGCCTGCACCGGCGGCGCGCGGGCGATGGGACTGATAGACTGCGACGGCATCGCGCCGGGCAAGCAGGCGGACCTCATCGTCGTCGACTTAGGCCGCCCCAGCATGCGGCCCGTCATCAATATCCCCAAAAATCTGGTCTACAGCGGCAGCAAGGACGTCGTGGAGCTCACGATGGTCGCCGGGCGCGTGCTCTATGAGCGCGGCGAATTTTTCGTCGGCGAAGCGCCGGAGCGCATCTACGAAACGGCGGAGCGCGAACTGCGCCGGCTGCTGGCTGAGTAAAAAAAGGAAGGGCGCGAAAGCAACTCGCCATGTACACCACAGTCGTTTTCATTCTGGAGATCCTCGGCACCGTCGCCTTCGCCGCGTCCGGCGCGGCGGTCGGCATCAAAAAGGGCATGGACATCTTCGGCGTTTCCATGCTGGGGCTCTGCACCGCCGTGGGCGGCGGCGTTCTGCGCGATCTCGTGCTGGGCAACACCCCGCCGCTGACGTTTCAGGACCCGGTCTACGCGCTGACCGCCATCGCCGTGTCCATCCTGACCTTCCTGCCCGGCGTTCAGCGCGCGATGGAGCGCCACCCGCTGCCGAGCGAAAAGCTGCTCGGCACGATGGACGCCGTAGGGCTCGGCGTGTTCACCGCCGTCGGCGTCCAGTGCGCTTACGCGCGCTCGGAGGATTACGGCGTGTTCCTGCTCGTGTTCGTCGGCGTCATCACCGGCGTCGGCGGCGGCGTCCTGCGCGATGTGCTCGCGGGGAACATGCCTTACGTGTTCGTCAAGCATTTTTACGCCTGCGCCTCGATCATCGGCGCGCTGCTGACCGCCCTGCTCTGGCAGCTCCTCGGCGCGGACGCCGCCATGCTCCTCGGCGCCGCCGCGGTCGTGATCCTCCGCCTCTGCGCCGCCCACTGGCGCTGGAGCCTCCCGAAAGCAAAAGCGCGGGAATAAAAAAATCCCTATCCGGGTCGGACAGGGCGATCGAGCGTGTCAAGAAACTCCTGCGAACTGCGATTTTAAAGGCTCCCGAAGTGCAAGGGGAGCTGGCGCGAAGCGCCTGAGGGGTTGTTACCACGCTTCCGCAAACGCCATGCTTGGATATTCCAGCAGCTTACGACCCTCCAGTCAGCGCTGCGCGCTGACAGCCTCCCTTGCACAGGGAGGCCTTTAAATTGTGCGGCTTCTCCGCGACGATAGGACTTTTTTTGACAAGCTGAATCGCCCTGTCCGGATCGGACAGGGCGATCTTCTTATTTGCTCACTGGAACCGGTACCCGCGCTCCATGAGCTCTCTCAGGTACTGCATGAACTCGTCGTGCAGGGAAAAATCGTGCTGCTCGCCGCCGGAGACGCGGTGGAACGAGGCGAGCTTTCCGGGATGGACCACCCACACGATGTATTTTTCCTCCATTTTCAACGCCACGCTCCTTCCGTTTCGGCAGTTTTTCTGCTTCTTTAGACGGTGCGGCGCGAAAAAAGTTCCCGGTATTCCGAAAAAAATTATTTTTTTCGCTCTAACTTTCGCTTATTCCCGTTTTCATCGACGATGTAGGTGTTCTCCAGCACCTGCATCGCGCCCTCGCGCCACTCGGCGATGTATTCGCGGCGCAGGGCGGACTGCTCCTCCGCCTCCTCCGCGGTCAGCTCGCGCTCGCGCTTGATGCGGGCGAGCTCGTTGATGCGGTCGAGTTTCTCCTGAATCATTCCAAAGCCCCCAGTTCGTCCAGATTTTTTTCAAAGCCGGGCAGAAAATGCTCCATAAAATAGTCCGCCTCCGGCAGGTGCAGCTCCGCGAGCTTTTTCCGCGTCGCCGCCTCGGCGGAGAGGAACTCCCGGCTGCCCGCCTTGCGCTCCTCCACGCATTTGATGAGCGCGCTGAGCTTATCCGCGGCGCGGACGAGCTCATACTCCGCGGGGTCGCGCTCGGCGGTCAGAAGTGCGCGGTAAGCCGGGCGCAGCGCCTCCGGCAGCTCGCCCAGCAGCTTTTCCACCGCGAGCGCCTCCACCTCGTCATAAGCCGCCTTGATCCCCGCGCCGTGATACTTCACGGGCGTCGGCAGGTCGCCGGTCAGGATCTCCGGCGCGTCGTGGTAAAGCGCGACGGCGGCAAGGTGCTCCGGGTCGCAGGGGACGCCGAACACGTCCCGCCGGATGAGACCCAGCGCGTGGGCGAGCACGGCGGTCATGTGGCTGTGCTCCTGCACGTTTTCCTGCACGGTGGAGCGCATCAGGCTCCAGCGCGGGATGTATTTCATCCGGGAAATAAAGGCAAAAAAGTCCTGCATAAGCTCAGGTTTCCCCCTCCTTCGGCGCGCCGCGGACGAGGCTGTGCTTTTTCCAGCCGCCGCGGAAATAGTGGATCAGGACAAAGATCAGCGCGGCGGACCAGCCGGGGATATAGGGCGTCCAGATCGCGTGATAGTCCCAGTTGAAGCAGCAGACGAGCAGATAAGACCCCGCAACGCGCACGGAAAGCGCGATCAGGCTGCCGGCGGCGGAGGCGGCGGGGTCGCCCACGCCCTGATACATGCCGTTGAACGGCAGGTAAACGGCGAAGATCGGGTAGCACCACGAGAGAAAGCGCAGGCACTCCACCGCCTGCTCCAGCGCCGCGCCCTCCACGCCGAAGAGCGCCGAGAGCGGCGCGGCGAAGGCGCGCAGCGCCACGCCGAGCGCCAGCACGATGGCAAGGTCGAGCACGACGGCGGCGCGCAGCCCGCGCTTCACGCGGTCATAGCGGTTCGCGCCGACGTTCTGTCCGGCGAAGCTCGCCATCGCCTGCATCATGCCCATCACGGGCACGGAGCAGTAAAGATCGTAGCGGTGGCCGACGGTCCACGCCGCCATCGTGGCCTCGCCGAAGCCGTTGATGAGCCGCTGGAAAAACAGGTGGCCGCTCGTGACGACGAGCTGCTGGAGCGTTGTGGGCAGTCCCATTTTGAGGCACAGGCGCAGCTTGTCCCGCTCCGGGCGCAGCTCCGCGGGGCGGAAGCGGAATTCCGGGTAATTGCGCACCATATACCACACGCTGACGGCGACGCAGGCGAGCTGGGAGACGACCGTCGCCCACGCCGCGCCCGCCACACCCCAGCCCAGCACCGCGACGAAGAGCAGGTCCAGCCCCGTGTTCACGAGCGTGGACACCAGCAGAAACAGCAGCACGGCGCGGCTGTCCCCCACCGCGCGGAGCACGGCGGCGACGGCGTTATAGACAAAGGTGAAGACAAAGCCCAGCGCGTAAATGCGCAGATACACCGCAGCGTCCGTCTGAATGGCTGCCTCATGGATGCCGAGAACATGGACGACGCAGAATTCCGCCGCGCAGAAGACGATGAGCATCGCCGCCGCGCCGAGCGCCGCCAAAAGCGTCAGCGAGGTCGCCGCGGCGCGGCGCATGTCCTCCCGCCGCTCCGCGCCGAAAAGCTGGCTGACGAGCACGGCGCTGCCGTTGGACATGCCGAGACTGACGGCGAGGAACAGATTCGCCATAATGCCGCAGTTGCCCACCGCGGCGAGCGCGCCGGAGGAGACATAGTTCCCGACGACGATACCGTCCACCGTGGAGTAAAGCTGCTGCAAAAACTGTCCGAGCATGATCGGCAGCGCAAAGAGCAGTATGCACTTCCATTCCGGACCGCTCGTGAGCGTCCGCGCGTGTGTTTTGGACATGTTGGGTGGTTCTCTTTCTTTTGGAAATTGTTATGGTCGCACCAAAGCGCTGCAAGCCGCGGTTTTATAGGCTCCCGAAGTGTAAGGGGAGCTGGCGCGGCGAAGCCGCGACTGAGGGGTTGTAAGCCTGCGCAAACGCCAAGCTCGGATGTTTCGGCAGCTCACAACCCTCCAGTCAGCGCTTCGCGCTGACAGCCTCCCTTACACAGGGAGACCTTTAAAGCTGCCGCTTACCAGCGGTTTTTCACCTTCTCCGCGAAGCCGAAGAAGTCCTTGACCTTGATCTCCGTCCCGTCGTCGAGCACGGCGCAGCCGGTGTAGCGTCCGAAGACCTGATGCTGGTCGCTTTCGATGACGAGGGCGCTGGTGCGGCTTTTGCGGTCGAGCACGGGGGTGAAGTCCATCTCAAAGCGCCCGTCGCTGCTCGTGAAGCGCCACGGGGACATGTAGTCGTCGTGACCCTTTTTCGTCGGAATGTGAAATTCCACCTGCTCCAATTTGTGCAGCCTGCCGTTATAAAACAGCGCGTTTTCGCTTGCGGCGGAGGTGTCGCCGAAGCCGTAGCCGATGTTCCAGCCGAAGGGGACGCCGCCGACCGCGCCGGAGGCGCTGCCCCAGTACCATGTGTTTTTATAAGTCCACACGCCGCGGCCCCAATCCAGCACGGCGAAGGAGTCCGCCGGGTCGAAGGTGTAGGTCCGGTTTCCGTAGCCGTAAGTGACAGAGCCGGCGGCGCGCAGGCAGTTGATCTTCTGGTTGAAGTAAAAATAGCCGGGCTTATCAAAGGGCGTCGCGATGACGATGCTGTCCTCCGGCTCGTCCGTCAGCTCGATGCGCGCCGTGAGGCTGCCCTCCGGACCGAAGCGGCGCATCTGGGCAAGCAGCACGCGCTTGCCGTCGACGTGGCGGAAGTGGATGCCGTAGTCGCGCCCGGTGATGCCCGTGTCCCCGGCGGCGGAGTGCTCCGGAAGGGCGGTGGTCCCGCGCGGGAGCAGGCGCATCGGGCTCGTCGTGATCTCCCAGCCCTCGTCGAAGTTCAGCAGGGAGATGCTGTCGAGCCCCATATAGCTGTTGTCCGCGACGGTGAGCGCGAGTCCGATATGTCCGTTCGTGATGAGATAATAGTCCCACTCCTTGATGCGCAGCGCGCCGGCGCGCACATCGGTGCGGTGGTAAATGGGCAGCATGCGCCGCGCCCAGCCGGGCTCCGTGAGCTGCCCCTGCTCGTTCAAAAGGGGGATGATCCGCGTGATCTCGTGCTGCATTTGCGTTCCGTCTCCTTTTTCTTTATTGGTACTTTCTCTCCAGCCGCTGGCGGCGGACGTCGCGCCCGGCGAAGTCCAGCACGACGTATTCCCCGCCGAGGCGGGACACGGTCTGCGGCAGGTAGCGCCGCGCCGTCTCCTCCTCGCTGAGATTCGTGCTGATGATGGTCTTGCGACCCGCGGTGAGGCGGGAGTTCACGATGTTATAAAGCGCGCTCTGGGTGAAGCTCGTGGTCAGCTCCGTGCCGAGGTCGTCCAGAATGAGCAGGTCGCAGTCCAGAATGCGCTTCACGCGCTCGCTCGCCGCGGCGTAATTTTCCGCGTCGCGGGAGAATTTCTGGGACTCGAAGGCGTCGAAGGCGTCCAGCGCCGTTTCATAGACGACGGCGAAGCCGCGCCCGGACACCGTTTTGGCGATGCAGCCGGAGAGAAAGGTCTTGCCGAGCCCCGTTCCGCCGCGGAACAGCAGGTTCGGCGAGTCGCTGCCGAACTTCACCGCGTAGCTGCGGCAGGCGTTCAGCACGAGCTCCATCTGCTCGCGGTCGGCGCCGGTATAATAGTCGAGGGAGAAGTCCGCAAAGCTCTCCTCGCCGAGCGCGAGCGCCGCGGCGAGCTCCTTTGCGCGCTCGGACTCATAGAGCGCGCGGAGGCAATGGCACATCTCCCCGCTCGGCAGATAGCCGCTGTCGCGGCAGTCCGGGCAGTCGACGTCGCCGTCCAGATAATTTTCCGGATAGCCCGCGGCGGCGAGGAGCGCCTTGTGGCGCTCGCAGAGCTCGGCGCTGCGGCGTTCGAGGTCGGCGAACGCCTCCGGTCCCGCGTGGCTCACGGCGAGGGAGACGACCTCGCCCATCATAGCGCGGAGCGCCGCGTCCGTATCGCGCAGCGCCGGGAGCTCCTGCCAGAGCCGCGCCTCGCGCGCGTCGCGCTCCGCCTCGTGTGCCTCCCGCCGCCGCGCAAGGGTGTCCCGCGCGCGGGCGAGCAGCTTTCCGTCAGTCGCCATGTCCCGTTCCTCCGTTCATCTGCTCATACATTTTTCGCAGTATCTCCTGGTTGCGCCGCTTCTGCTCGTCCTCCGGCGGGGTCTCCGCCGCGGGGCGGACGGGGGCGGCACGGCGCGCGTCGCCCGCCTCGATCTCCGCCGGGGTGAAGAGCTTTTTCTCGCTCCAGCTCTGCAAAATGCGGTCCATATATTTCCAGACGAGCCGCCCGGTGGAGAGCACCGTGCGGTCATAGGCGACGGCGATGGCGTCCGGCAGAAAGCCGAGGTCCAGCCACGACTGCACGTATTTCGCCTCGCTCGCCGTCAGCGCGCGGCCGCGGATCTGGAGGACCTCCTTCACCTGCTCGCCGAGCTTCTGCCGCTCGCGGTCGCGCCGGATGTGCTCCTCCGCGGCGTCGAGCGTCGTGATCTCGTTTTCCGCCCAGAACCACGCCTCCTTTTCCACATAGCGCATGGAGGGCATCCGCCCCGCGCCCGTGCGCCGCTGATACTCCTCGATGCAGTGGTGCAGCAGCAGCATGATGACGTCCGGCGGCAGGGCGAGATAGTCGTAAATGCCGAAAAGCAGCTTTAAGTCCGCGGTGGAGAGCACCTTGCCGAGCGCGCGCTGCGCCTCGGCTACGACGTCCTCAAAGCCGGGGTCCGTCCGCGCCCGCGCGCCGATGTCCTCGGCGGTGTATTCCGGCATCGCCTTCTCCGGCAGCGGCTGCTCGCGATGCAGCAGACCGAGCCGCCGCAGCGTCTCCGCCGCGCGGACGGTCTCCGCCTCGGATAAGCGGAGGTCCGCCGCCGCGTCCGTCAGGGAAAACCCGCCGCGGCGCAGGATATGCAGATAAAGCAGCGCCGCCGCGCCGTCCTTCGCGGCGAGCAGCCGGTCCGCGTCCGCGGACGATAAAATGCGGTTTTCCTCGTTCATGGCGTGCGCTCTCCGAATCTATCTCTTGTAGTGGGCCATTTATTATATCATAGAATTAGCGCTTGAATCAAGCCCCACTTCTATGGTATAATGAACCGATTGAGAGTTGCTCAGATTGTCAAAAAAGCCTTATCAACGCGGCGAAGCCGCACAATTTAAAGGTCTCCCTGTGCAAGGGAGGCTGTCAGC
>CAVCTM010000017.1:0-28700 GCA_963605115.1 Pseudobutyrivibrio sp. | reverse complement strand
GACGTCGATGCTGCGGCCGTCCCAGACCGGGGCGTTGACGTCGCCCTTGTCGGGGACAACAGGCGCCGGGTCCTCCCCGCCGGACTCACCGCCCGGCTGCCACGTCAGGACCGGGAAGCCGCCGTTGACCGGCTTCGTATCCGCCTTGAACGCCGCACCGAGCGCAGTGACAAAGTCCGCAGACTTCATCTCGGTCTCGGTCTTGACCGTGCCGATGGTGAGCGGCTTCGTCGCTTCCGTGGTGTCACCGGCATTCAGTCCTTCGATGGAGTAGTTGTTCTCTGCCACGGGATTGCTGGCTCCGCCGTCGACATGACCGATGATGGGGTTCCAGTTCCAGCTGTAGCCCGCAACGATCGTGCCGACGTTGTAGCAGTTTTTGACCGTTGCAGCTTTGTCCGCCATGCCGACGATGCCGCCGTGCCAGCGACCGCCAGGATTGCTGATCGCGCCGGTGTTGTAGCAGCTGGTGACGCTGTTGGTATAAGTGCCGTTCTTATCGCCGGCGACGCCGACGATGCCGCCGATGCCGTCCTTGCCGCCGCCGTTGCCGGTGATGTCACCGGTGTTATAGCAGCTGTCGATCGTGCCATAATTCCTGCCGCAGACGCCGCCCGTGTGCTTGGTGCCCTCAATGTCCGCGGTGTTGGCACAGCCTTGAATGACGCCGGTCTGCCCGTTCTGACCGACAACACCGCCGACGGCATAGATGCTGCTTGTTTTGACGTAAACTGTCACATTGCCGGTCACGCCGCTGACGGTACCGTCGTTATAGCCGACCGCGCCGCCGATGTTGTCCGCACCGGAGGTGATCTTCACCTCGGCGGTTCCGATGCTGCCGGAGAGGGCAAAGTCCTTCACCGTTCCGGTGAGATAGCCGAAAAGTCCGTGATAGCCGCCGGTGACGTCGGTGATGGTGAGACCGCTGACGGTCTTGCCCGCGCCGTCAAAGGTGCCGGCGAAGGGATGCGCCGCGTCGCCGACCGGCGTCCAGTCCGCGATGGTGGAGAGATCGATGTTGTCAGCCAGGGTGACGGTCTTGCCGGAAAAGTCATTGCCGGCGTTGACCGCCGCGGCGAAGGCGAGGAAGTCAGCCGCGCTCGTGATGGTGGAGCCGTTCCATGCCGGGGTCACGGTCTCAAATTCCGCCGTGACGGTGACCTCCGCATTGGGCATGGTGAAGGTGTAGTCCTCCGCGCTGTCCGCGGTGATCGCGGTTTCGTTATATTTGAGGCTTCCCTCTTTGAGCTGATAGCCCGAATCGGACGTGACCGTAACGGTGACAGTCTCCCCCGCCTCAGCCTCCTGCTTATCGACGGTGACGGTGCCGTTGGTGATCGCGCTGTCCACAGTGACGGCGTACTTCGTGGGGGTGACAGTGCCGCCAGCCGTGAACGCACCGCCGGTGCATTCAGCCAGCTCCCCCACAGCGGTCGGATCAAAGGTGACTTTGTAGGCAGGCTCACTGTTGACCTGAATCGTATGATCCTTGCCGGTCAGATAGAAAAAGAGCCGCGTCTCGCCATTCTCTTTCCAGTTGGAGGGCGTGCTTGTGATCTGAAGCTGCTCGTCCTTATCCAACATCTCCTGAATAAAGCCGTAACCGTGGAGAGGACCGGTATAGAAAGTCTCGCCGTCCACCTTTACGGTGTACATTCCGCTCGCGTCCGCGGCGATGCCCACGGTGTCCACAATGCAGAGATAGACGCTCTCGCCGTCGGCGTTCACACGAGCGGCAGTCACAGCCGTGTTGTTCACGCCTTCGGACAGAGGAATTCCCTTATAGAAGCCCGTGGTGATATTGCCCGCAGCATTTTTGTCCACGTAGGTGCGCACGGAAGCATTCCCAAAGTAAGCTGTTCCGCCGTCTTTGTCGTTGCCGGCGTCATATCCGCCGCCGCCCACGGCTGCGCCGGAATAATCAACATTGATGTTGATATCGCCGCCATTGAAATAGACCTTTGTGCCCCCGGAGGCTCCGCTGGATCCGGCTGCGCCGCCGATGACCGCGCCTCTGCTGTTGGAGATAAGGTTATAGGTACCGGAGGTAAAGGTAACGGCGCCGGGGATCGTGTCGGAGTTGGCGCCGGTTCCCGCACCGATGACCGCGCCCTGTTTGGTGCCTTTGATGAAAGCAGCGCCGGTCATGGCAAAGGTAATGCCGCCGTTGACCTCGCCCTTGCTGCCGCCGATGAGCGAACCGCCGCTGCTCTTGTAAAGATACGCAGTACCGCTGCCGCCGATCGTAAGCTCCGCGTCCGGCGCGACGTGGATAGAGGCATAGGTCCCCTGACCTTGTCCGTATTTATCTACCACGACGATGCCTTCAAAGTTCAGGCAGTTGCTCGCGCCTTGGAAGTCACAGAAGGGAGAGGTGTCTGCTTTGTCCTCCACGAACATGTCCTTCAAGGTCAGATTCACGCCCGCCTGTGCAGCGGAAAACTTCAGGTTGGCGTAAGCCGCGGATGTTATATTGCCGGTTCCGTCAATCACTACACCGCCGCCGATCACGGTCACCGGATCCGTGGTGGAGATCGTGATCGTTCCCGTCGCGCCGGAGGGCAGGGTGTATTCGCCTCCGGCGGTGATCTCGGCCTTGCCGTCCGAGAAAGTCAGCTCGCTGCTGTCCGCGCTCGCCGTCACGGTCATTCCCGCGAACAGGGAAATGATCATGCACAGCACGAGGAGCAGGGAGAGGGGTTTTCTTGCTTTGTTTGTCATAAGTTTCTCCTTTCAATATTTTGGGTCTTGCGGGTGGGCTTTGGTTTTCTTTCTCCGCCTCCTTTTTTCTGTAATACCCAAAAATATGAAAGTCCCCTTTTCCAAGTACGGGAAGCGCGGCTGTTTCCGGCCGCGCCGCGACCCCGGACCGTGACAAAGCTTCGTTTTAGGTCCGCGGGTTTTTCAGGGCATTACGTCAGAATTGATTTATCTGAAGGCTTCCGGGGGGACGAAAGCTCCCCCCCGGCGTGCTCTTTCAGCCGATATAGCGCGCGAGGCGCTCCAGCATAGCGGCGCACTGGGCGCGCGTTGCGGTGCCGTCCGGCGCGACGGTGGAGTCCGTCATGCCGGTGATGATCCCGGCGGCGACCGCCCAGCGCATGCCCGCGATCGCCCAATCGGAGAGCGCGCCGCGGTCGTCATAGCGCGCGAGGGTGCTCTCCGGCGTCATGTCCGCGCCGGCGACGAGCTCGGCGTAGCGGGCGAACATGGTGACGAGCTGCTCGCGCCGGATGGTCGCGTCCGGGTCAAACGCCGTTGCGCTGACGCCCTTGACGACGCCCTTTTCCGCGCACCATGCGATGGCTTTCGCATAGCTCGCGTCCGCGGCGACGTCCGTGAACAGGAGCGCCGCGCCCGGCTCCGGGCAGCCCGCCATGCGCCAGAGCGCGTCGGCGAGCATCCAGCGCGTCATCGGCGCGTTGGGGCTGAACGTGCGGCGGGCGGTCGGCGTGATGAGGTTGCGGTCGGTCGCGAACGCGACGGAATCGAAGAACCAGTCGCTCTCCGCAACGTCGTCATAGGGGCTCGTCCAGCTCTTATATTCGCCGGAGGAGCGGAGCGTCAGCGTCGTGACGCCGGCGTCCGTCCAGCCGTCGCGCACGGCGCGGCAGGTCATCGTGACCGTGCCGTCCGGGAAGCCGGACTTCGGCACGGTGACGGTGCCGCCGGAATAGGCGCGCGTCGGCGTATAGCTCGGACTGATGAAGTTGTGGTTATAGAGGATGAGCGCGCCGGGGGTGGCGCAGGTGAAGGTGATGTAATAATTCTCCGCGTCCTCGGTCATCGCCGCCTCCGGCGCGGCGACCGCGCCGAGGGGGGTGAGCTCCGGCGCCTCCGCCATGTCGAGGCGGATATTCGCGATCCAGTAGCGCGTGTCGGAGGCGGTGGGGGTCCTGCTCCGCAGCTCCTCCTCCGTCATGGGCTTCATAAAGCGGATCGTGCGCTGGTTATCGAGCTTTCCGGCGCTCTGCCATGCGTTTTCCATGTTAAAGTCGCCCGTGCCGTATTTCTCGTCCGTCGCAATATAGCGCTGGGAGTAAGCGCGGACGGAGAGCAGAACGGTCTCCGGCTCGCCGGAGGCGAGAATGTGCTCGACCGTCTCGTCGCGCGTTAAGACGCCCGCGGGGTCGCCGTAATCCTGCGTGCGGTAATTCCAGTATTCGTAGAGTGCGGGGAAATTATAGCGCGCGACGCCGTAGAGGGCATTGTAGGTATAGGTGTCCATATCGTCGAAGCCGGTCTGGTCGATCTCCCAGAAGGAGATCCTGTCCTCCCCGGCGAAGCGCAGCGGCAGCGTCCGCAGTGCTTCGATCGTGGAGCGCGCGCGGGCGTAATCCACATAGTCGCCGACGGTGAAGCCCTGCGCCTCCTGATGGACGGTCGTGACATAGCGGTCGAGAATGGAATAGTTGTGGTTCGCGGTGTCGATGCGCCCCGCGGCGAGGTCCGACTCCATCTCGGAGACGGGGATATGGGACACGAGGATGTCCTCCCCCGCGGCGTTCCGGACGTAGAAAAGCGTCATGTCAACGGTCTGACCGAGCGGGGTCGTCTTTGCGGACGCGCCGATGCAGCCGATCGAGAGCGTCAGCGTGAGGGCGAGCAGAAGGGTCAGAAGGCGTTTTGCGTGTTTCATTTTGTCTCCTCCAAATGCAGGATGCACCAGATGATCTTGCTGATCTGGGCGCGGGTGAGCGTGGCGTCCGGGGCGAAGGTCGTCTCGGTCATGCCGGCGATGACGCCGCGCTCATAGAGCGCGAGGACCGCCGGGTCTTCGCAGTCGGCAAAGGGTGA
Source organism: Pseudobutyrivibrio sp. (assembly GCA_963605115.1). Taxonomy (GTDB): domain Bacteria; phylum Bacillota; class Clostridia; order Oscillospirales; family Oscillospiraceae; genus SVKR01. Next base: position 23,903 of record CAVCTM010000017.1, on the reverse strand, counting down.
GGCGGTCAGCGCCGTCTCCGCGCCGATCGCCTTCGCCGCCGCACGGCAGAAGGCAAGGCGCGAGATCGCACCGTCCGGGTCGGCGTCCGCGGGGAGCAGCCCCTCCGCCGCCGCGCGGTCCATGTAGCCGCTCGCCCAGTGCCTGCCGGTCGGCTCGACCGGCGCGTCGATGCCGCAGTAGAGCAGCTTCATCGCCTGTCCGTTCGTCAGCGTTCCCTCCGGGGCGAAGGTCGTGGCACTCATGCCGCTGACGACGCCGGACTCGGCGAGGTCGGTCACGTAGCTATAGTACCACGCACCCGCGGGAACGTCGTCAAACTGCGCGCGCAGGCGCAGCGTCAGGGTCTGGCTCGAAGGGGCAAAGGCGTTGTTCACGAGCTCAAGCGTATAGCTCCCCGGCGCTGCCGCAGCGGTGGCGGGCGCGGTGAAGTAAGAAGCAAGGAGCGTCAGCTGTCCCGGCTTTGTGCGGTCTAAATAGCTCGTCGGGATCATCGTGCGGCTGCCGCCGTCCGGCGTGATGTAGACGGAGAGCCCTGTCTGGTAGCTGTCGCTTGCAAAGAGGATCGTCACGCCGCGTCCGAAGGCGGCTTCGTATTCCGCATCCAGCGCGGGCGCGGCGGCTTTCATCGTCACGGTGACGGTCTTGTTCGCATACTTCGCCGCGTGGAAGATGAAGCTGTAAGACCCCGCGGCAGAGAAAAGCGAGGCGTCGAAGGTGATGCCGTCCGCGGCGACGGTGAAGCTCCCGGCGTCCAGCACGGCGTAGCCCTTGCTGCCGGGGGCGCGGAGCGAGATGAAGCTCATCGCCTTCGTCCAGCTCTGCCAGTCGGCGGCGGAAACGCCGTCCGCCGGGCTGAAGGTCAGCGCTTCGCCGCACATGGCGGCGTAGACCGTGCGGAACGCGGGGGCGGCGCCGGGATATTTGTGGGTCTGGACCCCGGCGTCGTCCCAGCCCTCGCGCACGGCGGCGGTATAGAGCGTCAGGGGGTCGGACTCAAAGTCGCGGCCCGCGGCGTCCACGGTGAAGGGACCGGTATAGCGCGTCTGGGGCGCACCGTCGAAGCCGTAATAGATCTCCGCGCCCGGCGTCGCGCTCGTGAGTGTGACGGTCAGGGTGTCTCCGGAGAGGCGGAAGCTCGCCTCCGCCGCGGCGACGGTGCCGGCGGAGCGGAGCGCCGGGGCGTCTGCCATATCGAGGCGGATATTGTAGATCCACTTGAAGTTGTCATACGCCGTGCGGTGGGCTGCCATAAGGTCCGCCTCCGTCATCGGCAGGGCAAGGCGCAGCGCAGTCTCGTCCGTGAGCACGTTTTTGAGGCAGCCGGTGACGCCGCCGTTTTCGCGCACATAGCCGGCGAGTCCCGGCTCGCTGGACGCCACGAGCGTCTCGCTCGTCGTTCTGCCGGAAAAGGACTCCGTCATCAGCACCACGGTCGTCTCCACGCCGGTGTCGAACACGGCGCGCTTGGCGTCGTAGTTGGGGTCGTCCGCGCGGTAATTGGCGTTATAGTCCTCAAGCGTGACGCCGTACTTGCTGCTGTCTTCCCCCGCGATCTCCCAGCCGGTGTTCCATGCGTCGTAGAGGTCCGGAAAATAGTAGCGTCTGACGCCATAGAGCTCCGCGGCGGTCCACGCGCGGGAATAGCTGCCGTAGCTGTCGGTCGCCATCAGGCGCAGCGTGTCCGCGCCGGAAAAGCCGAGCGCCGACGCGCCGGGGACGGTCGTGGCGGACTTCACATAGTCCAGCAGCTCCACGACCGTAAAGCCGACGCCCTCGCAGTATTGGGTCGTCGGGTAATTATCCGTGCTGGAGATATAGTAGTTGTCTCCGTTTTTCTGCCCATGCGCGAGCGCCTTCAGCTCCGCGAGGGAGAGCGTTTTCAGCAGCACACTCTTCCCCTCCGCGTTCTCGGCGTAGAAAAACAGCGTGTCGGCGCGCGCCGAGCTCGTCGTTTTGGCTGCCGCGGGAACGGCGAGCACCGCGAGTGCGAGCGCGAATACCAGAAGCAGGGACAGCAGTCTTTTTTTCATTTGCTTTCCTCCATGCGCGCCTCGATGAGCGCGATCTGCCAGTCGGTGATGATGTCGTCCGGACCGACGCTGCCGTCGCCGTAGCCGAGGAGCAGCCCGGTCTCCGCCGCCCACGCCATCGCGGGGTCGGCGCAGTCGGTGAAGGGGCTCTCCCCCGCTGCGGGCGAACCGGCGGCGCGCCAGAGCCGCGTGACGTAGGCAAGGCGCGTCTGCACGCCCGTGCGCTGCGGCAGAGAGACGAAATCAAGCTCATTGCCCGCCGCGTCCACGGTCAGCACCGTGAGCGCCGCGCCGTCGCTGCGGACGATCTGGCAGTTTGCCGTGTCATAGACGACGCGCGCCGCGCGCGTCTCGTCGGAGCTGGAATAGAACTTGCTGCCGGAGACGCCCATGATATAGGTGAGCCCCTTTTCATAGTCCGTGCGCCCCTGATAGAGCGGGACGGAGCGGGAATAGACGTGCTGGTGACCCTGAAGCACGAGGTCCACGCCGTAGTCCTCGAAGATGGGACCCCACGCCGCCTTCAGCTTCTCCGCCGCCCGGTCGCTGTGGACCGCCTGCACGGGGATGTGGGTCACGACGATCTGCCAGTCCGCCGTGCTGGACGCGAGGTCGCGGCGCAGCCAGTCGGCGAGGCGGTCAAAGTCCGCATCCGTGAGGTCCTGCTCGCCGGAAAAGACCCATGAGTTCACCGCGACGATGTGGATATTTCCCGCGTCGAAGGAGTAGAGCTCCTCGGCAAAGCCGTCTGGTCCGTTTTTCGGCAGGGCGAACACGTCGAGATAGAGCTCCGGCTTTCCGCCGATGAAATTGCTCTCATGGTTTCCGTTGACGGCGAAAAACGGAAGTCCGGGCAGAGACGCCTCCGCCGCGGTGAGAAAGGCGTCGAACTGTTCGAGCGACACGCCGGAGTTCACCATATCCCCGCCCACGATGGCGAAGGAGAGCTCCGGGTGGGCGTCGTAGACACTGCGCGCGAGGGCGGCAAAGTCCGTGTAGTCGGTGTTACCGGCGGGCTGCGCATCGCCGAAATAGGCGAAGGTCACGCTCTGCGCCGCCGGGTCGTCCGCCCGAAAGCGCAGCTCCGCGCTCCATGCGCCCTCCGTTCCGGCGCGGCAGACATAGCGCTCGCCGGGCGTCAGACCGCGGACGGTCGCCTCATAGTGATATGCGCCGCTGCCGTCGAGACTGATATCGCGCCCCGCGGCGGTCTCCTCCCGCGCGCCGATAAAGCCCGCGGCGGCGTATTCGCGCTCCGTCACGAGCTGGAGCGTCTGTTCGCCGGGCTCCGCGCTCCGCCACGAGACGGTGACGCTCGACGCCGGGTCCTCCGTCCACGAGACGGTCACCGCCGCGGCGGAGACGCAGAGCGCCAGCGCCGCCGCAAGCGCGGTCAGCAGCGTAATGAGGCGTTTTTTCATACTCGATCCTCCTGAATGCGAAAAAATGGGTCTGCCCTGCGGAAGCAGAGCAGACCCATGCAGTCCATTTTATCATGGCGTGCGGCGGCCGTTTCCCTTCCTCAAGCACGGAGTACCGCACCGTTTCCGGCAAGGCGGTATGGGGACGTCCTTCAGACATCCCGGCCGGGCCCTCTTAGCACTGCGCTTTAGCGAGCCGGGCTTTGGAAAACCTTTGACTTTTTCCGGCGCGGCTTTCGACCCCGCCATCCGGAGAAATGTTACCATGATATCCCCAAAAAGTCAACTTTTTGCGCCTTATTTCTCTGTGCTTTCCGCCAGTCGCCGCGGCGGTCGTCCCATTGCCGCAACGCGGCAGTCCGGATAGTCCGACGGATCGACCTCCCGGTAGTAAACGGACTCGTTGCGCAGCCGCACGAGCTCCGCCATTTTTTCGCGCAGGTGCGGCTGCTCCGCCTCCGGCGCGCGGGCGAGCTGGCGGTCGAGGCGCTTGAGCTTGCGCCGCGCCGCCTCGTGCTCCTCCGTTTCCACGCGGAGGTAGTATTTTCCGTTATGACAATGGAGCTTCGTCGACATCGGCGCTCACCAGTTGTAGCTGTAAAGCTCTGCCGCCGCGCGCTGGACGCGCAGGGCTGCGAGACCCGTGATGCGCTCCGCGCCGAGGATGAGCCGCTGCTGCGCCGTCTGTTCGGCAAGTCCCGCCGCGAGACGCTTCGCGAGGGAAACGTCGTCGGAGTCCACCTCGCCGTCCATATCGAGGTCGCCGCGCTGCACGACGCAGATCGCCGTGTCCGCGGTGATCTCCAGCGTAAAGCTGCGGGTATTCCCCTCGCCCGCCGGGTCGAGCGCCGTGTAAGTGCTGCCGCCGTCCGCCGTATAGAACACGGCGCAGGCTTTTTCCGCCGTGACGGTGAGGGAGAGCTCGCCGGACGCCGTGCGCTCGCTGCTGAGCGCAGCGTTCGCGATGTTGTTGATCGTGAGCGTATGGTCAAAGAGACCTTCGCCGCATTCGGAGCATACGCCGTCCGGACCAAAGCTGTGCGCCTTCGGCGTCTGCCAGTTCAGGACCGGGTATTCCCCGCAGCTTGCGAGCCAGACGTCGTGCAGCTCGTTCAGCTTTGCGGCGAACGCCGCGCTGTGCATAAACTCAGCGCTGAACGCCTCGTTGCCGGTCTTGGTGCCGCCCTTATTATAAACGCCGTCCGCGTCGTTCACGATGGTGGAGTCGAGAGAGTAGTTATAATTCACTGTGCCCTCGCTCTGACCGACGATGGGATTCGTCTGCTTGAGCCCGGAGACCGCGCCGACATTGTAGCAGTTTTCGATCGTCGCCGCACTGTCGATGAAGCCGGCGATGCCGCCGATCCAGCTGGCGTCGGCGTCGCTGACCGTGCCGGCGTTATAGCAGCTCGTAATGCTGGCGGGGTAAGTCCCGCTCTTGTCGCCGCTGATGCCGACGACGCCGCCGAGCCCGCTCTTCGGGTGCTGCCCCTCATAGCGTCCCGTCACCGCGCCGAGGTTGGCGCAGCGCGCGACCGCGCCGTAATTGCGTCCGACAACGCCGCCGGTCGCCTTGCAGCCCTCGACCGCGCCGCGGTTCAGGCAGTTTTCTACCGCGCCCCTGGAGCCGTTCTGCCCCACGACGCCGCCGATGGCGTAGATCACGATGCTGCTGACATAGATGTCGACCGCCGCCGTGACGCCGCGGACGGTGCCGCCGTTATAGCCGACCGCGCCGCCGATGTTGTCGTCGCGGTACTCGGTGCTTCCGGTGATTTTGTTCTCCGCCGTGCCGATCGTGCCGGTGACGGTCAGATTCTTGACCACGCCGGTGTTGTAGCCGACAAGTCCGTGGTTCCCGCCGGTGCAGTCCGTGATCGTGAGCCCGGAGACCGTATGTCCCGCGCCGTCAAGCGTGCCTGCAAAGGGCGCGGTCTTCGTGCCGATCGGGGTCCAGTCCTCGTAATCAGCGAGATCGAGGTTGTTTGCGAGCGTGACCGTCCTGCCCGCAAAATCGCTGCCGCCGTTCACCGCCGCGGCGACCGCGGCGAGCTGGGCGGGCGTATGGACGGAATAGGTCTCCGCCGCCGGGTCGACCGCGGAGCAGACGGCGCAGAAGCCGTCCGTGTAAACATGGCTGTGCGCGACGGTGCCGGAGACAAAGGTCACGGCGACGCGCGCGGTGTAAGGCTCCTCCGCCGTCGCCGCGGTGACGGCGCCGCCGAGGGCGACCGCGCCCTCGGCGCTGCCGGTCAGACGCAGGATGAAGACCTCGCCGTCCTGCGTGTAATTGTCCTCCAGCGCCAGCGCGAGCGCGCCGGTCGCGGGGTTGAACTGAAGCCGTCCGCCGACGCGGTTCACGACGGGGTCCTCCGCCGCGAATTCGAGTCCCTCCGGCAGCGTCACCGTGAGCTGCATGGCGGCGAAGCCGGGGTTATTCTCGATCGTGACGGCGAGCTCCGTCACGCCCTCGCCCGGCACGGCGTCCGCCACGCGGAGGACGGTCTCCCCCTCCGCGGCAAACACGCCGGTGCAGAGCAGGCTCAGCGCAAGCGCGAGCGTCAGGAGCAGGGCAAGCGGTCTGCTGATTTTTTTCATGCGTTTTTATCCTCCCAGTCCTCCCCGCCGCAGCAGCGGCGGGGATCGATTTTCTGCACTTTTCCGCTCCCTCAGGCAATGCCGACGGCTTGCTTCAGGATGAAGGAAACATCGTCCGTGTTGACCTTGCCGTCGCCGTTCGCGTCTGCGGCGGCGAGGCGACCGCCGGTGAGCGTCAGCTTTCCGGCGCAGTGGCGCAGCACGAGCATCGCGTCCACGGCGTCCACCGTGCCGTCGCCGTTGACGTCGCCCTTATGGACGCTCGCGGCAATGGTGATGATGAGGTCGCCGGTGATATTGCGGACGGTGTAGCTGCCCATCGCGCCGCGCAGCGTGCCGTTGGCGCAGGCAACGCCGTCGAGCGCCCAGCCCGCCGGGAGCGTGACCGTGAAGCTCACGGTGGACGCCGTGGTGGTCTTCCCGTCCGTCACGCCGCCGGTGAAGGCGACCGTGGTCCCCTCCGGGGCGACGACCGTGACGGTGCAGTCCGCCACGCCGGGCGTGCCGCTCTGCCACTGGAAGCGCGGCAGACTGCCCGTCTCGCACTTCCAGATCTCCTCGCTCCAGCCGACCGCCTTATACGCCGTCATGGAGCCCACGGTGCGCGCCGGGTCGACGTCGCCGCCGTTCACGGAGCCGCGGCTGAAGTTTTCGTCGTCGTGCAGCTCCGCGTTCAGGATGCGCAGCGCCGTCGATGCGGCGTTAAAACGCAGCTGCGCCGCGCCGGAGCCGACGATGCGGTTTGCTTCGCTGCGGACGGAATCCGTGCCGTCGATGTGCGCGCCGAGCGCAAAGCAGTATTCGATCGTGCCGCCTTCGCCGCCCATGACCGCCGCGTCGCCGACGATACCGCCGAGCGAGGAGCGGAACGAGCCGCTGTAAAGGCTGCTGCCCTGCGCGGCGATGTCGCCGCTGAAGTAGCAGCGCGTGACCGTTGCCGTGGACTTGCGCATGCCGCCGGCGATGCCGCCGATGTTGACCGTGCGCGTGCCGAAGCCGGAGAGGTCGCCGGTGACATAGCAGTCGCTGATGACGGCGCCGTTCGTCATGCTGGCGGCAATGCCGCCGATATAGACGTCGCAGGCTTCGGGGAAGCCGCCGTCCGGGTAGCCGCCGGTAGAGGTGGTCTCGCCGCCGATGTTATAGACAAGGTCGATGTCCGTCGAGCAGCCGGTGATGGACCCGCCGTCCATAAACGCGGCGATGCCGCCGAGCATGAACCAGTCCGCCATCTGGCTGACCGGGCGGTCGATGATCTCATAGCGTCCCGTGACCGCGAGGTTTTTGACCGTGCCGGTGAAGTAGCCGAACATACCGGCGACATCGATGCGGTCGCTCATCAGCATCGGCGAGCCGTCCCAGCCGAGCTCGATGGTGTAGAGGTTTTCAAGGCGGATATAGAGGTTTTCGATCGTGTGGCCGTTGCCGTCGAACACGCCGTTGAAGCTGCCCTCGCGGGAAAGTCCCGCCGCGAACATCGGCTTCCATTGGTTAACGAGCTCGTCCTCGCCGTTGAGCACGATATCCGCCATCAGGCGCACGCAGTCGTCGTTGCCGCCGTTGCGGTTGAACCACATGAGCTCCTCCGCCGTGTAGATGAGGTAAAAGCCGTCCTCGCCGAGCTCCGGCTTCGTATAGCTGCCGTCCCACGTCTTTTCAAGGCGCAGCGTGACCGTGAGGTCGCCGAAGATCTCGCCGGTCGAGCCGCTGCGGGAGGCGTAGCCCGCCGCGCCGACGCGGTAACGGTAGCTGCGTCCGGCGCAGAGCAGGAAGCTGCCGTCGGCTTCGGGCGTGACCGGGTTGCCGTATTCGTCCGTGACGGCGGCGGTATAGCCCTCCGGTCCGCCGATCTCGAAGCGCAGCGTGTGGCGCGTGAGATGGACCTCCTCCGTGAGCTCCGCGCCGTCGATCGCGCCGAGCCATGCCGCGGCGTTTTCGTCCCCGGCGGAGTGCTGGGGGATCGCAAGGCGCAGCAGCGCGCCGGTCAGCGGCGTGCCGCCGGCGGAGACCGCGAGCAGCGCGGGAAGGCCCTCCGCCGTCGCCGTCCCCGCGGCGTCATAGGCGGCGCCGCGGGCGCGGATCGCGCCCCACGTCAGCGTTTCGCCGCCGATCGTCACGACGGACTCGTCCGCGAGGTCCGCGGCGAAGCCCGCCTCGCAGCAGAGGCTGTAAAGCGAAATGCCGCTGAGCTTTTCCGTGACGCGCGACGCGCCGTCATAGCGGGTATAGCCCGCCTCGACGCCCTCGCCGAGAAGCATGCGCTCTTCGAGCTCGCGCACTGTCCAGCTCCGGCTGCCCGCGTCGGTCGTAATGGTAAAGGTCCTGCCGAGCAGCGCCGTATAGTTATACTGTCCGCTGCTCTCACCCGCATAGAAGAGGTGGAGCGCCGTCTGGCTGACGGGGCTTGTCTCCACGCCTGCGGCGGGGTAAGCGAGCTGGGCGCGGAGCGTGGTCTGACCATCGGTCAGGCGCTTGCTGCGCAGGGCGAGCACGCCCTCCGCCGAGGGCGCTGCCGCGGCGTCGAAGGCGTAATAGATCCTGCCCTCCTCGTTCACCGCGTTCAGCACGACGAGCGCGCGGTAGAATTTTCCATGCTCGAACGTGCCGGTGAACGCCTTGCCCTCATAGAGCCACGTGACCGTGCCGCTGAATTTTTCGGTCTCGACCTCGACGGTCTCCGCCTGCGCGCCCGGAACGGGCTGCGGGATCGTGAGCGCAAGCTCCTCCGCCGGGATCAGGTGGGTCTGCTGGCGCACCGTGACAGGCACGACGGTCTCCGCGCCGTGGAACGAGACCGTGACGGGCACGGTGTAAACGCCGTCGCTCACCTTCACCGCGCCTTCGCGGTCGACGCGCAGCGCCTCGCCGTCCGGCACGAGCCAGCCGGAGGAGACGACCTCGCTGCTCTCGCCGTAAAAAACGCGGAGGGTCAGCCCGGTGTCGTCGAAACTTTCAAGGTCGTTGTAGTCGGTCTTCGCGGGCATCGTCTCCACCGCAACGCCCGTGACGGTGCTCTCCCAGCTGAGGATCGGGAAGCGCCCGGAAAGCGCGCGGTAAGCCTTGCCGAGCTCCGCGGCGAAGTCGGCGGAGCGCATTTCCTCCGCGGTCTTTGCCGTGCCATAGGTGGAGGCGGTCCCGGTCAGGTAGAAGTTGCTTTTCATCGTCATCGCCGAGGTGCTCTTCCCGCGGATCGCTTCCACGGTCTGGGCGCTCAGCGCGCCGGCGTTATAGCAGTAGTACATCACGCTGCCGGAGGCATAGCTGCTGTAAGCGGCAAGGATGCCCGCCGCCTTCGTCGTGCCGCCATCGGCGGCGACGGAGCCGGTATTGTAGCAGTTCGTGATGCGCAGGGCGGAGCCGGCGTTGGCGAAACCGGCAATGCCGCCGGCGTTGACGATCGCGATATTGTTGTCCCCGACGCCGAGCGAGGTGCAGGACGCCGTGATCGCGCCGATGTTGGCGCAGGAGTCGAGCGTAACGCCGCCGCACCAGCCGACGATGCCGCCGACGTCGACAACGCCGCCGGAGCCGACGGTCGCGTCGATGTTCATGGTCATCTGGTTGGAGACGCGGGAGATGGCGCTGCCGTCCGATGCGTAGCCCGCGAGCGCGCCGATGTAGAGAATGGTGGCGCTGCCGCTCGAATTGCGGACCGTGACGCGCACGCTGCCGCGCAGGATCAGGTCGCTGACCGCTCCGCCGTCCAGATAGCCGAACAGACCGAAGCAGCCCTCCGTACCGCTCATTTCGCCGTTTTCAAGCGTGACGGTGTGGCCGCCGCCGTTAAAGGTGCCGCAGAAGCGCGCGCCGTTCCAGCTGCCGATGGGCGTCCACGCCGCGCCGGAGAGATCGACGTCCGCGGCGAGCGCGAGCGTCTTGCCCGCGAAGCTCAGCCCGGTATCGTTCACGAGCAGGGCGAGCCCGCGCAGGTCCTCCGCCGTGCGGAGGGTGTAAGCGTCCGCATCCGGGTCGTCATAATACCAGTCGGTGTCCGCCGCGGCGGAGCCGCTCTGCTTTTCGCTGAGCGTGACCGCGACGGTCCTGTCCCCGTCCGCGGTGAAGCTGCCGCGCGCTGTCGCGAAGCCCGCGGCGCGGAGAACATAGCCGTACTCCCCTTCCGGGAGCGTCAGCGCCAGCTCCGTCGTGCGCAGCAGGAGCGCGCCGTTCTGATAGAGACTGAGCTCCGCACCGGCAACCGTCTCGCCGCCCTCCGTCTGCGGTGCGACGGTGATCGCGTAGGTCGGGAGCTTTTGGAGTTCGATGCTCCGCTCCGCGGCGGCAAAGGCGATCTCCACCGTATCCGTATAAACGGCATAGCCGTAAAGCGCGGCGGAGAGCGTGTAGCTGCCGTTCACGAGCGCGTAGACGGCGCTGCCGTTTCCGGCGCTCGCCGGGGCGACGGTCTCGCCCGCGGCGTTTTTGAGCGTCAGCGCGGCGGCGTCCGGTGCATAGGCGACCGTGAGCGGATAGGTCTCCGCCTTCAGCGCCACGGGGACCGTCAGGGCGCTGCCCTGCACGGTGAACTCCACCTCCGCGTCCTGATAGCCGACACGGGAGACGATGCAGCGGTAGCTGCCGCGCGGGAGTGCGGCGGAGCCGAGTCGGTCGACGGGGTATTCCTCGCCGAGCCCGCCGCCGGTGCTGCGGAGCACGTAGGAGACCTCGTTATCGTCCGCGCAGTTGGCGTCCGTATCGTAGCTGACGGCGAACTGCACGGGGAAGGTCGAGTCGGAGATCATCCAGCGCAGGACAGGCTCGCCCTCCGCATTCAGGCGGAAGACGTTGCCGAGGGTCCCGACAGTCTCGGCATAGCTGCTGCTTTCGGTGACTTCGCAGCCCTCTGTCTGCTCTGCGCCGCCGACGGCAAATTTGGCGCTGCCGTTCAGATAGAAGCAGGTATCAAAGCCTTCCCTGCCGCCGGACGCGCCCGCGATACCGCCGGCGACGGACTCCTCCGCGCCGGACGCAGGGTTCGTCACCGCGCCGAGGTTCAGGCAGCGGCTGACCGTCGTCTCGCTGCTTTTGAAGCTGCCGACGATGCCGCCGGCGTTGCAGCCGTCCGCCTGCGCGGTCACGCTGCCGGCGTTCAGACAGTCGCCGACCGCGGCATACTGTGTGGCGCTTGAAGAATAGAACGCACCGACGATGCCGCCGACGGACTGGATATTCCCGCGCACCGCGCCGTAGTTGGCGCAGGCGGAGATCGTGACCTGATTCGCCGTTCCGGTCGCGGTCACGGAGCCGATGAGTCCGCCGAGTGCATAGGAGAGCACGCCGGTCCATTTTCCGTTTGTGTCGGCGGTGACGCTGCCGTAATTGGCGCAGCGCTCCATGGTGAACGCGCCGCCGGTCCCGACGGTGCCGACGATGCCGCCGGCGATGTAAAACGACGTGGTGACGCCGACATAGCTCACGACGTCGCGGATCGCGCCGCCGCGGACATAGCCGGCGACGCCGCCGCTGTATCTGCTCGTGGCGTCCACCGTGCCGTAAACGGTGAAGTCGCGGAGCTCCGCGCAGTAGGTCGAGCCGAAGAGTCCGAGATAATCCTTGCCGCTGACGTTCAGCCCGCGGATCGTGTGACCCTGCCCGTCGAAGACGCCCTGAAAGTCGGTCTTGTGGTAGTAATCATAAACGCCGATCGGCGTCCATGCGAGGCCGCGCAGGTCGATGTCCGCATCGAGATAGATGGTCTTGCCCGCGAACGTGACCTTGTCCGTCCCGGCGAGCCTGGAAAGTCCCGCAAGCTCCTCCGCCGTGCGGATATGATACTCCGTGAGCGCGGCGTCATACCAGCCGGTGTCCACGCCGCCGTTCCAGCCGGCATTTTCCTCCAGCGTCACGCTGACGGTCGTAGCCGCGCCGGGAACGGTGAGCGCGCCGTTGACGGTGTAATAGCCGTCCGCCGCGATCTCGTAGGTATAGCTGCCAGCCGTGAGGTGCCATGTGCTGCCGCTCCACGGGCGGATGACCGTCCCGTCCGCGGAGCGGACCGTCACGGCGGCGTTTGCCTCTGCCGGGGATACGTCGAAATACACGCTCTGGTGCTCGTCCTCATCGAGCGCGACGGTGCGTTCCGCGTCCGCCAGCGCGTAGGCGGAGCCGGACTGTGTGACGTAGCCGTAGCAGGACACGGTCCAGCTGTAGCTGCCGCCGACGGCGACCGTGTTCGGCAGGACGAAGGCATAGACCGTCTCCGTCTCGCCGGTCTTGGCCTCCGCCGGGTCGATCGTGCCGAGCGCGGGGTGCGTCAGCGCAGCCGCGGCGTCCGCCGGGCGGACGGTCAGCGTGAGCGTGTGGGTGACGGGCTCAAGATACACGCGGAGCGTCACGTCGTCGTTCGCGGCGTAAAAGCGTCCGCTCTCCGCGGTGAAATAGTCCGCCATCTCCCCCGCCGGAGCAACGGTGAAGCTGTGGAAGCCGGGGCGCACCGCGCCGCGGGAGTCCGCGTCCGGAACGGTCACGGTATAGTCCGCCGGGTCCATTGCCGCCTTTGTCGCGGCGTTATAGACCTCGACCGTCACCGTGCGGGTGTTGCCGAGCTGCCACGGGAAGGCGGGGTAGCCGCCGTTGGCGCTGCCCGTGCTGTCTGCGGCGTAAGCTTCGCCGAGCCCGGCGAGCAGCTCCGCGTAGGCAAAGGAGGCGTCATAGCCGAAGCCGCCGTCCGCCGAGAGGGTATAGTACCAGACATAGCCGTCGATGCTGGTCTCCGTGACGATGCGCCCGATGGCAACGCCGGAGCTGTCGCCGTCGGCGAGGAAGAAGTTATTTGCGGTGGCGGCGGGGTAGCTCTGCTGCTCGTAAAACGCGATGGCGGCGGAGAGGTAATCGTAGCCGTCATTCGCGTTGTGGTTATAGACGGGCTTTTCGGAGGTGATCCTGCCGGTGCTGTAGCAGTTCGCGACCACGCCCTTATACTTGAACAGTCCGACGATGCCCGCCGCGGTGCCGTAGATGTGGTCGGAATAGTCCGTGCCCGTCTGGGTGACGTCGCCGCGGTTATAGCAGTTCGTCACGCTGACGGAGGCGTTGTGGCCGTAGCCGAGAATGCCGCCGGTCGGCGTGCCGCTCCCGTTGCGGATGTCGCCGAAGTTGGCGCAGCGGTCGATCGTGAGACTGCTGGAGCTCAAGCCGGTGTCGCCCACAATGCCGCCCGCGGCGCGGATGCAGGTGGGCGTTGTGACCGTGCCCGTGCAGGTGACGGAGCCGAAGTTGAGGCACTCATAGATCTCGCAGCCGTGTACCGTGGCGACGATGCCGCCGACGCTCGTGCCGGTGGACGTGACCGCGGCGTAGTTCGTGAGGTTTTCAAAGCGCGTATCGTAGCTCTCGCCGGAAAATGCGCCGGTGAAGCTGCCGCCGGAGACGCTGCCGCCGAGGGTCAGGTTCCGGATGTGGCAGGAATAGGTGTCGCCGAAAAGCCCCTGTCCCTCCGAGGAAGCGTGCAGGGCAAGCCCGGCGAGGGTGTGGCCCGCGCCGTCGAAGTCGGCATAGAAGTATTCTCCCGCCATCTCAAGCGCCCACTCGCCTTCGAGCATGATGGAGCGCGCAAGGCGGTATTTCGGGCGCTCGCCCGCCGCCAGCTTTGCACGGATGTCCGCGCTCGTACCGCGCTCGGAGGCGATGACGCGCTCTAACTGCGCCTGCGTATAGATGAGGGTATAGCCGTCCTCGGAGACGTCGGGATAGCCGTCGCCGTCATAGTCGGTGTCATACTCGCCCTGCGCATAGTCGCAGTCGTCCGGGACCGTGACGATGCTGTCGGTCCACATTGCATAGAGCGTCAGGTCGCCGATCGTCCCCGCGGGCAGGGAGCGCACGCGCACGGTGAGCGCGGCGTCGGAATACCAGCCGGAGAAGACCTGCCCCGCGCCGCCCGCCGGGACAGGCAGGGTCATGACCGCGGTGTTGTAAGTATAGTGGTCCGGTTCCAGACCGCCGAGCGCGGTCTCACCGCTCATGTAGGTGATGGCGTAGCGGTTCGCCGTCCACTTCGCATAGAGCGTCGTATGCCATGTGACGGGGCTGGCGAAATCCCACGCCGCCGTCAGCGCCTCATCGGTGTACCAGCCGGCGAAGGTGTAGCCCGTGCGCGCCGGCGCTTCGGGCGCGGTGAGGATATAGCCCGTCTCCGCATTCAGCGTCACGTCGGCGACGGCGGAGCCGCCGTTCGACTCGAAGCGCACGGTGTATTCCCCGGTGTCGGCTTCGCAGGCGGCGTAAAGCACGGTGTCGCCCGCCTTCGCCGCGGAGATGGCTGTCACCGGCTGGGTCAGCTCCTCGTCGGCATACCAGCCGGTGAAGTGCCAGCCGTCGATCGCCGGGACGGGCAGGCTGCGCACCGCCTCGCCGTAGCGTCGGGACGCGGGCGCGAGACCGCGCAGCTCCGCGCCGTCAAACATATAAACGATGCGGTATTCCGCGGCGGTCCACTTCGCGTAAAGGCTCGTCGGACCGGTCACGACGTCCGTATCGAAGACCCACGGCGTCGTCAGCGCCGGCTCCTTATACCAGCCGGCGAAATCGTAGCCCGTGCGCGCCGGCGCTTCGGGCGCTTCGAGCTTTTCACCGACCGCGGCGCGCCGGGAGGCGACGGCGGAGCCGCCGTTGGAGATGAAGCTCACCGTTGCCGTGCCGTCGGCGCTGCTCTCGGCGAGCTCGATGTCGATGGTGCGTCCCGCGGTGGTCAGGGTGAACGAGTCCGTGACGGTCTCATAGCCGTCGGCGGAGACCGTGTAGGTATAAGTGCCCTTCAGCAGACGGTACTCGCCCGCCGCCTGCGGCTCTACGGTCTCGCCTGCTTCGTTTCGGAGCGTCACTTCGGCGGAGATGGGCACGATCTGGAAATAGACCCACATCAGCGGGTTCTGCATCACGATGGGGACCGCGATGACCGTGCCCTTCTGCGCCTCCGTGATCTCGAAGGAGCCCTCCTCCGTCAGATAACTGCCGGACTCGGCGACAAAGCGGTAAGAGCCCGGATAGAATTTATAGTATCCGTCGTCATAGGGGGAGACGACGCCGCCGTCGGCGTTATAGATCGTGACGGTCACGCCGTCGAGCGCTGCGCCGTCGGTGTTCTGCACGGCGAGCGTCGCGCTCGCGACGTCGATGTCGCCGTAAACGGTCACGTCCAGCGCCGCACCGGTTTCCGGTGCAACGGTGAAGCTGCCGGTCTGGGTGTAGTAGCCCGTGCAGGAGATGGAATAGGTATAGCTGCCGATCGGGAGCGAGTAGCTGCCGAAATCGAGCGCCTCCTGCCGGACGCCCTTGGCATTGCGCACGGTGATGGCTGCCGCGCCGAGGACCTCGCCAGCCGTGTTCTTCGGCGTGATCGTGACCGGGTAAGGCTCACCCTCCAGCGTCACGCGCAGGGTGCGCGAGGCGGTGTAAACGGAGAAGCTGCCCGTCGCCGTGACGTAATAGGGCGCGCTGACGGTGTAGTCATACTGTCCCGCGGGGAGCGTGTAGCTGCCGTCGTCGTTCGGCGCGATGGCTGCCGTATCGCCCTGTGCGGTGATGGTGATCTCCGCGCCGTCGATCGCCGCGCCCTCGGCATCCACGACGCTGACCGTGACCACGCCCTCCGCGGCGACGCCGCCGAACTGCTCCAGCGCGGCGTTGACGGCTTTTTCAAAGTCCACGAGACCGTAGCCGTAAATATCGTCCCGCCCCTTGTCGCCGAGGTCGGTGCTCGTGGCGATGAGGAGCTTCATGAAGTCGTCCTGCGTGACGTCGCGGTCCACGCTCTTCAAAATCGCGCCGAGTGCCGCGACCTCCGGGCAGGCGAAGGAGGTGCCGTTGCCGCGGTAATAGGAATTGCTCGCGTCATAGTAGGCGCTCACGATCTGGTAGCCCGGTGCGGTGACGAAGACGTTCGTCGTGCCGCGCTGGGAGAAGTCGGAGACCTCCGTCCGGCTCTCCGCCGTGCCGACGGAGCCGACGCCGATCACGCAGTCGAAGGCGGCGGGGTAATTGAGCGTATAGTCGCCGTCGTTGCCCGCCGCGGCGATGACGAGGATCCCGTTATCCACCGCCGTCTGGCACGCAGCCTTCTGCGTTGCGGAAGCGCCCTCGCCGCCGAGACTCATGCTGATAACGTCCACATGGCGGCCCTTGTAGGTATAGTTCGCCGCGAAATTGATGGCGGCAACGATGTCGGAGGTGTAGCCCTTACCGCTGCTGCCGAACACGCGCAGCGGGAGGATATAGACCTCCGGCGCGATGCCGGCGATGCCGACGCCGTTGTCCTTGCCTGCCATGATCTGGGCGGAGCAGAAGGTGCCGTGGCCGAGCGTGTCCTTCACATCCGTTTTGTCGGTCGTCACCCAGCTGTAGCCATCCTCGACGAGGATGTGGCTGCGGTCAAGGTCCTCGTGGTCATAGTTGATGCCGGAGTCGATGACCGCGATGATCACGGGGTCGCCGTCGCCGAGCGACGCGCCCTCAAGCCCCATGTCCCAGACCTCCGGGACATTCAGAACGCCGAGGTTCCACTGATATTTCTCATAATAGGGGTCGTTCACGCCGAAGGCGTCCGCGCCCTCGCCGCCGAGGGCGTAGACCGCGTAGTTCGGCTCAAGATACTCGATCTCGTCGGGCTCGAAGTACTCCAGCGCTTCCTCGGCGCTCGCCACGGTGTAGAGGGTCTCCCCCACCGCTTCGAGCGTGGCGTCCGCCGCGAGCGTGAGCATGATCTCGCCCGCGAGGTCGTCGCGGAGCTTTACGAGATAGCCGTCATATTCGACCTCCTCCTCCGCCGCCGTGCTCTCCAGCGCGGAAACGCGCTCCAAAAGCTGCTCCGAAGCGTCCGCCGGCTCCTCTCCCGTCTCCGCGGCAAACGCCGCGGGGCTGAACGAGAGCAGCAGGCAGAGCGTCAGCAGCAGCGAAAGCGCGCGGCGCATCCCGGTTCCTTTCTTCATTCCTTATCCTCCCACTTTAAGACCGACCGCGAGGCGCAGAATGTCCGCGCAGTCGTCCGAATTGATCATTCCGTCGCCGTTTACGT
Source organism: Pseudobutyrivibrio sp. (assembly GCA_963605115.1). Lineage (GTDB taxonomy): Bacteria > Bacillota > Clostridia > Oscillospirales > Oscillospiraceae > SVKR01. The sequence continues at coordinate 6,845 of CAVCTM010000017.1, read as the reverse complement.
CCGCGGCGCAGAGCGCCTCGGCGGAAAGCTTCAGCCTTTCCGCCGTGTGGCGCAGGAGCAGCATGGCGTCCGCCGCCGTGACCGCGCCGTCGAGGTCCAGATCGCCGTAAAGACGGTAAATGAGCGTGAGCTCGGTGTCCGCCGCGCCCATCGTGCCGGTCAGCACCGGCGTCTGGCAGGCAAAGCCGTCCATCGCGGGGGCTTCGGCAGTGTATTCCTCGCCCGCGGCAAACAGCAGCGTGCGCGTCTCCTCCGTGATAAGTCCCGGCGCGCTCACGCAGCGCAGGCGCAGCGTGAGCCGGTAAAGCCTCTCGCCATTTTTCGTCCACGCGGCGTAAAGCGTGCGGTCGCCGGTCGTGAGGGCGGCGAAGTCCGCCGCCTCGCTCCGCGCGGCGTCATCGTACCAGCCGGCGAAGTCGTAACCCTCCGCCGCCGGGTCTGCCGGACGCGCGGCAGGCAGATACTCCGCCGCCTCGATGCCGTCCATCGGGGCTTCGGTCAGGATCGTTTCAAAGCGCAGCAAATAGACCTTCTGCCAGCTGAGCGCCGGGTAGCCGCCGCGCAGCGCGCGGAAGGCGGAGCCGAGCTCCGTGAGTACGGCTTCGCCGAAGTCTGCCGCGCCGCCGAGCGCCGCAACGCCCTCCGGCTGCGCCGCGCCGACGCCATAGACCGCCGTGAGCGTGCCGCCGCTCTCCCCGACCGCCGCCGCGCCGATGGCGTAGCTGCGGGCGAGCGCGCCGGTGTTTTTCGTCACGAGCGGGGCGGAGACGGCGATGCAGCTCTCTGCGCTGCCGGAATTACTCCCGACGAGCGGCGCGCCGACGCCGACGCAGCCCGTGACGCTGCCGCGGTTGACCGCGGCGATGCCGCCGAGGGCAGAGGCGTCGGGTGCATTGAGCGTCATCAGCGCGGCGCAGTTTTCGATCATTCCCGCGTTGACGGCGCAGAGCCCGCCGACCGGTCCGCTCGATCCCCCGCCGCTCTCGCCGCGTACAGTCAGATTCCTGACCGTGCCCTGCGTGCCGATCGAGCCGAACAGGGCGGTATAATAGCCGTCCGTGAGGTAGCTGTCGCCCTCAAGGACGACGGAAAGCCTGCTGACCGTGTGACCCGCGCCGTCAAAGGTGCCCTCAAAGGCAAACTCCTCCGTTCCGATATGGGGCCGCGCGCCGTCGGCGTCGATGTCGCGGTCCAAAATGACCGTCTTGCCGGCGAAGCTGTCCTGTGCGATGGTAACGCCGCTGTTTTCGTCATACGCCTCGCCGTTCACGATCCGGCAGAGCTCCCAGAGCTGGTTTGCCGTGGAGATCACATAGGTATCGCCCTCGGTCTCCGTGTACCAGAAAAAGCCGGACTTCTCCCCCGGCTGGCGCACGGACTCGAAGGTCTCCGCCGCAGTCTTGAGCCGCATCAGCGCGTCAAAGCAGGGACCGTTCAGCGCGTCCGCGCGCTGATAAACGGCGTTTGCCGCGTTCAGCGCCGCCTGAAGCACGCTGCGCTGCGCCGCCGTCGCCCAGTATTTCCCCTGCGCGACGTCCGCCGCGCTGTCCGCGGCGGCGGTCTCCTCCAGAAGCGTCTGCGCGCCCGCGATCTGCGCACCGAGCAGCGCGCCGACCGTCGCGTTCAAGGGCGCGGAGCGCTCATAGCGGAACGCCGCCTCGGTCTGTCCGTAGTAAAAATAAGGGTAATTCGTCTCCGTGCAGCGCGTCTGCCCGTAATAGACGACAAACGCCCAGAGATAGTCGGCGCTGCCGGCGTAAATATCCAGCATCCCGTCGCTCATGCCGCTCGATCCGCCGTAGCTTTTGAATCCGATGACGGACGGCACCTCCACGGCGCCGGACTCGCTGCCGCTCGTCCACTCCGGGAAGTAATAGCGCTTTGTCCCGACCATGGAGTCGTAGGAATACCAGTTCCCGGTCAGCACCGCGCGGTCAAAACCGGCGAGGTCCGGGTCGCGGGTGAGGTCCTCGCCCATAATGAAGCTGTCGCCGGAGGCATAGCAGACCTCATAGCCGAGCTCGGCGGAGAGCTTCTCCGCGAACTCCGTCAGCGGCAGCCATTCGCGCACGACGCGGCCGGCGGTGTTGCCGTAATAGCTTGCGGCGGAATATTTCAGCGTATCGCGGCTCGCCCATTCGCGCAGCTGCGTGCCGCTGAAGCTGCCGAGCAGCAGCCGGTCGCTCTCCGCCGTATCGTCGCCGACCTGGATATAGACATCCAGCGCGGAGGGCGGCGCACCGGCGCTGGAGCCGGAGCCTTCGTCATCCGCCGCGGCGGGGACCGCGAGCAGTCCCAGCGCGAGCGCCGCCGTCAGCAGCAGGGCTGCGATCCGTTTTTTCATGCCTTCCCCTCCAGACGCCAGAGCAGCATGCACAGCTCCGCGCGCGTCATAAGCCGCGCCGGACCGAAGGAGCCGTCCTCATAGCCGATGAGCAGCCCGGCTTTGCCGAGCGCGGCGGCGTAGGGGTCGTCCGTGTCCGGGAACACGGTCTCATCTGCCGGGGCGATGGCGTTGGCTTTCGCCAGCAGCGCCGCGATATCGAGGCGCGTGATGGGCTCGTCGAGCTTCCCGGCGTCCACGCTGAGCCAGCCGCGCTCCGCCGCATAGCTGCGGAACGGCTCCGCCCAGTGGCCCGTTTTCGCCGGCTGAATGTCGCAGCCGGAGGCGAGCAGGATGAGCTTCAGCGCCTCGCCCGCGGAGACGGCGGCGTTCGGCCAGAACGTCCCGTTCGGGTAGCCGCTGACGACGCCCTGCGCCGCGAGGCCCGTCACGCAGTCATAAAACCAGTCGCCCGCGGCAACGTCGGAGAATACGACCGGCTCGCCCGGCAGCGGGGTGATCTCCGGGTCATCGATCGTAATGCTCCCGCCGCCGGTGCTCCCGCCGGTGCTGCCGCCGGTGCCGGGATCACCGCCGGTGCTGCCGCCGCTCTCCGCGGCGACGTCCACGCCGCCGGAGACAAACACGGCGGTGATGGGACCGGCGTCATTGGAAAACGCGCCGCCGGCGCGCACGCCGATGCTGACGGGATAGCTGCCCGCGGCGGCGTCCGCCGCAACGGTGAAGCGCAGCGTGAAGAGCGTGCCCTCCTTCTCCGCGGCGTCGGACGAGAGCGCGAAGCAGAGGATGCCCTTTTCGAGGTTTGCGATCATACCGCCGTCGCAGATCGCGCCGGCGGTGTCCACGGCGGAGAGCGTCAGCACCGCGGGGTAAGTCACTTCAAAGTCAAAATTGCGCACGCCGCTGCCGCCGCTGAGCGTCACGGCGAGGGAGACCTCCTCCCCCGCACGGGCGGAAACGCGTGCGGCCGTGACCGTCGGTCCGGCGGCGAGCGCGGTCCCCGCGCTGAGCAGAAGCGTCAGCGCGAGGACGGCGGAAAGCAGTTTTTTCATCGGCGTCAGCCCTCAAGGGAGCGCAGGAAGCGCATCAGGATCTGCGCCGCCTCCGCGCGCGTGGCGCTGCCGCGCGGGGCGAGCGTCGTCTCGCTGCGGCCGGTGATGAGCCCCGCGCCGTTTGCCCAGCGCATATTATCGACCGCCCAGGTGCTGATGTCCGCGGCGTCGGTATAGCCGGAGAGATCGGCGCGCGCACCGGTGTCGTAGCCCTTATACTCGCAGTAGCGCATCATGATCGCGGCAAACTGCTCGCGCGTGATGGTCTGCATCGGACCGAAGCTGCCGTCACCGAAGCCGAGAACGATGCCGTTCTCCGCCGCCCACGCGACCGCGGCGGCGTACCACTGGTCTTCCGGCACGTCCGTGAATCCGGCGGCGTTCGCCGCGGCGGGCTTGCCCTCAAGCCGGTGCAGGATCGTGACGATCATGCCGCGGGTGGTCGGGGTGTTCGGCTCAAAGGTCGTGGCGGACATGCCCTGCATGAGACCGTTTACGACAGCATAGTCGATCGCCTCGTGGTACCACTGGGTCTTGTCCACATCCACGAGGTGGCGGGACGGGCAGTTGTCGCCGCCGTCGCAGGGCTTGTCCTCCGTGTCGCCGCCGGAGGGCGCGGGAGGCGCCGGGAAGCTGACTGTGAGGTTCTGCGTCCCGACGGTGAGCTGCGCGCCGGTCTCGTCATAGGCGAGGCACTCGCTGCTGCGGATGACCGTGCTGCCGCCCGTCGCGATAACGCGGAGGCGGAAGGTGCATACGACCTCCTCCGCGGCATAGTTTCCGGTATAGTCGTTGATGCGGACAATGGCCTGCTCGTTCACGAGACGCCGGTCGAAGGCGGCCGCGGGATGACCCTCCCCGGCCTTTACGACCGTCACGGAGCCGTCAACCGGCTCGAAAAAGGTCTTGTCGTACTCCACGTCGTTATCCATGGCGTTGAGCTGATATGCCGCGTCGCTGTCCGTGCGGCGGATGGTGAACTTCACCTCGATCTCGTCGCCGGTGCTGACGGTAACGGCGCTTTTGCCGTCGCTCGTCAGCTCATAGCGCAGCACGGCGGAGCCGTCGGCAAAGGCGGCGGCGGAGAGCGCAAAGGCCAGCGCGAGCGCGAGCACGAGCGCAAGAAGTCGGTTTGCGGTGTGTTTCATGGTTTTTATTCCTCCAAGTGAAAGTCTGTCCGGGGGCCGGAGGCCCCTTGTCCGGGCAGCCTGTGCCCGCCGCCGGAGGCATTTCCCGGCGGCAGGCACCGACTGCCCGCTCCGGCGCGTGCGCCGGAACGGGCGGCAGAGACGGAGCGTTTGGGGCGCTCCGTCCCTGTCGGTGCCGGGGTTGGTTCAGGTATGATAGCTGCCGTCGGTCAGAATGGCGTTGATGTCGCTGCCATCGACCTTGCCGTCGCGGTTGACGTCCGCGCGGAGGACCATCGCCATATCTGCGATCTCGACCTTGTTCGCCACCTCAAAGACCTTGTGAACGTCCTCAAAGGAGACTTTGCCGCTCGCATTGACGTCGCGGGTGTCGGCGATCACGCCGGCGGGAGCAGCGCAGGTCTCGATCTGCTCGCCGACACTGCCGGCATCGCCTTTGACGACGTAGGCGAAGCTATAGGTCTTACCGTTACGCACGTAGGCGTTTTCGGCATACTTATACATTGCGCTGCCGTTGAAGCTGTAAGCATCGGCGCTGCCCTGAACGAGCACGAGCGTATAGCCGTTGATATAGTCGGCGACCGTCGTGAACTCAATGCCCTGAATGCTGCGGCTGACGCGGACAGACATCGGTCCGACGATCTCCGCACCGGGCACGGTGAAGCTCTTGCCGCTGACCTGTGCATCCTTCCACGTCTGACCGTTATCGACGCTGTACTGAACGTGGTAGGCGTAGTGCTCGCTGTAGTAGGCATCCTCGATCGTGCCGGAGTAGGCGACATCATAGGTGGCCTCAGCTTCGCCCTCCAGATGCTCGCCGAGCGTCACGGCGTACTTGGAAGCCACATACTTTGCCGTGTAGGTCACATCGGCCGTCACCTCGCGGCTGGTGATTTCATCGGCGGTGTAGTCGCTCGTTCCGTCGTTCCACTTGTCGAACTTGTAGTGCTCAACAGCCGGAGCGGTCGGGATCTGCGCCGCGGTGAGCTTTGTTCCCTGATCAACGGTCACGGTGCCGCCGGTTGTCAGCGTCACGCCGTCCTTATCCTTGAAGGTAACGGTAAATTGTTTCACGATCTCCACGGAGTCGGCGGTCGGCGTTGCTGCCGGCCAGTCCATGTTGCCGTTCTCGCCGGCCTTGCCTGCGGGAGTGAAGCTGCCGGATGTTGTCTCACTAACGTTGAGCGCCTTGAAGTTCAGGGTAAGCAGGCCCGTGTCCTTCGCCACAAGTGTGCTGTTGCTGAACTGAATTTCAACGCCGTTGGACGTCTTTTCGACGTTCCATCTTGCTGCGGCGTCTCCCGCATTGCCCTTCGTATGATCGACATACTCAAACTTGGACGCATCATACGCCACCGTGATTGCCGCGCCGCGGAAATCATTTTCGCCGACGGAAACCGTGACGGCAACGCTGTCTCCGACGTGGACGCTCTTCGGGCTCGCCACAGCCTTGACCGTGTAGGTCTTGGCGGCGGTGACGGTGATGTTGCGGGTCACGTTGTAGGTCTTGCTTGCGCTGGTTTTGACGACCGCGGTGATGGTCGCATCGCCCGCGGTGACGCCCTTGACAGTTGCGGTCTCGCCGCTGCCGGTGACGGTGGCGTTCGCGCTGCTGCTGTCCCAGTCAACGGAGGTGATGGTCTCGGTGGTGCCAGCCGGCAGCAGCTTTGCCGTCAGCTGCGTGGTCGCACCGACGGTCACGCTGGAAGCGCCGGTGATCTCCGCGCCGGTGGAGGCGCCGGGATCGGCGATGGTGAGGGTGACGGAGGCGGTGGCGTCTTCAATCAGATTCACCGTTCCATAAGTCTTGCTGCACAGAATCTCAGTAACATTGATCGTGTAAGTTCCCGCCGCGGTGTTTGCCGGGATTTCATAGGTGATCTCTGCGAACGACGCAACATTGTAGTCCTCAGCATCGTCGGAACCCCAGCCAACGTCTCCTGTTTTAAGGTTATAGTCACTTGCCTTCAAAGGCGCGTTCGCATCAGAGTTGGAGATAGTCTTGATGCTCCAGTCAGTCGGGATGCTGACCTTAAAGCCGTAGTTGCAGATCATCATAGCCTCAGAAGGCTTGATGGTCAGGGTCACAGTCTGCCCTTCGCTGCTCTTTGTGATCGTTGTTTTATCCAGCACTGCAATTACCGTAGGCTCCGCGGCAAAAGCCGCAACGCCAAGCAGAGAGCAGAGCATAACGATCGTGAGCAGAAGTGCAGAAACTTTTTTAAGAGTTTGTTTCATTGCTGCTCCTTTCTTTTTTACCAAGTAAGTACAAGTTTTTCGAGCGAAGCCGCCTTAATCTGC
>CAVCTM010000016.1:0-29612 GCA_963605115.1 Pseudobutyrivibrio sp. | reverse complement strand
CCCGATGTATGACTTTGCCCACCCCATTCAGGACGCGCTGGAGGGCATCACCCACTCGCTCTGCTCGCTGGAGTATGAGGACCACCGCCCGCTCTACGACTGGGTCGTGAATAACGTCTCCGTCCCCTGCAAGCCGCGCCAGATCGAGTTTGCGCGCCTCGGCATCGACCACACGGTCATGAGCAAGCGCAAGCTGCGCCGTCTGGTCGAGGAGGGTCTCGTCTCCGGCTGGGACGATCCCCGCATGCCGACGCTCTGCGGCCTGCGCCGCCGCGGATATACGCCGGCGTCCATCCGCAATTTCTGTGAGCGCATCGGCGTCGCCAAAACGCCGAACACGGTGGAGTACGCCTTCCTTGAGCACTGCCTGCGCGAGGACCTGAACGACCACGCCCAGCGCGCCATGGCGGTCCTCCGCCCCGTGAAGCTCACCGTCACGAACTATCCCGAAGGCGAAAGCGAGCTGCTTGAGGTGGAGAACAACCCGAACGATCCTGACGCCGGGACCCGGCAGGTCAGCTTCTCCCGCCACCTCTGGATCGAGGCGGACGACTTTATGGAGGAGCCCGTCCCGAAGTATAAACGCCTGACGCCGGAGGGCGCGGAGTGCCGCCTCAAGGGTGCGTATCTCATCCGCTGCACCGGCTGCGTCAAGGACGAAGCGGGGAATGTCACCGAGGTGCTCTGCACCTACGACCCGGAGTCCCGCGGCGGAGACCCCGCCGACGGTCGCAAGGTCAAGGGTGCAACGCTCCACTGGGTGGACGCCGCGACCGCCGTGGACGCCGAGGTCCGGCTTTACGGTAACCTCTTCTCCGATCCCGATCCGGACGGGGCGGACAAGGATTATCTCGCCTGTCTGAATCCGGATTCCCTCGAAGTACTGACCGGCTGCAAGCTGGAAAAGATGCTCGGCGGCGCCGCCGCACCCGCCTCCTTCCAGTTCCTGCGCCTCGGCTATTTCTGCGTGGACAACCGCGACAGCGCGCCCGGACACCTCGTGTTCAACCGCGCCGTTGCGCTGAAGGACAGCTTCAAGAAATAATGTTGAAAAGTCCCGCTCCGGCGAAAGCCGGGGCGGGACTTTTCCGTTTTATGAATAGGACCAAACAGCGGCGATCTGGTCCTTCAGGACGCTGTAGCCCCAGAGCTTTTCACTCCTCGTCGGGCTGTTGGGGTCGAGGACATGGAAGCCCTCGGCTTCGTAGCCGGAGATGACGATGAAGTGCCCCACACTCGTGAAGTCACCGGGGAGCATGCTCGCGATGAGGACCTTGCCGCCATCCAGCGCGGCGAGCATATTTTCGCGCGTCGGCTCCATCCGCTCCGCGCTGAGCCCGAAATGCGCCGCGCCGTCGCTGAGGAGGTCCCACGCGGTGCCGACGCCGGGGACATACCACCCCTGACTCTCGCTGTAGCGCGCCACGGCGAGGGGATTGGCGCTGAGGTCGCCGCGCAGTCCGACGACCGCCATGGAAAGACAGGTCGGCGCACAGCCGGCGAGCCCCATCACGTTCGTGCCGTAAGTCGCGTAGCCCCAGCGCGCGTCCCACTGGAGCAGCAGCGGCGTTTCTCCGGGCGTCACGTCGGCGGAGAGGTCGATGCTCTCCGGGGAGTAGTCGCCCTCGATGCCCTTATGCCAGCCGAGCACATAGTCGAGCGCGTCCGGATTGCTGCGCGCAAGGGCGAGCACGTCGTCCGGATAGCGCAGGGAGGAGAGCTCCACATAGACCCGCTTGCGCAGCTGCGCCGGAGAACAGAGCACGGCTGCCGCCAGCAGCGCGAGCAGCAGGAGAAAAACGATCCCCGTCCTCCCCTTTCTGCGCCGTTTCCCCGGTGCGCGCATCTGTTCCGCCATCGCCGTTTGCCTCCTTCGTTTTGTCTCTGCCCGCAGTTTAAACCAAAATTGCATCACGTTCCGCGCGGATCGGCATCATTTTTGCATCTTTTGACGAAGAAAAAGAAAAAATCAAAATTTTGTAAATTTCCTGTTGACAAATCCCATATCCTGTGCTAAAGTTTGCAATCGAACAAGACCTCTTTAATTCGGTCCAGAGCGGCCGGCAAGGCGTCAGGATATTCAAAGATCGTAAAGGCGGCGTGCGCCGTTTTCGTCTGACCTTGTCCTTACCTTGAGAGGGACAGGGTCTTTTTCATTATCCGGAGGTTTGATTGCAAATGGAGCTGAGATTCAAGGCACAGATCTTAGACCGGCAGGCTTTTGAGCGCACGCTCGTGCGCATCGCCCACCAGATCATCGAGAAAAACCACGGCGTTGAAAACCTCTGTCTCGTCGGCATCCGCACCCGCGGCGTGCCGCTCGCCCGCCGCCTTGCGGAGAACATCCGCGCCATCGAGGGCGTGGAGATCCCCGTCGGCGAGCTGGACATCACCCTCTACCGCGACGACCTCACCACGATTGCGGACGCGCCGGTCCTCTCCGGCACGAACGTGCCCTTCGACGTTGCGGGCAAAACGGTCGTCCTGGTCGACGACGTGATCTTCACCTGCCGCACGGCGCGCGCCGCGATGGACGCGCTGATGGCGCTCGGCAGACCGGCGCGGATCCAGCTGTTCTGCATGATCGACCGCGGTCACGCGGAGCTGCCCATCAAGGCGACCTACGTCGGCAAGAGCATCCCCACTGCGGCGACCGAGGTCGTCTCCGTGAAGCTCGACGAGACCGACGGGGAGACGAGCGTCTCCCTCTACGAAAAAGCGCAAGACCAATTCACATAAACCAAAAAGGAAAAGGAGAAAAAACGTATGAACCTCATCTACGGCATCAAGGACAAGCCCAGATTCGCGCAGATCATCCTGTTTGCGATCCAGCAGCTGCTCGCAATCATGGCTGCCACCATCGCGGTTCCCGCCGTCGTCAACAGCGCGACGGGCTCCTCCCTGCCCGCCTCCGCCGCCATCCTCGGCGCCGGCTGCGGCTCCATTGTCTACCTGCTCTGCACCAAGAGCTCCAGCCCCGTGTTCCTCGGCTCCAGCTTCGCCTTCATCGGCTCGATGTGCTCCGCCTTCGGCGGCGCGGCTTCGATGGCGGCGGGCTACTGGGGACTCATCATCGGCGCTGCGATGGCAGGTCTCGTCTACGTCATCATCGCAATCGTCGTGAAGTTCTGCGGCGTCAAGTGGATCAGCAAGCTGATGCCCCCCGTCATCATCGGGCCCACCGTTGCGATCATCGGTCTGTCCCTCTCCGGCAACGCCGTCAGCGATCTGATGACCTCCAGCGTGGAAGGCGGCAGCACCTATATCGCGCTCATCTGCGGTCTCATCACCCTCGCGGTCGTTATGCTCTGCTCCACCTTCGGCAAGAAGCTCGGCAAGCTCATCCCCTTCATCATCGGCGTCCTCGCGGGCTATGCCGCGGCGTCCATCTTCGCGCTCATCGGCAACGCGACCAATAACCCCGCGCTCATCATCATCGACTACTCCGCCTTCAAAGACTGCGGCATCATCGCGGCGCCGGACTTCACCTTCCTGCTCGGCGGCGACGGTCTGAAGGACCTGAACGGCACTTACTTCCTGACCCTCTTCACCGCCTACGTCCCGGTCGCCTTCGTGGTCTTCGCCGAGCACCTCGCCGACCACGAGAACCTCAGCTCCATCATCGGCGTCGACCTGCTTGAAAAGCCGGGTCTGAGCCGCACCCTCCTCGGCGACGGTATCGGCTCCGTTGTCGGCGCCTTCTTCGGCGGCGCCCCCAACACCACCTACGGCGAGAGCATCGGCTGCGTCGCCATCACCCGCAACGCCTCCGTGGTCAGCATCTGGGGCTGCGCCGTCCTCTGCATCATCGTGAGCTTCATCAGCCCGCTGATGGCGTTCCTCCAGACCATCCCGAACTGCGTGATGGGCGGCGTCTGCGTCACGCTCTACGGCTTCATCGCGGTCAGCGGCTTCAAGATGTTCCAGAAGGTCGACCTGAACGAGAACCGCAACCTCTTCGTCGCCTGCGTGATCTTCATCACCGGCGTCGGCGGAATGGTCGTCTCCTTCGGCGCGGTCGAGATCCGCACCACCGCCTGCTCCCTCATCCTCGGCATCCTGACCAACGTGATGCTCGGCGGCAAGAAAAAGAGCAACACGCAGGCCCCGCTCCAGAAGTGAGCCCTCTCCTGATCCTGAAAAACATACGATAAAAAAAGAACAGGTCTCTCCTGCTGTCCGGGAGAGACCTGTTTTTTTCGTTTATTCCCAAGCCCTGAAATTATCCGGGACGATGCCGAACTGGAGCAGGATCTTGCCGATCACGTGATCGATCTGCTCGTCCACGGTCATGGGTCGGTTATAAAACGTCAGCATCGGGGGAACGATGGCGGCGCCCGCATCGGCGGCGAGGGTCAGGTTGCGGAGATGGATGCGTCCAAGCGGCATTTCGCGCGGACAGAGCACGAGCCGCCGCCCCTCCTTCAGACAGACGTCCGCGGCGCGCAGGAGCAGATTTTCCGCATAGCCGCCCGCAATGCCGGCGAGCGTTTTCATGCTGCACGGCAGGATGATCATCCCGTCCGTCAGGAACGAGCCGCTCGCGACCGCGGCGGCGAGGTCGTGGTTGTCGTAAACGACGTCCGCGAGGTCATAGAGCTCCCGGATGGGTCTATCGCACTCCAGCGCCCACGTGCGCTCCGCCGCCTCCGTCACGATAAGGTGGATCTCCGCGTCCGCGCTGCGGCGCAGCGTTTCCAGCAGACGGTGCCCCATGATAACGCCGCTGGCGCCGGAGATCCCGACGATCAGTCTCATATCTTTTCCTCCTTCAGTGCCGCGAGCAGCTTTTCCAGGCAGCGCTCGCTGTTTTCCACCAGCGCGGCGATCTCCGCCTCGCCCGCGCCGTCGACATGGAGCCCGGCGCTGACGGAGACCGTGCAGCCGAGCGCGGCGGCAAGGCGCTTTGCGAAGCGGCACGCCACGCGGTCGTCCCGGTGGGTGCGGACGGTGATGCAGCTCACCGTGGCGCTGCCGCGCTCCGGCTCATATTCGCCGAGCGCCGCCGCGCCGATATGCGGTCCCGTGCCGCCTGTGACCGCGACGGCGAGGTCCGCGCCGCAGCGGACAGCGTCCGCCCGCACCGCTGTCGCGCCGGTCCCAGCCGAAACAGAATACTCCATTTTTCGCATCCACTCCCCGTTTTTTCTTGATTTTACCAAAAACTCTGCCGCGCTGCAACGGAAATCTTTGATTTTTTGTCCGGTATCACGTATAATATACCAAAACAAACGCGGAGGCAAGGCATGAAACTGACTGTTTTGATGGAAAACTGCGCGGCGGGTCCGGTGGCGTGTGCCCATGGGCTCAGCCTTTTTGTGGAAGCGGCGGGACACCGCATTTTGTTCGACGCCGGACCGGACGGCGCGCTGCTGGTGCAGAACGCCGCGGCGCTCGGCGTGGACCTTGCTTCGGCGGACCTCGCCGTGCTCTCCCACGGTCACTATGACCATTCCGGCGGGATGGAGGCGTTTCTGGAGCGGAACGACCGCGCGCCGCTCTGCCTGCGCCGGAGCGCGCTGGAGCCCCATGGCGCGCTGTGTCCGGACGGCAGTGAGGAGGACGTCGGCGTCTCCCCCGCCCTCGCATCGCGCTTCGGCGCACGGCTGCGCTTCACGGAGCCGCTGGAGTATCTCGCGCCGGGGCTGACGCTTTTCTCCGACGAGCCGGGGACGGAGCTGCTGTCCGGCTCCTTTGACTCCTTCCGCGAGGCGGGACACCCCGACGATTTCGGGCATGAGCAGAACCTGCTCCTTGAGGAAAACGGGCGTCTCTTTCTGCTCGCCGGCTGCGCCCACCGGGGGATCGTGAATATTTTAGACCGCGCTGCGGAGATCGGCGGACGCGCGCCGGACGCCGTGTTCGCCGGCTTCCACCTCACCCGCCCCGGCACGGGGACGGACGAGCCGGATCCGCTCATCCGCGCCGTCGGCGAACGCCTCGCCGCGTATCCGGACACCGTTTACTACACCGGTCACTGCACCGGCACTCGCCCCTATCAAATTCTGGAGGAGTATCTGTCCGGACGGCTGCATCCCATGTCCTGCGGCAGAGCGTTTGAGATCGTATGAGAGACCCGCTGACGCCCGTTTACGCCGCCGCCTGCGCGGATTATTCGCCGGAGCGCTGCCGCGCCGCCGTTGCGGAGCTGGCGGACCGCTTCCCTGCCCTGCGGGATATCGAGCCCGGCGCACGGGTGCTCGTAAAAGCCAACCTCGTGACGGCGCTGCGCCCGGAAAAGGCGGCGACGACCCACCCGGCGCTGCTCGCGGCGCTGACGGAGTATCTCACCGCGCGCGGCGCGTCCGTGACGATCGGGGACTCCCCCGGCGGACCGTTCACGCGCGGCTATCTGGAGGGCGTTTATAGCGCGACGGGGCTGCGCAGCTGCGGCGCGGCGCTGAACGCCGATTTCTCCGTGAAGAGAGCGGAGTACCCGGACGCCGCCCGGCTGCGCGATTTTGACTATACCGGCTGGCTGGACGGCGGGGACCTTATCGTCAACTTCTGCAAGCTGAAAAGCCACGGCATGATGGGGCTCTCCTGCGCCGTGAAGAACCTCTTCGGCGCGGTGCCTGGGCTCACGAAGCCCGCGTATCACTACCGCTTTCCGGACTACGCGCAGTTTGCCGACATGCTGCTGGACTTAAACGAATTTTTCCGCCCCGGCATGAACTTTGTCGATGCCGTGGACGCAATGGAGGGCAACGGTCCCACGGCGGGCACGCCGCGGCGTCTGGGCGCGCTTTTCGCTTCAGAGAGCCCCTACACGCTCGACCTTGTCTGCGCCGACCTCATCGGGCTTTCCTGCGCGCAGGTGCCGACCCTCGCCGCCGCAGCGCGGCGCGGCTTTGCGCCGGAGGAGGCGGCGCTCGTCCCGGTCATCGGCGACCTCGCCCCCTTCCGCACGCCGGACTTTGACACCGCGAGCGCGGACGCCGGGATGGAGCACTTTCTCGCCGACCGCGGGCTCGGCGGCGTGCTCAACCGCGCGGCGAAGAATATTCTCGCCGTCCGCCCGCGGCTGGACGCGAAAAAGTGCGTCGGCTGCGGAAAATGCGCCGGACTCTGCCCTGCGAAGGCGATCGCGCTCGTGAAAAAGCGCCCGCGCATCGACCGCGGCGCGTGCATCCGCTGCTTCTGCTGTCAGGAATTCTGCCCCGTGGGTGCGCTTGCCGCCCGGCGCTGCGCCCTCGGCGATTTTGCCCTCCGCCACACCCAGCGGAGCATTTGAAAGGAACCGAACAAAATGAAGACAAGACCCATTTCTCTGCCCTTTTCCGACCCCCACGCCGCGCTGACGGCTTATCTGCCGGACGGCGGCGCCAAGGCTGCGATCCTGATCCTGCCCGGCGGCGGCTATCAGCTCTGCGCCGAGGTGGAGGGTGCGCCCGTTGCGGCGCGCTTCGCCGCGCTGGGCTACGCGGCGCTCGTTCTGCGCTACTCGACGCTCGACTGCGGCGTGGAGCACACGGTCTTTCCCGCCCCGCTGCGCGAGGTCGCGCTCGCCGTGGCGTTCATCCGCAGCCACGCTGCCGAGCTGCGGCTCGAAAGCTCCTTCGTCGCCATCTGCGGCGCGAGCGCGGGCGGTCATCTCGCCGCCTGTTACGGCAGCTGCTGGAGTTCCCCCGCCGTCTGCCGCGGCATTGCCGAACCGGAGACGCTGCGTCCGGACGCCTGTGTCCTGCTCTACGCCGTCACGGAGCTGACGAACGCCTTCACAATGATGGCGAACGCCATTTACGGTCAGCCCGGCTTTTTCGAGCGCGAGGAGCTCGAACGCTGGAGCGTTCTGAACCTCCTCGGCGAGCAGAGCGCACCCACGGTGCTGTTCCACTCCGCGCCGGACCCCGCCGTTCCGATGACCCAGAGCATGGAGTTTTTCGCTGCGCTTCAGGGGCTCGGCATTGCGAGCGAGCTGCACATTTTCGGCTCCGGCGAGCACGCCTACGGTCCCGGCACGGGCACGGAGGCGGAGATCTGGCCCGATCTCGCCGACCGCTTTCTGTCCGCGCTCCGGACCGAGCCGGACCGTTTTGACATGGCGAAAATGCGGGAAGAGCGCGCCGCGCGCCACCGCCGGGAACAGGAAGGGCGCGCATGACGGAGCACAACAGCCTCGGCACCGACTTCACCGAGGGCGCCGTTATGCCGATGCTCCTGCGCTTTTTCGTGCCCTTTCTGCTCGCGAATCTGCTGAACAGCATCTATAACATGGTGGACACGATCATCGTCGGTCAGTTCGTCGGCAGCACCGGCATCGTCGCCGTTTCGATGGGCGGCAAGATGCTGAATGTGTTCACAAACATCGGTCTCGGCTTTGCCGGCGGCGGTCAGATCCTGATCTCCCAGCTCGCCGGCGCGCACCGGCGCGACGAGTATAACGCCACGATCGGCACGCTGCTGACCGAGATGGCGGCGCTCTCCGTCGTCTGCGCCGCGGGAACGCTCGTTTTCGCGCGCGACATTCTCACGCTGCTGAACACGCCTGCGGATGCCTTTGACGGTGCGCTTGCCTATCTGCGCATCACGAGCGTCGGCCTGCCGCTCATCTTCGGCTATAATGCCGTGAGCTCCGTCCTGCGCGGCATGGGCGACAGCAAGCGCCCGCTCATCTTCATCGCCGTCGCCGCGGGCTTCAATCTTGTCGGCGACCTGCTCTTCGTCGTCGCGTTTGAGATGGGCGCGGCGGGCACCGCCGTCGCCACAGTGCTCGGTCAGGGGCTCTCGCTCGCGTTTTCCGTCGCCTTCCTCTACCGCCGGCGCGAGCGCTTCGGCTTTGATTTTCGCCTGCGCTCGTTCGCCGTCGACTGGAAAAAGCTCTGGCTGATGGTCCGCCTCGGTCTCCCCGTCGCGCTGCGGAGCATTTTCATCACCGGCACGCAGCTCGTGATGATGGGTTATGTAAACCTGTTCGGACTCAACGAATCCGCCGCCTACTCCATCAGCGACAAGTTCTATCACCTTGCGAACATCTTCTCCTCCTCCGTTATGCAGTCAGGCAGCACGCTCGTGGCGCAGAACATCGGCGCGGAGCGGCGCGACCGCGTGAAGACCATCCTGCGCTGCACGGCGGTGCTCACGATCGCGTTTTCGCTGCTGCTCTCCGCCGTTTCGCTCGCGTTCCCGCGCTTCATCTTCGGGCTTTTCACGCCCGAAGAGGCGGTCATCGACTTCGCGCCGCGCTTTATGCCGGTCATCTGCCTGATCTACCTGCTCTCCTCGCTGCTGTTCTATGACGCCGTCGTCACCGGCACGGGCTTCACGCTGCTCAGCATGATCGGCGGCATTCTTGACGGGCTCATCCTGCGCGTGGGCTTCAGCTTTTTCTTCGCCTACGCCTGCGACCTCGGCGTCCTCGGCTTTCTCCTCGGCGACGCCCTCGCCCGCCTCGGACCGATCTCGATCGACATGATCTATTACTATTCCGGCGCATGGAAAAAGCGCAAGCGTCTTGTAGAGCAGGCGGAATAAAATCACTAAAGCAAAAACCGGAGCTGCCGACGGCAGCTCCGGTTTTTTTATTTGAATTTATTCCGCGTCTTCCCAGTTGTGCCACACGTTCTGGACGTCCTCGTTTTCCTCGAACATGTCGAGCATCTTCTGCATGTTCTTGGCGTCGTCCTCGTTCGTGAGCTTGATGTAGCCCTGCTGGGGGATCATTTCCTCCTGCGCGGAGAGGAGCTTATAGCCCTTCGCCTCCAGCGCGGCGGCGACGGCGGCGATGGCGTCGGTCGCGGTGTAGACTGTCATGGTCTCGCCCTCCGCCTCGAAATCGTCCGCGCCGGCTTCCAGCGCGTCCATCATCACGGTGTCCTCGTCGAGCTCCTCGTCCTCGTTGTCGATGACGATGACGCCCTTGCGGTCGAAGGACCAGGAGACGCAGTTCGCGGCGCCGAGATTTCCGCCGTATTTATCGAAATAATGCCGGACCTCGGAGGCGGTGCGGTTGCGGTTATCGGTCATCGCCTCGACGATCAGGGCGACGCCGGAGGGACCGTAGCCTTCGTAGGTGACGCGCTCGTAGTTATCGGTATTGCCGGAGCCGAGCGCCTTTTCGATGGTGCGCTTGATATTGTCGTTCGGCATGTTGGCTGCCTTGGCCTTGGCGATGACGGTGGCGAGGCGGGAGTTGTTGTTCGGGTCGCCGCTGCCGCCCTCCTTGACCGCAACGATCATTTCACGCGCGATCTTGGTGAACGCCTGCGCGCGCTTTGCGTCGGCGGCACCCTTGGTTTTCTGTATATTGTGCCATTTGGAATGTCCAGACATGTATTCACAGCCCCTTGTATAATAAATTAGCTCATGTATTCTATCACAAACATTCCCGCATGGCAAGAGGCAAAGCGCGTTTACGACAGGGTTTTCGGGATGAGCAGCAGCCTCGACCAGCCTTCGGGCGCCTCGTCGAGGCGGTTTGCCTCGCGGATGGCGGCGACGGTCGAGCAGTTTTCGCGCGCGATCGTCCAGAGATCGGCGGCGCTGTCGGCGCGCAGAAGCACGAGCGTCGGGCGCGCGGCGGTCTCCAGCGGCGCGGTCTCGTCATAGCGCAGCGCCGTGATGCACCGGACGGTCTCGTCCGTTCGCAGCAGCGCGTGGAGCGACGCTGCAACGCGCACCTCCGCGCCGCCGTCCGTCGGCACGGCAGAGACCTCCGTCAGCTCCGCGGACACGATCTCAAGCCGCTCCCCCTCGCCGAGCTCGGCGGATGTCTCCAGCGTAAAGCTGCGCCGCGCGGCGCAGACGCTGCCCGCCGCGGTGCGCCAGACGAGCAGCACGCTAAGCGGCAGCGTCACGCTCCCGCCGTTCACGACCGGCGCGCACGCCGAGGCGCAGACCGTCACGATCTCCGCCGGCATCTCCGCGGTCGGAAACGGGGCGCGCAGCGCGCCGTGGAGCACAGTCTCGCGCCGGATGAGCGAAAAGGTCTCCGCGCTGCACTCGCTCTCGACGGCGAAGGCGTTGCTGTAAGCGTCGGTGAGGCAGCGGAGCGTCTCCGTTCCGCGCACCGTCGCCTGCGCGACGAGGTGGAGCTCCATCTCGACCCGCCCGGCGGCGGTCATCTCATAGTAGCTTCCGCTCGGCTGGATGGCGACCGTCACGAGCGCCTCATCCGGCAGCCGCTCCGCCTCCATGATCTGGGAAAACGGTGTGGAAAACTCCGCCGCGGCGATGCCGCCGCGCTCGTCAAGCACGAGCAGGCGGCTCTCTGCCCTGCCCTTTACGACTATCTTGCTGCCAACCGTGCGCACCTCCTCGGTCTCCACGCGCGTCGTCTGCCCCACGATGCGCTGCGCCGCAACGCCCTCCGGCGGCTCCAGCTCGTCGGTGAGCACGAAGGTCTTTTCCGTCACGGACACAACGGCGGAGAAGCTGAGCTCGCGCTCGCGGGTCTGGATCCCCGCCTCCGCAGTCTCCGGGGCGACGCTGACGCTGCGCTTTGCGCACTCGCAGCATGCGACGGAAAACTCCACCTCCGCGCGGACGGAGACCTTACGCGGGTTGAGAACGCGCGTGTCCAGCGCGGCAAGGCGCAGCTCCGCGGTGCAGAGCCCGCCTTCCGGGATCGCGGCGTCCTCCGCGGCGAACGCGAGCGGGACGTTCACGTCCAGCAAAAACGGCGCGCCGCCCTCCTCCGGCACGCAGCAGACGCGCGCGGGGACGTTCGCCTCGATGCGCAGCCGCCCAGCCGCAACGTCCTTGCTGCGGATGAGCACGTCGCCCGTCGTGCAGAGCACCTCTCCGATATCCGGCAGCGTGTCCGGCACGACCGAGTCCATGCTCTCCTCTTTTCTGACCGTCTGCGAATAGACCCTGCGGCAGCAGTCCACCGCCGCGGTGCTCAGCTTGACCTCCATAATTTACGATCTCCTTGCGCGTTAAAAGTTTTGGTATTAGAGCCTATGCGCCGGAGATGTTGGATATGCCCTCACCTGTGTCCGCAGACGCAGCAGCCGCAGACGATGAGCGCGAGCCCGATCAAAAACCACCAGAAGCCGGACGGCAGCACCATGGCGAGCAGCACAACAACGCCCGCCGCGATCATCAGCAGCCCGACGCAGCTGCCGAAGGGTCTCGGTCTGCGCATAAAAAAGCACCGCCTTTCCGAAATAGATCTGCAAAGGGGAAAAAGTTCCCCCTGCATTCTATGCGGAAAAGCGGCGATGGCTGAACGGTATTTCAATTATTAAAAAAGCCTCACAGAGTTTGCGGCGCATCGAAGCCGGGTCTCATTTGAGGGACTTCTGCTCCCAGTCGCGATACTGGGCGGAGATCTCATAGAGCCTGCGGTAGCTCTCGTGGCGGCTCGGCGCGATCTCTCCGCTTTCGAGCGCGGCGAGGACGGCACAGCCCGGCTCACGCAGGTGGGCGCAGTCGTCGAAGCGGCAATGACCGATATGGGGGCGGAACTCCGGGAAGCACCATTGCAGCTCCTCCTTGGAGATGGGCTGCATCTGGGTCAGGTCAAAGGACGAAAAGCCCGGCGTGT
The DNA here is from genome assembly GCA_963605115.1 of Pseudobutyrivibrio sp. Taxonomy (GTDB): domain Bacteria; phylum Bacillota; class Clostridia; order Oscillospirales; family Oscillospiraceae; genus SVKR01. The sequence continues at coordinate 17,122 of CAVCTM010000016.1, read as the reverse complement.
CCGCGATAAGCGTGCCGTCCCCGACGTCAAAAAGCTCGATGTGGCGCGTGGTGTGGCGCCCGCGGCCGAGGCGGTCGCTGACCTCGCCGACGGCGAGGTGGAACTCCGGGGCGATGCGGTTCAAAATGCTGCTCTTCCCGACGCCGGAGTTGCCGGTAAACGCCACCGTTTTGCCGCGGATAAGCTCCCGCAGCGCGTCGATGCCCTCGCCGGTGACGGCGCTCGTGCGCAGCACGGGGTAGCCGGTGCTGCGGCTGAAGGCGTCATAGAGCGCGTCGCCGCGATCGGCGTCGCATTTGTTGATGCAGACGATAACGCCGCATTCGCTGTGTTCGGCGATAACGGCGACGCGGTCGACCAGAAACGGGTCCGTCACCGGGTTGACGTTCGCCGCGAGCAGCACGAGCGCGTCCACATTCGCAACGGCGGGGCGCACGAAGCAGTTTTTGCGCGGCAGGATCTCCTCCACGGCGCCGCTGCCGTCCTCACTCAGCGCGAAACGGACGCAGTCGCCCACGAGGGGGCTCAGTCCGTCGCGCCGGAGCTTGCCCCTGCCGCGGCAGGCGACGGTGTCGCCCGCCGCGGTGAGGACGTAGTAAAAGCCGCTGAGGGCTTTCATGATCTTTCCGTCGGGCATGGAAGCGTCAGCCTCCGATGCCGGTCATGCGCATCTGCGGCGCAACGGGCTCCGTGGAATCCGCAGGATCGTCCGTCTCCTCCGGCTCCGGCGTTTCTTCGGGCGGCTCGGTCTCCTTGGGACCGCTCGAAACCTGAAGATACACGCGGGTATGCTCATCGACCATCGTGTAAGCGTCCACGCTCTGCCAGATGACCGTGCCCGCCGCCATTTCGCTCTCCACGAGCGTCACGGAGCCGAGCGCGAGGCTCGCGCTCTCGATCTTTTCCACCGCCGTCCAGCGGCTGAGACCCACGAGCTGGGGCATCTGGACCTTCGCGACGGTCGGTCCGGTGGAGATCGTGAGATACACCGTTGCGCCGGCGGGCAGCTTTTCGCCCGCGGCGGGGTTGGAGGAGATGACGTATTCCTTCGTGATCTCCTTCGACGCCTCATATTCGAGCTCGCCGACGACGAAGCCCGCCTTCTGGAGCACCTGCGTCGCGTCGCGGTACTCGGTGTTGACGACCTCCGGCACCTCGATCATCTGCATGCCGGTGCTGACCGTCAGGCTGACGTCAATGCCGTCGCCGTCGAGCGTGCGGCTCTTGCCGCTCTGCGGGTCCTGACGGACGATGACGCCCGCCTCGACGTCCGGATCGACGACGTAGATCACGGTGAAGTTATAGAGCTTCTGGAACTCCTTGTTGTTCTGCACGTCCTCCAGCTCGCTGCCGACGAAGCTGGGGATGCTGATCTTGACCGGGTCGGAGAACAGGTCGCGCAGCCAGTAGTTCCAGAGAAAGACGAACACGGCGACGGCAAAGCCGAGCGCGAGCAGGATCCCGGAGAGCAGGCTCACCTTTGCGGCGCGGCGGTGGCGGCGGATGAAGCTCTCCTTCGTGAGCTCACCGGCGCGGCTGAGCGGCTCAACGTTTTCCGGCAGCGGCTCCGCCGGCGCGGTCCCGGCGCTCTCGCCGACATAAGGCACCTGCGCCGTGTTGCCGAAGCGGAATTCCTCCAAGTCGGCGAGCAGTGCGTCCGCCGTCTGGTAGCGCTGCTCCGGGTCGGCTGCCATGGTCTTCAGCACGATTGCCTCCAGCTCCGGCGGGATCTCCGGGTTCAGCTCCCGCGGCGGCGTGGGGTTTCCGGCGAGGTGCTGCAATGCGATCTCCTCCGCGCTCGCGCCCGTGTAGGGCAGGCGGCCCGTCAGCATCTCGTAGAACACGATGCCGAGGGAATAGAGGTCGCTCCGCGCGTCCGCGGGCAGGCCGCGCGCCTGCTCCGGGGAGATATAGTGGACGGAGCCGACCGCGGTGTCGCGGCTCTCCTCCAGCGCGCTCTCCAGATAGGCGATGCCGAAATCGGCGACCTTGACCGTGCCGTCCATCGTGATCATCACGTTCTGGGGCTTGATGTCGCGGTGGATGATGCCCTTGCCGTGGGCGTGGGCGAGCGCCTTCGCGATCTGGGTCGTGAAATGGACGCTCTCGCGGCAGCTCAGCACGCCCTTGCTCTTCATATACTGCTTGAGCGTGATGCCCTCGATGAGCTCCATCACGATATAGTCGACCTCCGGCGTGCGGCTGACGTCGTAAACGGAGACGATGTTCGGGTGGCTCAGCATGGCGACCGCCTGCGCCTCTTTTTTGAAGTTTGCGCGGAACTCCGCATCCGCCGCCATATCGTCGCGCAGGATCTTCACCGCGACGAAGCGGTTCAAAAGGTGGCACTTTGCCTTATACACGACCGCCATACCGCCGCGGCCGATGACCTCCAGGATCTCATAGCGGCCGTCGAGCATCTGACCGAGGTATCTGTCCATATTGGAATTATCCATAAAACTCATTCCTCCAAAGACCGGGGTGTTCCATGCTGCGCGACCAGAACGCTCACATTGTCCGGCGCGCCGCGCTCCAGCGCCGCGGCGAGCAGCGCCTCGCAAGCCTTCTGCGGCGTGGGATTGCCCTGCATAAGCGCGAGCAGCTCGCTCTCCGGAACAACGCCGCTGAGCCCGTCCGAGCAGAGCAGGAGCCGCGTGTCCGGCTGGAGCTTCAGCTCAAAGATATCCGCCGTCACGGTCACCTCCACGCCGACGGCGCGGGTGATGATGTTGCGCTGGGGATGGGTCCGCGCCTGCTCGCGCGTCAGCTTGCCGCGGGCGATCATATCCTCCACGAGCGAGTGGTCGCGCGTGATCTGCTTGAGCCGTCCGCGGGAGAGCGTGTACGCCCGGCTGTCGCCGACATTTGCGGCAAAGGCGCGCTTCCCGCTGATGAGCAGCGCCACGAGCGTGCTGCCCATGCCCATGCAGCTGAGGTCTTCAAACGCCTTTTCATACACCCGCCGGTTCGCGTGATCGACCGCCTCGGCTAAAATGCCGCGGATATCCGCCGGCGTGGACGTCTCATCGAGCGAATTCGCCGCGTGGGACATAAAAGCGTCCGCCGCGATCGAGCTCGCGAGTCCGCCGGCGCGCGCGCCGCCCATGCCGTCGCAGAGCACGGCGGTCAGCAGCTCGCGCCCCGCCGGGGCATCGAAGCGGACCTCGTCCTGATTCTCCTTGCGCACCCCGCCGCGGTGGGTGATGCCAAAGACTTCGATCATGTTGTCGTCGTCCCCCTTTCAAGCTCCCGCTTGCGCCGGAGCTGTCCGCAGGAGGCGTCCACATCCCCGCCGAGCGAGCGGCGGACGGTGTAATTCGCCCCGCGGTCGTCCAGTATCTTCGTAAATGCCCGCATCCGCTCCGGCGCGGAGGGCGCGAACTCGCGCTCCTCGACGTGGTTGAGCGGGATGAGGTTGATATGCGCCTTGACGCGGCGGGCAAGCTTTGCGAGCGCCTCCGCCTGCTCCGGCGAATCGTTCACGCCGTTGATCATCGCATATTCAAAGGTGATGCGCCGCCCCGTCGCGGCGAAATAGCGCTCGCAGGCGTCGATGAGCGCAGCCACGCCGGTGCCGCGGTTGACGGGCATCAGGCGCGTGCGCGTTTCGTCGTCCGGTGCGTGGAGCGAGATCGCAAGCGTGAGCTGAAGATCCTCCTCCGCGAGCTTCGCGATCCCGGCGGTCAGCCCGCAGGTGGAGAGCGAAATATGGCGCATGCCGATGTTCAGCCCCTCCGGGCAGTTCACGAGGCGCAGGAAGCGCAGAACATTGTCGTAATTATCGAGCGGCTCGCCGATGCCCATCAGCACGATGTTGCTGATCTTTTCGCCGAGGTCCAGCTCCGAGCAGAGCACCTCGTCGAGCATTTCGGAGGCGGTCAGGTTCCTCACGAGTCCGCCGATGGTGGACGCGCAGAAGGCGCATCCCATGCGGCAGCCGACCTGAGACGAGATGCAGACCGTCGCCCCGTGCGCGTAGCGCATGACGACCGTCTCGACGGCGTTGCCGTCGGCGAGCTCCCAGAGATATTTCACGGTGCCGTCCGCCGCGCTGACCTGCTTGCGAAGGCGCTTTAGGCGGAAAAGCTGCGCATCCGCGGCAAGCTTATCGCGCAGCGGCTGCGGGATGTTGCGCATCTCATCGAAGCTGCCGACACCCTTCTTGAGCCACGAATACACCTGCTTTGCGCGAAATTTCGGCTCTCCGAGGGAGACAATATACTGTTCCAGCTCCGCAGGGAGCATCGCTTTGATGTCTGTCATGCCTTTCTCCTGAGCTTTGCCATAAAAAATCCGTCCGTGCCGTGGCGCTGGGGCCAGAGCTGGAGCAGCCCCTCCGGGGCTGTGAGCCCGCCGGGAAGGGTGAAGGGCTCCGCGATATAGCCCGGCGTTTCCGCCAGAAACGCACGGACCGTGTCCTCGTTCTCCTCCTGCCGGACGGTGCAGGTGGAATAGAGCAGTATTCCTCCCACGCGGACATAGCGTGCGGTGTTTTTCAGGATCGCCGCCTGAATTTCCGGCAGTGCGGCGAAGTCCGCCGGGTCCTTCCAGCGGATATCCGGCTTTTTGCGGATGACGCCGAGACCGCTGCACGGAACGTCCGCGATCACGAGGTCGAACGCGCCGTTCCAGTCCGGGCGGTTTTCCCGCGCGTCGCAGGCAAGGGTCCGGATCATTCTGTCAATGCCGAGGCGCGCCGCGCTCTCGCGGATGCGCTTTAGCTTATTCTCATGCAGGTCGCAGGCGGTGATGTCCGCCTCCCCCGCCGCGATGACAGCGGCGAAGCTCTTGCCGCCGGGGGCGGCGCAGGCGTCCAGGATCTTCTGTCCCCGCTGCGGCGCCGCCGCAATCACGGCGAGGCGCGCCGCGGCGTCCTGCACATAAAAGAGCCCCTCCCGGAACGCCGGGAGCGCGGTGAGGTCGCCGACCGTATCCGCCGCAAGGCAGTCCGGCAAAAACGGGTGCGGCTGCGTTTCAAGCCCCTCGGCGGCGAGCCGGGCGCGCAGCGAGCGGCAGTCCGTCCGCAGGGTGTTCACCTGAAGTGCCGCGGGCGCGGGCGCGTTGTCGCAGCGGAGCAGCGCCTCCGTCTCCGTCTCGCCGAGTCGGAGCAGCAGCGCATCCACGAGCGGGCGCGGGTGGCTGTATTGGATTGAGAGGCGCTCCGCCGTGTCCGCCGGGAGCGGCGGCGCCTCTGTCGAGGCAAGGCGGCGCAGCACGGCGTTTGCAAAGCCCGCGGCGCGGGCAAAGCCCATGCCGCGCGTCAGCTTCACGCCCTCATTCACCGCCGCGGAAGCGGGGATGCGGTCCAAAAAAGCGAGCTGATACGCCGAGATGCGCAGAATGTCCAGCACCTTCGGCTCGATCCTCCGGAGCGGCAGACTGCTCACGGCGGCGATGCGCCAGTCGAGATAGGTCCGGTTCTGCATCACGCCGTAGCAGAGCGTGGCGGCGAGTCCGCGGTCGCGCGCGTCGAGCCCCTCGCCCTCCATAACGGACGAGAGCACCGCGTCCGACCATGCACCCCCGCGGCGGCAGCGCTCCAGCGCCGTCAGCGCGGCGCGTCTTGCGTCGCCCATCGTCAGCCCACCCGGATCGGATGACCCAGCAGATAGTCCGCCGCTCGCATCCGCTTTTTGCCGGGCGCCTGAAGCTCCGTAACGCGCAGGGTCCCTCCCCCGCCGCAGGCGAGCTCGATCCCGCGCTTGTCCGCGGCGAGGACGGTCCCCGGCGCGGCATCGGTGTGGTTTTCGGTATATTCCGCGGCAAAAACGCGGAAAACGCCGCCCTCCAGCTCCATCGTAGCGACAGGCCACGGCTGCAGGCCGCAGATATGCTTCACGATCTCGCGCGGCGCGCGCGTCCAGTCGATGGGACACATGGATTTATCCAGCTGGGTCGTATAGGTCGCGGCGGCGTGGTCCTGCGGTATGCGCGGGGCGGCACCCGCCTCGATATCGCGCAAAGTGCGGTCCAGCAGGTCCGCGCCGAGGTGCATGAGCCGGTCAAAGAGCTCGCCGCTCGTCTCAAACTCGCCGATCTCCGTCTCCGCGCGGTAGATGACGTCTCCGGCGTCCATATCGTGGGCGAGATACATCGTCGTGACACCCGTCATCTTATCGCCGTTCAGCACCGCCCACTGGATGGGCGCGCTGCCGCGGTAGCGCGGGAGGAGCGAGCCGTGGACATTGATGCAGCCGAGCGGCGGGAGCGCCAGAAACTCGTCCGGGAGGATCTTACCGTAAGCCACAACGACGACGATGTCCGGCGCGAGGGTGCGCAGCGTCTCCAGCGCCCCGGCATTGCCGCGGAGCTTTTCCGGCTGAAAAACCGGCAGACCGTGCGCGAGCGCGAGCGCCTTCACCGGCGAATAGCGCAGCTCCATCCCGCGCCCGGCGGGACGGTCCGGCTGGGTGAACACGCCGACGACCTCATATTGCTTTTCGATCAGCTTTTCCAGCGACGCCGCGGCAAAGTCGGGCGTGCCCATAAACACGATTCGCATAGCGTTCTTACTCTTCTCCGTCCCCGGCGCCGCCGTAATACTCGTCGAGCTCCTCGTCGCTCATAATATGGTCGGCGAGCTCGTCGAACAAAATGCCGTCCAGATGGTCCAGCTCATGGCAGAAGGCGCGGGCGGTCAGACCGTCGCCCTCGACCTCGAACCAGTTGCCGTCCCGGTCCTGCGCGCGGACGCGGACATGGTCCGGGCGCGTCACCCAGCCGAAGACGTTCGGCAGGCTGAGGCAGCCTTCGGGACCGGACTGCTCGCCGCTGCGCTCGATGATCTCCGGGTTGATGAGCTCGATGACATACTCGTCCTCCCCTTCGGGAACGTTGGTCTCCAGCACGAGCACGGCGCGGCGCAGAATGCCGACCTGCGGCGCGGCGAGACCGACGCCGTTGGCTTTGGCGAGCGTCTCCGCCATATCGTCGAGCAGCGTATGCAGCTTGTCATTAAAATCGGTCACGGGGCGGCAGCGCTTGGTCAGCACGGCGTCCCCTTTTTCCACAATATTTCTCAGTGCCATAAATGAAACACTCCTTTTTCTCTTTTCGTTCTCATTCCAGCGGGTCCTGATCGGCGTAAACCGCGACGCCGCGGAACTCCCGGTCCGTGTTGCAGCAGATGAGCGCGCGCGAAACGGCGGCGCGGATCTCCCGGTCCGGACGGCAGCGGAGCGTCAGCTTGTAGCGGTAGCGGTTCACGACCTTGACGATCGGGTAAGGCGCGGGACCGAGCAGGTCCGTCCCCGGCTTTCCCGCGAGCGCGCGCTCCAGCAGACGCCGCAGCGCCGTGCAGCAGCGCAGCACCTGCGCCTCGTCCACGCCCGTCACGGTCAGGGCGATGAGCTGGGTAAAGGGCGGGCAATGGAGCACGCGGCGCAGCTCGATCTCGCTGCGGTAAAAGCCCTCGTAATCCTGCCGCGAGGCGAAACGGATGACCTGATTCTCCGGCGTAAAGGTCTGGATCACGGCACGTCCGGGGCGCACGGCGCGTCCGGAGCGTCCGATCACCTGCGTGATGAGGGAAAAGGTCCGCTCCCCGGCGCGGAAATCGCCGGCATAAAGGCTCTGGTCCGCGAGCAGGACGCCCACGAGGGTGACGTTTTCAAAGTTGAGCCCCTTCGTGACCATCTGGGTGCCGATCATGATGGGGATCTTCTCCTCGCGGAAGCGGGTGAAAAGCGCGTCATGCCCGCCCGCGGCGGCAACGGTGTCCGTATCCACGCGCAAAATCTCCGTCTCCGGAAACAGCTCGCGCAGCTGCTGCTCGACCTTCTCGGTCCCGTCGCCGGTGAACTTCAGCTCCCCGCCGCAGTCCGGGCAGCAGGGCGCCACCGGGCGGGAAAAGCCGCAGACGTGGCAGACGAGGCGGCGGCGCGGCGCGTGGTAGGTGAGGTTCACGGAGCAGCTCGGACATTTGAAATTATAGCCGCAGTCAACGCAGGTGATGAGCTTCGCCGTGCCGCGGCGGTTTAAGAACAGAATGCTCTGCTCGCCGCTGTCGAGGTTTTTTTGCAGCTCATCGCGGAGAAACGAGCTGACGGAGCTGCCGTTCCCGGCGCGGAGCTCGCGCTTCATATCGACGATGTCCACCGTCGGGAGCGCGAGGCGGTTATAGCGGTTTTTAAGCTCAAAGAGCGCATAGCGCCCGGTCTCCGCGAGATAGCGGGTGCAGACGTCCGGCGTTGCGCTGCCGAGCAGCAGCAGCGAACCGGCGCGGGCGCAGCGCCAGACGGCGACGTCCCGCGCGTGGTAGCGCGGCGCGCTGCCGGATTTGTAGGTGTCCTCCTGCTCCTCGTCGATGATGATGAGTCCGGGGCGGTCCAGCGGGGCAAAAATCGCGCTGCGCGTGCCGATCACGAGGCGCGCAGAGCCGTTTTTGATCCGCTTCCATTCGTCGTAGCGCTCCCCCGCGGAAAGCGAGCTGTGGAGCACGGCGATGGTCTCCCCGAAATAGGAGGAAAAGGTTTCGAGCATCTGGGGCGTGAGCGCGATCTCCGGCACGAGCAATATCGCGGAGCCGCCCGCTTCGAGCTCGGCGGCGATGAGCCGGATATAGACCGCGGTCTTTCCGCTGCCGGTGACGCCCTGAAGCAGCGCACCCTGCGCCCTGCCGCTCCCGCGGAGGGCGTTCAAGCCCTCGAACACGTCCTGCTGCTCCACGCTCAGCTCCGGAAGGGCGCTGCGCTCCTCACCGGCGCGGTACTGCGGGCGGCGAAAGGCTTCGCGCGTGAAGCGCTCCAGCGCACCGGCGTCGCAGAGGGTCTTGATCGTCTGGCGGCTCGCACCCGTGAGGGCGCAGACCTCCGCGATCGGTCCCTCGCCGACAGCGGAGAGCAGGCGCAGCACGGCGGACTGCATTTTGGCGCGCCCCGCCTTCTGCCCGGCGAGCTCCGCCGCCTCCTCCGCCGTCAGCACGAGGCGAACGCAGTCGGTCAGCTTGTCACCGACACGGCGGCTGCCGTCGCTGCGGAACCAGAGTCCCGCGGGGAGCATGGCGCGCAGTGCCTCATAGACCGTGCAGAAAAAGCGCTCGCGCATCCAGAGCGCGAGATCGAGCTGGTCCGCGGTCAGGACCGGAGTCCCGTCCTCGACGGAGGCGATCTCCTTCACCTTCGCGCCGTAATCGCAGCGGTCGGAAAGGCTCAGGACGACGCCCTCGGCGCGGCGGTTGCCGCGCGAAAACGGCACGACGACGCGCATTCCGGGCGCGACCGCGCCGATGAGCGCAGGCGGCACGCGGTAATCATAGGGCCGGTCGACCCAATAGGTGACATCGGAGACCGCGACCTTTGCAAACTGCTCTGCCATAACCTCTGCCGCGAACCTCCTTTCTCACTGCGGGTATCGGCTCTAAAGCCGGTCTTTTATTCCTCCGCCGGCTGCTCCGGCTCGGCGGAAGTCTCCTCCTCGGCGGCGGGCTTGGCGTCGCGGTTGATGGTGAGCTTGCCGGTATAGACCTCGTTGATGGCGATGGAGACCGCCTTCTCGTCCAGCGGCTCGCCCGCCTCCTCATACTCCGCGGAGATCTTTCTCGCGCGCTGGGCGACGACGTTCACAAGCTGGTATCTGCTGCCGACCTTGTCGACGAGATCGGCTACGGGGGGATAGAGCATCATTTTTAATAGCACCTCTTAAAAAATTTTTTTCAGTCTTTCCGGCTAAGTCTTGCTTTATAGCTGTCGATGAGGTCGGAGATCTCGCCCGCGGCGCGGTCGACCTCGTCGTTGACTACCACATAATCGTAATGATCCTTCAGGATCAGCTCGCGCTCCGCCGCTTCTAAGCGGGAGCGGATGACCTCGTCGCTGTCCGTTCCGCGGCTGCGCAGGCGGTTTTCCAGCTCCGGCAGGCTCGGCGGCGTGACGAAAATGGTGAGCGTTTCGGGGCGGATGCGCTTGATCTGCATCGCGCCCTGCACGTCGATATCGAGATAGACGTCATACCCGTCGTCCAGCAGCTCCTCTACGGCGGCGCGGGGCGTTCCGTAGTGATTGCCGACGTACTCGGCGTGCTCCAGAAACGCATCCTCCGCGATCATGCGCTCGAAGGTGGGATGGTCCACGAAGAAATAGTCCTTCCCGTCCACCTCGCCCTCGCGCGGGGGGCGGGTCGTTGCGGAGACGGAGAAGCGGAGCTTCTCGCGCTTTTCCATCAGGCGGTGGAGCAGCGTGCTCTTTCCGCAGCCGGAGGGCGCGGAGACGATGATGAGCGCGCCGCGCTGGTTTTTTTCACTCATCCGCGTCACCTCCCGCGGCTCTTCCGGCGATGGTCTCCGGCAAAATGGCGGAGAGGATCACGTGGCCGCTGTCCATAATGATGACGGCGCGGGTGCGGCGTCCGAAGGTGGCATCCACCAGAACGCCCTTGTCGCGGCTCTCCTGAATGATGCGCTTGATGGGCGCGCTCTCCGGGCTCACGATGGAAAGGATGCGGGACGCGGCGGCAAGATTGCCGAATCCGATATTGACGAGCTTCATCTCTCTCCCGCTCCCCTCTCATTCAATGTTCTGGATCTGCTCGCGGATCTTTTCGATCTCGCTTTTGAGCTCAATGACCACCCTCGTGATCTCGCTGTCGCTGCACTTGGAGCCGATGGTATTGCTCTCGCGGTTGAATTCCTGCACGAGAAAGTCCATCTTGCGTCCGATGGGCGAGCCGGTCTCCAGCATCTCGCGCATCTGGGCAACGTGGCTGCGGAGACGGACGGTCTCCTCGTCGACGGCGACCTTGTCGGCAAAAATGCCGGCTTCGAGCAGGATGCGCTGCTCGTCCACCGTGCTGCTCTCGAGCACCTCGCACATCTTGCGCCAGAGCTTTTCGCGGTATTCCGCCACCGTCTGGGGCGAACGGCGCTCGACGGCGGAAACGTAAGACTCCACCATGCAGAGCCTGCCGGCAATGTCCTCACGGAGCTTTTCGCCCTCGCGGGAGCGCATTTTGTCGAACTCTGTGAGCGCGGCGTCCGTGATCTCCGCGATCGCGGCGGTCATGGCTTCGGCGTCCAGATCCGCCTTTTCGACGGTCAGCACATCCGGGAAGCGGCAGAACGCGAGCGCGTTTAACTCCCCGTCCATGCCGAAGCGCTCCGCCACGGAGCGGACCGCCTTGCAGTAGCCCGCGGCGAGCGACTCGTTGACGCGCACGACCGTCTCCTCCGTGCCGGTGCTGGCGACGTTGACGAACACGTCCACCTTTCCCCTGGAAATATGCCGCCCGACGCAGGACTTCACCGTCTCCTCCGCGAACAGAAGGTTGCGCGGCAGGCGCACGGAGCAGTCCAGGTAGCGGTTGTTGACGCTTTTGAGCTCGATGCTGATCTCAAGACCGCCGCAGGCGCCCTTGGCGCTGCCGTAGCCCGTCATGCTTTTGATCATAGCTGTCTTATTCTCCCGTTCCCTTGATAATATTGACGTAAATTCTGTATTCGCCCACGGCGCCGACCGTTGTGCTGCCGTCCACCGTGATCTTGACCGGGACGGAGACGATGCCCGTCGCGGTGCCGTAGTCCTTCAGGTCCGCGACCGCGCGGACATTGACCTCGGAGATCGCCTTGACATCCGCCTCCGGACCGCGGAGGATCACGCCGTCGAGCGAGTCGCTCATGATCTCCGCCGTGTAGCCCTCACTGACGTTGACGCAGGAGATGTTGCTCTGCTCGATGCTGACGCTCTCCTTATAGAGCCCGCCGATCTCCAGCGTGAGCGTCGCCTCGCGGACGCCGCTCGTGCTCTCCGTGTCGTTCGGGATGACGATCTTGTAAGTCTCCGTCAGCGCCTCGTCCACGGTGGATAGGTCGATCTTCGCGAGGGAGATGTTGTTCACCCCGGCGAGGGTCTCGCTGTCGCCCGTGAGGGTGATGCTGTCCGGTTCAAGCTTCCATTTGACGTTGTTCTCCGTCGCGCCGCCGCCGGGGACGAGGTCCACGATGAGGTCGACCTCCTTCACGGCGAGGATCGGCAGCGTGACCGCCACGGTGTCCACATCGGTCGTGATCTCGTCGCTCGTGAACACATTGCCGTCGCCGTCGATGAGGACAAAGGTGCTGTCGAAGCTGAGGGTCTTGTCCACATCCTCGCGGTTGACCTCCACAAAGGCGTGGTCGACCATGGCGAGGACCTTTTCCGGTCCGTAGAGCACGACGGTGCTCGGTGAGAACTCCAGCGGCTCGGCGCTGAAGCCGTCCGCCGCGCGGCCGTTGAACTCGCCCTCGACGGGAACGGTCTTGCGGCTGAGCTTGTCCACATAAAAGCTGACGCTGTCCGGATCGGTCGCCCAGCTCGTGATGGCGCTGGTGTCCGTTTTGGAGGGGAAGTTGATCTTCGGCGTCAGTGCGTAGTTGCCGGTGCGGGAGATGCCGCTGAGGTCCACCGCGACGGTGAGGTCCTCCGCCTTGAGGTTGAACACGGTGCGGCGGCTGCCCGTGACGGTGAGCTTCACGGTGTTGCTGCTCGTTTCCGAGACGATGAGCCCGCGCGACTCGCGCATGGTGGTCTCGCCCTCGAACACGACGCGGACACCGGAGAAGGTCTGGGTGATGTCCTCGCCCTGACTCTCCGTGACGAAGACCCAGATGAGCAGCGAGCAGAGCAGCGCCAGGATCGCGTAGAGGATGTTTTTGGCGCTCGGCTTTTTGAAGGTGATCTTTTTATCCATTTTTCTTCACCCCGATCATTTCCCAGAAGCTCTTTTTCCTGCCCGTGCCGTCCTCCTCCGGGAGCAGCTCGCGGCGCAGGAGCGTTTCGAGCGTTTCCGTGGAGAGGTGACGCTTGAGCATGCCGTCCACGGCGGCGGAAATCGCGCCCGTCTCCTCCGAGACGATGACGACAACGGCGTCGCTGCGCTCGCTCATGCCGATACCGGCGCGGTGGCGCATGCCGAGCTCCTTGCTGAGATTCAAGTTCCCGCTCATCGGCAGCATGCAGCCGGCGGCGGCGATGCGCCCGTCGCGGATGATGACCGCGCCGTCATGGAGCGGGGCTTTGACGAAGAAGATGTTCTTCAGCAGCTCCGCCGTCACGGAAGCGTCCACCAGCGTGCCGGTGCTGATGGGCTCCGTGAGCTGGTTGTCGCGCTCGAAAACGATGAGCGCGCCGGTGCGGGAGCGGGACATATCCGCGCAGGCAAGCACCGTCTGGGTGATGACGCCGTCCATATTGAGCGTCTGGAGCTCGCCGCCGAAAAAGCCCTTGAGCCGGCGGCTGCTGCCCATCTTTTCGAGCAGACGGCGCAGCTCCGGCTGAAAGAGCACGACGAGCGCGATGAGTCCGATCTCCACCGCCTTGCGCAGCAGGTAGTTGATCATGTTCAGATGCAGCACGCCGGAGAGCCAGAGCACCACGAGCAGCACCGCAATGCCGCGCGCGATGCGGGCGGAGTTCGTCCGGCTGACGAGCATGAAGAGCTGGTAGATGATCACGGCGACGATCAGGATATCGAGGATATCCGTGATGCCGATCGTCTTGATGTAATTGATGGCCATAGACAAGGTCTCGCCGAAACTGTTCATAATGCTTCCTCTTTTGTCTATATAGATCCGACTCTCGCGGCAAAAAGCGAAATGCGCGGAAACTGACACTTTATTATATAGCAAAATTCCGCTTAAGGCAATGAAAGTTTGCCGAATTTTAGCCGAAATCGAGAATTTTTTTGCAGAGCGCCGCGGCAGCGTCGATCTGCCGGGGCGTATTGAAGGGCGAAAAGCTAAAGCGCACCGTGCCGGTCGCAAGCGTCCCCGCCGTTTTATGCGCCGAAGGCGCGCAGTGGAGCCCGGTGCGGACGGCGACGCCGCCGCGCGAGAGCGCCTCGCCGAACGCTTCACAGCTTAAGCGACGCGGCAGGAGCGAGACGACGCTCCGCTGCTCCGCCGGGTCGGGACTATAGAAAAGGCGCAGCCCCGGTGTGTCCGCGAGCTCGGCGCAGAAGCGCTCCAGAAGCTCTCGTTCATGCCTGCCGATTTCCTCCGCGCCGCGGGCGAGAACATAATCGACGCCGGCGGAAAGCCCGGCGACGCCGCAGACGTTGTGGGTCCCGGCTTCGAGGCGGTCGGGCAGAAAATCGGGCATGCTCTGCTCCACACTGTTCGACCCGCTGCCGCCATATAACACCGGTTTTGCATCATTTTTACATACGAGCACGCCGGTGCCCTGCGGACCGAGCAGCCCCTTGTGGCCCGGCATGGCGAGAAACTCCGCGCCGAGCGCCTCAAAATCGAGCGTCTGGCTCCCCGCCGCCTGCGCCGCGTCGAGCACGAGCGGCACGCCATAGCGGGCGCAGAGCGCCGCCAGCTCCCGGATGGGCAGGACATAGCCGAACACGTTGGAGACGCAGGTGAACACCGCGGCGTCCGCGCCCGGAAGCTCCCGCGCCGCGCGCTCCAGAAGCGCACCGGAGTCGAAAAGCGGGGTGTCGATCGTCCGCACGTCCGCGCCCAGCGCGCGGAGCGGACGGGTAACGGAATTATGCTCATAACCGGAGACGACGACACGGCTGCCCGCGCCGACGAGCGAGCCGATCGCGAGGTTCAGCGCATGCGTGGCGTTGAAGGTGAACACGACGTTCTCGACCCTCGGCGCGTGGAAAAGCCGCGCGAGCTTTTCGCGGCAGGCGTAGCAGCACTCCGCGGCGCGCATGGCGGGCTCGTGGGCGCCCCTGCCGGGGCTCGCCATCGTGCGCATTGCCTCCATGACCGCGGCGGAGACCGCGGCGGGCTTTTCCAGACTCGTCGCGGCGGAATCCAGATAGATCATGGCTGCACCTCCTCAAATTCGCCCCGCGGCGAGACGGAAAACACCTTGCCGCGGTAAAGCCCCGCGCCGCGCAGAAGCTCCACGGCGCGGTCCAAATTGCGCGCGCCGACCTTCGCGCCGTAAGTGCAGCCGCCGGGATTCGCGCTCTGGGGCGCTTTGGTGACGGAGGCAAAGATCCCGCTGCTTTGCAGCAGGCGGACAGCCTTCTGAGCGTAAGTGACGGATCGGCATAAGATAAGATACTGCATAAGCGGTCATCAATTCCCTTCCGCAAATATGAAAAAACGGCACTCCCCCGCGCTTTTTGAGCAGAGCGCGGATATCGGGAGTGCCGCCGGGATGGTCCTGCGTTATCTTATGCCGCAGCGGGTAAAACTGTCACTTCGTCAGAAGGCAGACGGCGTGGGCGGCGATGCCCTCGCCCGCGCCGGTGAAGCCGAGATGCTCCTCCGTCGTCGCCTTGACGCTCACGCGGCTGACGTCCAGTCCGAGCGCATCGGCGAGATTCCGGCGCATGGCGGGGATGTGGGGCGCAAGGCGCGGCGCCTGCGCCAGAACGGTCGCGTCGATATTGGAGACGGCGAAGCCGTTTTCGGCGAGCAGCCCACCGACGTATCGGAGCAGCACGAGGCTGTCCGCCCCGGCGTACTGCGGGTCCGTGTCCGGAAAGAGCTTGCCGATATCGCCGAGCGCCGCCGCGCCGAGCAGGGCGTCCATGACCGCGTGGGTCAGAACGTCCGCGTCCGAGTGGCCGAGCAGCCCCTTTTCAAAGGCGAGCTCCTCGCCGCCGAGAACGAGCCGCCGCCCCTCCGCGAGACGGTGGACATCGTAGCCGTGACCGATGCGGATGCCGCTCATACCGTCTCCTCCCCGCGCCGCTTTAAGATCGCCGCCGCGACCGCGAGGTCCGCCGGCGTTGTCAGCTTGATGTTCTCCTCGCTGCCGCGGCTTAAATGGACCGGCACGCCGAGGGCTTCCGCCGCGGCGCAGTCGTCCGTAAAGCGCAGTCCCTGCTCCACGGCGCGCGTTAGCGCCGCCTTGATGAGGTCCGCGCGGAAGACCTGCGGCGTCTGCACCGCGAAGAGTTCTTCGCGCGGGGGCGTTTCCGTCACGACGCCGTTTTCGGCGCGCTTCACGGTATCGCGCAGCGGGATCGCGGGCGCAGCGGCGAAGTGGAGCGCCGCGGTGTGGACCGCGTCCTCCACGACCTCCGGCGTCACGAAGCAGCGCGCGCCGTCATGGATGCAGATGAGCGCGGCGTTTTTGGCGCACTCGCTGACGCCGGCGAGCGCCGACTCCGTGCGCGTGGCGCCGCCGAGAACGATCTTCGTGAGCTTATGCACCGCGTAGCGGCTGCGCAGTGCGGCAAAGGTCTCCGCCGTCTCCGCCCGCGCGACGAGCACGATCTCGTCGATGCACCCGCAGCGGTCGAGCGCGCAGAGCGTCCGCGCCAGAACGGGTACGCCGCCGAGCGGCAGCAGCAGCTTGTCCTCCCCCATCCGGGTAGAGCTGCCCGCCGCGACCACCACCGCCGAGCAGAATCCGCGGCTGCGCTTTTGCATCTTTTTCAGAATTTCCGCCATGGGATCTTCTCCTTTCGCGTTTTTTCCCCTATTATACCCGCTTTAACGCGCAGAGGCAAGGAAAAAGTCCCGCTGCATAAGGGGCAGCGGGACTTTTTACTGCGAAAAGCTCACCTACGCTTTGACCGTTCGGCAAAACAGCCGCAGCGGGAGACGCTGCGGCTGTCGGTCATTCTGACAATATCCGGAAAATCACTCCGCCTCGTCGGTCTCAGGGGCGATGCCGGTGGCAGCGCCGGTCTCGGAGACTTCGTAGACAAGGGCGTCCGCCTCAGGCGCGGCGTGGTGACGCTCGCGGACCTCAGGCTCCTCCTCGCGCTCGCGGGCGGGAGCGGGAGCCGGCTCGGACAGAGCGCGGATGCTGAGGGAGACCTTGTGCTTCTCCTCGTCGATGGCGGTGATCTTGACGTTCACAACATCGCCGACCTTGAGGACCTCGCCCGGCTGGGCGATGCGGCGGTTCGCGATCTGGGAAATGTGGATCAGACCGTCCACGCCGGGGACGACCTCGGCGAAAGCGCCGAAGGTCATGAGCTTCACGATGGTAACGGTGGCGACATCGCCGACCTTGTAGGTCGCCATGAACTTCTCCCACGGATTCTCGGAGGGATCCTTGTAGCCAAGGGAGATCTTGTGGGTCTCCTTGTCGAAGTTGATGACGTAGACATTGATATGATCGCCGACGGCGACGACATCAGACGGCTTGCCGATGCGCTTCCAGCTCAGCTCGGAGACATGGACCATGCCGTCCACGCCGCCGATGTCGACGAACGCGCCGTAGCTGGT
>CAVCTM010000015.1:0-30724 GCA_963605115.1 Pseudobutyrivibrio sp. | reverse complement strand
GAAGTGCAAGGGGAGCTGGCGCGCGAAGCGCGACTGAGGGGTTGTTACCGAGCTCATGCAAACGCCGAGCTCGGATATCTCGGAAGCTTACAACCCTCCAGTCAGCGCTTCGCGCTGACAGCCTCCCTTGCACAGGGAGACCTTTAAAGGGTGCGCCTTCGGCGCATGGATTTCAGCTGTCCGCATCTTCCTCGATCAGCCGCATAAGCGCGGCGACCATGTCGCTTTCCGGGACCTTGGCGACGATCTTGCCTTTTTTGAAGAGCAGCGCCTCGCCGCGGCCGCCCGCGAGACCGTAGTCGGCTTCGCGCGCCTCGCCGGGACCGTTGACGACGCAGCCCATGACGGCGACGGTGATGTCCCGTCCGCAGCCGGCGAGCCGGGACTCGACCTCCTCCGCCGTGGAGATGAGGTCGATCTGCGTGCGTCCGCAGGTGGGGCAGGAGACGACCTTCACGCCGCCGCGCAGCCCGCAGGCGCGCAGAATGGCGAGCCCGGCGCGGACCTCCTCAACGGGGTCCGCCGTCAGGGAGACGCGGATGGTGTCGCCGATGCCGTCTAAGAGCATAGCGCCGATGCCGGCGGCGGACTGGACCGTGCCCTGATAGCGCGTGCCCGCCTCGGTGACGCCGAGGTGGAGCGGGTAAGGGAAGCGCGCCGCCGCGAGCCGGTAAGCCGCGAGCGCCGCGGGAACGGAGCTCGATTTCAGCGACAGGCAGATATCCCGGAAGCCGAAGCGCTCCAGGAGCGCGGCGTGGCGCGCGGCGGACTCCGCGAGCGCCTCCGGCGTCGGTCCGCCGTATTTTTCCAGCAGAGATTTTTCCAGCGAGCCGGCGTTTACGCCGATGCGGATGGGCACGCCGCGCGCGCCGCAGGCTTCCGCCACCGCGCGGACGCGGTCCGGCGAGCCGATGTTGCCGGGATTGATGCGGATCTTCGCAGCCCCGGCGCGCACGGCGGCGAGCGCGAGGCGATGGTCAAAGTGGATGTCCGCCACGACGGGGAGCGGGGACTCGGCGCAGATGCGCTCCAGCGCCGCTGCCGCCGCCTCGTCCGGCACGGCGACGCGCACGATGTCGCACCCGGCGTCCGCCAGACGGCGGATCTGGGCGAGCGTCGCCTCCGCGTCGTGGGTCGGGGTGCTGCACATGGACTGCACCGTGACCGCGGCGCCGCCGCCAACGATCACGCCGCCGACGGAGATCTGTTTTGTTTCGGTTCGTTTCATCGCGGCTTCTCTCTCACTTTGCAATGAGCTTCCACACGTCGCTGATGAACACGAAGACCATCAGGCCCATCAGCAGCACGAAGCCCGCCGTGTGGACATAGCCCTCATATTTCGGGTCGAGCTTTTTGCGCGAGATGCGCTCGATTACCCACGTGACGAGCAGGAAAAACACCCGCCCGCCGTCCAGCGCGGGGATGGGCAGCATATTCATCACCGCGAGGTTCACGGCGATGAGCGCGAAGATATAGAAAAAGTTGAAGTAAGCCTCCAGCGGCGACGCCGCCGCGGACTCCACCTCGTTCACAAAGCCGACGATCCCGACGGGACCGGAGAGCTCCTTGACGCTGACGGTGCCTGTGATGAGGTCGCCGAGCGAGCGCCAGACGATGCGGACAAAGTTGAGGCATTCAAACCATGCATACTTCACGTTGGCGAAAAACCCGGTCTGGCGCGGGGCAAAGTAAAGCCCGTATTTCTGCACGACCGTGCCGTCTTCGAGCGTGTATTCGACGAGCGTCATTTTATAGTCGCGCAGCGTGATGCGCTTCCCGTCGCGGATGAGGACGATCCTGTGCGTCTCGCCGCCGCGCCCGATATATTCGGAAAAGTCGCCCGTGAAATAGGTCCGGTGACCGTCGACGCTCACGATGCGGTCCCCGGCGAGCAGCCCGTCGGCGCTCTCGTAGGGGCAGCCGTCCATAAAGCCGGAGATGACCGGCTCGGCAAAGCTCGCGTGCGGCGCGATGCAGAGGACCAGCAGAAAGCCGATGAGAAAATTCATCGCTGCGCCGGCGATCAAAATCAGAATTTTCTGCCAGACCTTTTTCGAGCCGAAGGCGCGCGGATCGTCGCTGTCCTCGTCCTCGCCCTCCATGGCGCAGAAGCCGCCGATGGGAAAGGCGCGGAGGGTATAGAGCGTCTCCCTGCCCTGCTTTTTCAGAATTTTCGGTCCCATGCCGAGGGCAAATTCGTTGACCTTGACGCCGCATGCCTTCGCCACGAAAAAGTGACCCAGCTCATGCCCGGCGATGAGGATGCCGAAGGCGAGAATTGCGAGAATGATATACATAGGCGGTTTTTTAAGTTCCCTCTTTCACAAAGCGTCGCGCCTCCGCGTCGGCTTCCAGAAGCTCGTCGAGCGTCGGCGTCTCTTTGATTTCTATGCTGTCCAGCGCGGCGGCAGCACATTCATAAATTTTTCCGAACGGCAGCTTTTCCGCGAGGAAAAGCCCGACCGCCGCCTCGTTCGCGGCGGAGAGGATGCAAGGCGCGCTGCCGCCGCGCCGCGCCGCCGCGATCGCGAGGGCGAGGCAGGGGGTGTTTTCCATATCCGGCGCTTCAAAGTGGAGGTCGCCCACCGTGAAAAGGTCCAGCGGAGAAGCCAGCGAGGGCGCGCGGTCCGGGTAGGTCAGCGCGTACTGGATGGGCAGCTCCATGTCCGGCACGCCGAGCTGGGCGACGACGCTGCCGTCACAAAACTCCACGCCGGAGTGGACGACGCTCTGGGGGTGGATGAGCACCGTGATCTGGTCCGGGTCCGCGCCGAACAGGTGCATCGCCTCGATAAATTCAAGACCCTTGTTCATCATCGTGGCGCTGTCCACGCTGATCTTCGCACCCATGCTCCAGTTCGGATGCGCCACCGCCTCGGCGGGGGTCTTATAATAGGTCTCCGCGCGCGTCAGACCGCGGAAGGGACCGCCGGAGGCGGTCAGCAGGATGCGGCGCAGCGCGCCGTGGCGCAGTCTGCCGCCGAGCGACTGGAAAATGGCGGAGTGCTCGCTGTCCACGGGCACGATCTCCGCCCCGCGCTCCGCCGCGCGCGCCGTCACGAGGCTGCCGGCGCAGACGAGCGTCTCCTTGTTCGCGAGCGCGATGCGCTTGCCGCAGTCGATTGCGGCGAGCGTGGGCTTTAAGCCGACCGAGCCGCTCACCGCGGTGACAACGCAGTCGCTCTCCGGCGCGGCGGCGCACTCCAGAAGCCCGTCCATGCCGGAAACGACGCGCGTCGGCGTGTCCGCGAGCGCGATGCGCAGCGCCTTTGCCGCGCGCTCGTCAAAAACAGCGGCAAGGCGCGGACGAAGCTGCCGCGCCTGCCGCTCAAGCCGTTCAATGTCCCGTCCCGCCGCGATCGCGCTCACGGGGATGCCGAGATGCGCTGCGGCGGCAAGGCTCTGCCGTCCGATGCTGCCGGTGGAGCCGAGGACCGAGAGATTTTTAACCATAGCAGTCCTGCCTTTATTTCACGATGGCGGGCACCCAGCTCGCCAGCAGCTCCAGCAGCGCCGCCGCCCAGACCATGGAGTCGAAGCGGTCGAGCATGCCGCCGTGACCCGGCAGCAGCTTGCCGAAATCCTTGACGCCGCAAAGCCGCTTCACGGCGGAGAAGCTGAGGTCGCCGAGCTGGGCGGCGAGCGCGCCGAAGAAGCCGTAAGCGCCCATGACGGCGAGGTTTACGGTGTAGCCCGCCGCGCGGAGGATGAGACCGTAGACCAGCGTGAAGCCGATGCCGAAGAGGAAGCAGCCGACGCTGCCCTCCAGCGTTTTGTTCGGGGAGAGGTGGGGCGCCAGCTTGTGCCGTCCGAGCGCGAGCCCGACGAAATAGCCGCCCGTGTCGCTCGAAAACGCCGCGACGAAGGGGAGCAGCGCATAGACGCTGCCGCAGTCCCGGTCGCCGAGGCGCACGATGCTGGAGAGCAGAATCGGCAGCACGCCGCCGCCCAGCAGCACGATCGCCACGAGCTTGAAGTCCAGCGTCTTTTCCTTGCGGAACGAGAGCATCAGCTCGCCCAGCATCAGCGCAAAGAGGAAAAACAGCACCGTTTCATACACCTTGCCCGCGCTGTAAAACACGCTGCAAAACGGGATGCAGAACGACGCGACCGCCGCATAGCCCAGCATGCGCGGGTGTGTCTCCGGCGCCATGCAGTGAATAAACTCCAGCGCGCAGCAGGCGCAGATGATGCCCACGACCGCGCCGAGCAGCCAGAGCGGGGCAAAGAGAATGACGACGAGCAGCAGCGGAATGCCGATCGCCGCGACCAGGATCCGTTTCAACATAAGTGTGTTTCTCCTTTCGGGGGATGCGCGGGGATTATACGCCGCCGAAGCGCCGCTCCCGCTTCTGATATGCCGCGATCGCGCGGTCGATCTCCGCGGGGGTGAAGTCGGGCCAGAGCGTGTCCGTGAACACGAGCTCGGAATAGGCGCACTGCCAGAGCAGAAAGTTGCTGAGCCGCTGCTCTCCGCCGGGGCGGATGAGCAGCTCCGGGTCCGGGATGCCGGCGGAGTCCAGCAGGGCGGAAAAGCCCGCTTCGTCGAGCGCGTTCTCCGCGCCGCCGGCAACGCTTTGGGCATAGCGCCGCGCGGCACGGACGATCTCGTCCCTGCCGCCGTAATTTAAGCAGACGTTGGCTTGAAAGCCGTGGAGATGGGTGCTGATCTCGTCCGTCCGGGAGATCTTTTCCAGAAAGCGGGGGCTCAGCACGCTCAGGTCGCCGAAAAAGTGCAGCCGGATGTCGTCCCGCTCCATCTTTTCGATCGCCTCGCCGAGATATTTCTCCAGCAGACCCATAATGGCGTCCACCTCCTCCTGCGGCCGCCGCCAGTTCTCCGTGGAGAAGGCGTAGACCGTGAGGTAGCGCACGCCGAGGTTTTTGCAGTAAGTCGCGATGGAGCGGAAGGTCTCCGCTCCGGCGGCGTGGCCCGCGGTGCGCGGGAGCCCGCGCTTTTTTGCCCAGCGGCCGTTGCCGTCCATGATAATGGCAATATGGCGGGGGAGATTGTTTTTGTCGATCTCCTCCGCCTTTCTGCCGGCTTGAAAGAGCGCCATCAGATCTCGGAGAGCTCCTTCTCCTTCTTGGCGCAGAGCTCGTCGACCTTCTTGATGAAATCATCCGTGAACTTCTGCATGTCCTTTTCCATGTTCTTGAAGTCGTCCTCGGTGATCTCGCTCGCCTTCTGCTGCTTTTTGAACTTGTCCATCGCGTCGCGGCGGATGTTGCGGACGGCGACCTTGGCCTCCTCGCCGTATTTCTTCACCTGCTTGATGAGCTCCTTGCGGCGCTCCTCGGTGAGCTGCGGGAACACGAGGCGGATGATGCGGCCGTCGTTCTGGGGATTGATGCCGAGGTCGGAGGACTGTATCGCCTTTTCGATTGCCTTCATGATGGAGTTGTCCCAAGGCTGGATCGCGAGCGTGCGCGGGTCGGGGGTGGAGATGGTCGCCACCTGCTGGATCGGCGTCTCGCTGCCGTAATAATCGACCGTTACGCGGTCAAGCACGGCGGCATTGGCGCGCCCCGCGCGCACCGCGTTGAAGTTCTCCACCAGAACCGTGCAGGTCTTCTCCATCTTCTCGGTAAATTCTTTGTAATCGGACATAAAAAGCTCCTCCTATTTTGAATTTATACAGTTTTCAGTTAAAAGCCTCGCAGAGTTCGCGCCCGCAGGCGCGAATAAAGTAAAATCTATTTTTCGGCGCGACACGCGCGTGCCGAAAAATTCTCTGCGCGGAGCGAACGTGCGCCCCTACGGGGCGTGCGCTGAGCGGAGTGAATCCCCTCGATCGGGAGCCCAGCGCAGCGGGTCCCGATCGAAATTAGTTTACCTTTGTCCCCACGTTCTCTCCGCAGACGACGCGGACGATGTTTTCCGGGTCGGCGAGGGCGAAAACGATGACGGGGATGTGGTTATCCATGCTGAGGCTCGTCGCCGTGGAGTCCATGACCGCGAGATGCTGGGCGAGCACGTCGTCATAGCTGATGTGGTCATACTTGACCGCGGCGGGGTCTGTGCGCGGGTCCGCGGAGTAAACGCCGTCGATATTTTTCGCGAGCAGAATGGCGTCCGCCTTGATCTCCGCGGCGCGGAGCACGGCGGCGGTGTCCGTCGAGAAATAGGGGCAGCCGGTGCCGCAGCCGAAGATGACGACGCGGCCTTTTTTGAGGTGCTTATCCGCCTTGAGCTGGATATAGGGCTCCGCGATCTGGCTCATGGTGATGGCGGTCTGCACGCGGACGGGAACATCCATCTGCTCGAACACGTCGCTGACCGCGAGGGCGTTCATGACCGTCGCCATCATGCCCATGTGGTCCGCGCGGCTGCGCTCCATCCTGCCGCCGCCGTCCTTGACGCCGCGCCAGAAGTTGCCGCCGCCGACGACGATGCCGACCTCCACGCCCATGTCCACGCACTGCTTCACCGCGGTGCAGACGGAGCGGATGATGTCAAAGTCGAGTCCGGTCTTCTTCGCGCCGGCGAGCGCTTCGCCGCTGATCTTCAGAAGAACGCGGCGGTAAACGGGTTTTGCATCCATATATGATATTCTCTCCTGTTCCGATGACTTTGCGGGTTAAATCCATTATATTGTAACATGCCGGGATTTTTTTTACAATACGCGCCGGGCAAAATTTTCATTTCCGTCACAAAAGCGACGGACTTTTCCGCCGGGAGGGGTTAGAATCGGGGCTATGGAAGTGATCTATGCCGACTCGCTCGTTCTGCTGAACGCGGTCATCGACTATCTGCTGCTGCTCTCCGCGGGCAAGCTCTGCGCGCTGCCGCTGCGCCGGGGGCGGATGGCGCTCGGCGCGCTCTGGGGCGGGGCTTACGCACTCGGCTGCGCCGCGTTCGGCGGCGCGCTCGCCCACCCGCTCGCGAAGCTCGCCGCCGGCGCGGTCGCCGTGCTCCTCGCCTTCGGCGTGAAAACGCGGCCGCTGCGCGCCGTGCTCGCGTTTTACGGCGCCGCCGCTGCCTTCGCCGGCGCGGTCTATGCCGCGATGGGGCTCGCCGGGCTCCCGCGCGAGACGGGGCTGCTGCTGCCGGTCTCCCTGCGCGTGCTCGTGCTGTCCTTCGCGCTGAGCTACGCGGTCATCGCGCTCGCGTTCCGCAGCGTAGGGCGGCGGAGCGAGCGGACGCTCTGCACCGTGGAGCTGGAATTTTGCGGGCGGTGCATCACCCTCCGCGCCCTGCGCGACACGGGCAACGAGCTGACCGACCCGCTCACCGGCTGCGGCGTCGTCATCGTTCAAAGCGAGGCGCTGCGCCCGCTGCTGCCCGGCGCGGAGCTTACCGCGCAGGACGTCTCCGCGGCGCTGGAGGCGGCGAACGCACTCTGCCCCGGGCGCTTCCGGCTCGTCCCCTGTGCCGGCGTCACCGCCGAGCACGCGCTGCTGCTCTGCTTTCGCCCCGACGCCGTGTATGTCGACGGCCACCGCCGCCGCGACCTGCTCGCCGCCGTGTCGCCGCGCACGCTGTGTCCGGATGGGGAGTATGCGGCGATCGTATAAAATCAATGCGCCGAAGGCGCACAAATTTAAAGGCCTCCCTGTGCAAGGGAGGCAGTCAGCGCGAAGCGCTGACTGGAGGGTTGTAAGCTGCCGGAATTACCAAGCTTGGCGTTTCCGGAGACTTGGCAACAACCCCTCAGTCGCGCTTCGCGCGCCAGCTCCCCTTGCACAGGGGAGCCTTTAAAAAGGAGGTTTTATTTCATGTCCATGTCCAGACTCAAACTGCTTTTTCTCCGCATCCTGAACCGGCTGGGGCTTGCTTTGCCGGAGGCGGTGCATTATGTCGGGGGACCGGACACGCTGCCGGCGCCGCTGGAGGGCGAAGCCGAGCGCGCCGCGCTGGAGGGGCTCGCCGCGGGCGCGGAGTGGGCGCGCCAGACGCTCATCGAGCATAATCTGCGCCTCGTGGTCTATATCGCGCGCCGCTTCGAGAACACCGGCGTCGGGCTGGAGGACCTCGTCAGCATCGGCACCATCGGACTCATCAAGGCGATCAACACCTTCCGTGCGGACAAAAACATCAAGCTCGCGACTTATGCGAGCCGCTGCATCGAAAACGAGATCCTGATGCACCTGCGCAAGATCGGCAGCCAGCGCAGCGAGGTCTCCATCGACGAGCCGCTCAACACCGACTGGGACGGCAACGAGCTGCTGCTCTCCGACGTGCTCGGCACGGACGGCGACGAGGTCAGCCGCCCGCTGGAGGAGGACGCCGAGCGCGCCGCGCTCCACGCCGCCGTGGACAGCTTAAGCGAGCGCGAGCGCGACATCATCACGCTCCGCTTCGGTCTCGGCGGCAGAGCCGAAGCCACCCAGAAGCAGGTAGCCGACCGCCTCGGCATCTCCCAGAGCTATATCTCCCGTCTGGAAAAGCGCATCCTCCTGCGATTGCGGCGGGAGCTCGTGAAGCGGGAGTGATGGGGAAGGGGAGCGGTTGACGCTTCCGCCGCGGCGGAGTATAATGGGCGTGTCCGAGAAAGAAACGGAGGCGACTGCATGAAAAAATCGATCCTTCTGATGGGCTCCGCCGCGTTCTGCGGGCGGCTGCGGCCGATGCTGGACCGGCTCGTTCCGCCGAGCTTTTCCGTCGGCACGCTCGCGCCGGGGCGCGACTGGGCAGCCGAGATCAATCTGCTCCTCCCGGAGCTCGTGATCACGGAGACGGAGCTGGAGGGGACTTCCTGCTTCGACGTGATCGAGCGCGTCGGCAGCGCCGGGAACTTCACGACGCAGTTCATCGTCTGCGGGCGGCGGGACTTCGACGCGCTCTACCGCGCGATGAAGTGCGGCGCCGCCGACTATCTTCTGCTGCCCCTGAGCGCGGAGAGCCTCTCCGCCGCGCTGCAAAAGTTTTCGTTCCAGCCCGGCGTCCGCTCCGTGGAGAGCGCGGCGCGGCGCTTTTATCTCAGCGACCGCGGCATGGATCTGCTGCGCCGCGAGCCGATCTCGATCGAGCAGATCAACGCCGTTTACAGCGCCCATTTCGTCGTCGGGCTCTATAAAATGCTTTTCATCAAATTCGACATCCCCTTTTTCCACAAGGAGGTCTCCTCCCGCATCCAGCTCGACATGAACCACGTTGAGCAGACGGTGCGCGACTTCTTCGGGGACTGGTGCGCCGATATCATCATCATCCACAAGGCGGACGGGATCATGGCGGTTTTGAACTATAAGCCGCTGGACCCCTCGGTCTTCGACGCCAGACTGGGTGCGCTTTTTGAGGTCCTGCGCGCCCGGAGCGGCGCGTCGGGTCCGCTCGGCATCACGCTCTGCGTCAGCGGCGAGGTCAGCGACCCCTGCGACGTCTGGAAGCTGAAGGAGCAGGTGCGCGACGCGGAGTGGTCGCGCATGGACCTCGGCATCAACCGGATCATCCGCTGGCAGGACCACTGCGGTCCGCTGAAGGGTCCGCAGAGCCTGCGGCTGGAAAAGCTCATGACGGAGATCACGAACGCCGTCTCCGTGCTGGATGTCGCCCGCTTCCGCCGCGGGATCGAGGCGATGTATTCCCTGCCGCGCGAGACGCTGCTGAGCCGGGAGTTCCGCTTCGCCGCGAAGCGCATCATTTACTGCCCCTTCGAGATCTATTGGGACACGATCTCCAAGTTCGCGAATCCCGCCGAAAAATCGGATACGCTCGCTTATCTCTCCCACCTCTGCACCACCTTCCAGAGCCACGAGAGCCTGATCCTCTCCGAATACACTGCGCTGCTCGAACGCATCGCCGATTCCGCCGAGAAAAAATACTCCGCCGCCGTTTCCAACGTGATCGCCTTCATTTCCGATCATCTCGACAAGCGCATCACGCTCGCCTCCGCCGCGGAGCGGGTGGGGCTGTCGAGCTGCTATCTCTCCAGCCTGTTCAAAAAGGAGACGGGCACGAATTTTTCCGACTTTGTGAACAGCCGCAAGGCGGAGTCCGCCGTCAATATGCTCACCTATACCACGCTGACGATCTCCGAGATCGCGTTCCGCCTCGGCTTTGACACCGTTCAGGCGTTCAGCAAGCACTTCAAGGCGACGCTCGGCGTCACACCGACGAAATACCGCCAGTTCCACGGCTCCGTCGAGGGGCTCGCGATCCCGCGCAAAAACACCACGCAGGCGGATCTTGCCTTCAAAAACGGATAAAAAACTATCACAGCGCCGCAGGCGCACAAATTTAAAGGCCTCCCTGTGCAAGGGAGGCTGTCACGGCGAAGTCGTGACTGGAGGGTTGTAAGCTGCCGAAACAACCAAGCTCGGCGTTTGCGTAAGCCCGGTAACAACCCCTCAGTCAGCGCTTCGCGCTGCCAGCTCCCCTTGCACAGGGGAGCCTTCAAAATCGAAGCTCGCAGGAGCGCTTTATACGCTCAAAAGCGCCCTCCGCCGGAGAGAAAAACTCCGGCGGAGGGCGCTTTTTTTATGTCCGGGACGCGGGGGCTTTCTTCTTCTGCTCCTCCCGGCTGCGGGTTCCGGGCTCCTCGTGCCAGCGCAGCGCACGCTGGCTCAGCATCGCGCAGAAGGAGAGCGCCGCGGCGAGCAGTCCACTGAGCGCCGAGAGCAGCTCCGCGCGCGCCGCGGGGACCGCGCCGCTGAGGAGCAGCACCGCGCTCCCCACGAAATAGACCGCCTCCGCCGCAAAAAAGAAGACGTGACCGCCTAAGACGCGCATGGTCATCCCGGCACGGTCCCGCTGCGGCACGCGCGATCCCATGCGGCAGAACTGGACCGCGCCGATGACCGCGAAGATCAGCGCCGCGAGCGCGGCGAGTCCGGGGACGGCAAGCAGGGGACGGACGTTGAGCAGATTCCGCCGCGTTCCGGCAAAGAGCGCGAGCGCGCCGGCTGCCGCGGTCAGCCCGGCGCAGAGGCGCTTTCGCCGCGCCAGCGCATCGGCGCTGAGGTCCCACTCGCACCAGTCGCCGACATATTCATAGCGGATACGGTCCTTCCCGCCGTTCTTTCCGGGCACCCTGACCGCCTCGTAATCCCGGAAAAAGTTTTCCCGATAGCCCATCGCGCGTCTCCGTTTCTCTTTGATCTTGCCCTCTACTATACCATGTCCGAAAACCGGATTCAACCGCAGTTTCGGCGCTCTTATTGGGAAAATGTTCCTTTTCTATGCTTTTTTTGCGGCGAAGTGACGCGAAATTTGTGAATTATTGCCGAAAAAAATCGGAGCATCGAAAGAAACGGAACATTTTATATAATTTCCGGCATTGTAGCGGCGCGGCGGATATGCTATTTTTGGTGCAGGAAGGCGGGGAGCCCGCCTTCGGGATACGGAGAAAAAAAGAAAGGACGAAATGAACGACATGAAAACTCGCAGGATCCTTGCTCTGCTGCTCTTTGCAGCCATGCTCTGCGCACTGCTTGCCGGCTGCGGCGGAACGTCCGCGCCGACCAACACGAACACTCCGGACAGCCCCAAGACCGACGATCCCGCCGTTCCCGCCGGAGAGACCGACAAGACCGTTTACATCAGCATCGCCGACGGCGATCCGGGAACCCTCGACCCCTTCGTCACGAACGACTCCTCCCGCAAGCAGGTCCTCCTGCAAATCTATGAAACGCTCTTCCACTACGACATCGACGGCAACCTCGTCGGCGTGCTCGCAAAGGGCTATGAGCGCAGCGGCCGCGACTACGACATCGAGCTTTACGACAACATCTACGACGCGGCGGGCAACCACTTCACCGCGGACGACGTCATCTGGTGCCTCGACACTTACCGCGAGAAGGTCGCGAACAGCGACATCTCCAGCTTCGAGTCCTGGGAAAAGACCGGCGACTATTCCGTGCGGCTGACCGTCAAGGACGACGGCGTTACCACCTTCTACGCCGCGATCCCGATGCTCTGGATGGTCACGAAGGCGGCTTACGAGGCCTCCGGCGAGAACATGTCCGTGAACAACGTCGTCACGACCGCCCACTATCAGGTCAAGGAATACACCACCGGCTCCACGCTGGTCGCCGTGAAGAACGAGAAGTACTGGCAGCCGGAGGACAAGATCACCTGCGACGTCCAGAAGGCGAACGTGGACACCATCGTCTATAACTTCATGGAGGAAGCAGCCCAGATCGTCGTCGCGCTGGAGAGCGGAACGCTGGACTTCGCCTTCGTCGACTTCAATCAGGCTGACCGCTTCATGGAGGGCGGCGCCGAGGCGGACCGCTTCACCGCACGCGAGGTCGCGACGTGGGGCGGCAACGACCTCTGGTTCAACGAGTCCGAGAACAGCGTGTTCAAGGATAACGTCTGGCTCCGCCGCGCCATCCTCTACGCCATCGACCGCGAGGCGATCATCGAGGCAACGTGGAACGGGCATGCCGTCAACCCCAAGACCTACGGGCAGGTCCGCTACCCCGACGTGGACCCCGACCTCCAGAACCGCGACTACTTTGAGTACGATCCCGAATACGCGCTGGAGTGCCTCGGCAAGTCCGGCGTCGATCCCAGCACGCTGAACCTGACGCTGATGTATCCCTCCAGCTCTTACTGCGACTCTATGTGCACCGTCATTCAGGCTTACCTTGAAAACAACCTCGGCATCACCATCGAGCTCGCGGGTCTGGAAAACGCGATCTACAACACCTACAACACCGAGTCCGACAAGTGGGATCTTCTGATCCAGGGCGGCGGCGGCTCCGGCTCCATCACGAACGTCTGGCGCAAGAGACTCAACCGCAACGCTTACGGCGGCGCTTACTGCCTCGGCTTCATCAACGACGACAAGCTTCAGGAGCTCTACGAGGCTGCGGCGGACATCAACACCAACGGCTACGAGACGACCACCGCCGTTCACGAGTATCTGGTGGAGCAGGCTTACGTCATGCGCCTTTACGTCGAGAACAAGTGCATCGTCTTCAATAACGCCAAGATCGCGGATATGTATGTCAACATCGACATGCGCCCGCTCCCCGGCGCGACCACCTATTCATGGAACTGATGCCCGGAGCCTCCGGCGCATACCCTGAGTGAAAAAGCGGCAGCGCGTTTTGAAAGAATACCCGCGCTGCCGCTCTTTCTCTCCCTTTTACGTCATTAGGAGAATCAAATGGGAAGATATGTTATCAAACGCTTACTGCTGTTCATCCCGATCGTTCTGGCGGTCTCGATCCTGATCTTTTCCCTGATGTATCTGATCCCCGGCGACCCGGCGGTGTCCGTCGCGGGCTCGGAGGCGACCGTGGAGCAGATCGAGGCGGTCCGGGAGCGGCTCGGACTGAACGACCCTTACCTGATCCGGCTCGCAAAATATCTCAAAAACGTGTTCCTGCACTTTGACTTCGGCGAGTCCTACATCACCTCCGTCAGCATCTCCGAGGAGATGTTCCGCCGCATGCCGCGCACGCTCGGACTCGGCTTTGCAACGTGGCTGCTCTCCGTCGTCATCGGCGTGCCCTTCGGCATTATGGCGGGCGTGAAGCAGAACAGCTTTCTGGACGGACTTTGCATGGTGATCGCCCTGATGGGCGTTTCCGCGCCGACGTTCTGGCTGGCGCTGCTGCTGGTGCTCGCTTTTTCGCTGAAGCTGAACTGGTTCCCCTCCAGCGGCATCGGCGGGATACAATATTATATTCTCCCCGCCATCGCCGGCTGCTTCAACGGACTTGCCTCCAACGCAAGGCAGGCGCGCTCCGCCATGCTGGAGGTCATCCGCTCCGATTATATCGTAACGGCGCGCGCCAAGGGACTCTCCAACTTCAAGGTCATCGTGCGCCACGCGCTGCCGAACGCGCTGTTCCCGATCCTGACCACCTCCTCCGTGGGGCTTGCCCATATCTGCGGCGGCTCCGTCGTGGTGGAAAAGGTGTTCGGCATCCCCGGCATCGGGCTTTATATGCTGACCGCGATCAACGCGCGCGATTACCCGATCGTGCAGGCGTGTACGATCGTCCTCTCCGTGTTTTTCGCCGCGGTCATGCTGCTGGTGGACATTCTCTTTGCCTTTATCGACCCGAAGGTCAAGGCGAAATATGCAAAAGTCAAGGCGGTGAAAAACGATGCCTGAAAACGAGATCAAAAAAGAGAGCCAGTTCCGCGTTTTCTGGCAGCGCTTCAGCAAGAGCCGTGTTTCCGTCGCGGCGCTCATCGTGTTCGCGCTGCTGATCCTCAGCGCGGTGTTCGCAAAGGTCATCTCCCCTTATGATTACGGCGAGATGGTCATGAAGGACCGTCTGCTTGCGCCCTGCGCCGCCCACTGGTTCGGCACGGACAATTTAGGCCGCGATATCTTCAGCCGCATTATGTACGGCGGGCGCTACTCCCTGAGCCTCGGCGTGCTCTCCGTCTGCGTGTCGCTGTTTTTCGGCGTGATCCTCGGCGCGGTCTCCGGCTTCTTCGGCGGCTGGGTGGATAACCTCATCATGCGCATTCTGGACATCATTCAGGCGATCCCGACCATCCTGATCGCGATCATCATGTCCAGCATCCTCGGCTCCGGCTTCCTTCCGACCATCGTCGCGCTGGCGGTCCCAAGCATTTCCGGCTTCGCCCGCGTGCTGCGCGCCCAGTTCCTGAAGGTCAGCCAGAACGAATTTGTCGAGGCGGCGGTCTCGCTCTCCGTCAGCAAGGTGAAGATCATGCTCCGCCATATCCTGCCGAACGCATGGGCGCCGCTGATCGTCTCCGCGACGATGGGCGTTGCCAACTCCGTGCTGAACGCCTCCTCGCTGAGCTTCATCGGACTCGGCATTCCCAAGAACATCCCGGAGTGGGGCGCGATGCTCTCCTCCTCCCGCGACTTTATGCGCGATTTTCCGCACATGGTCATCATCCCCGGCCTTTTCATCTGCATCACGGTCCTTGCGCTGAACATCGTCGGCGACGGCGTTCGCGACGCGCTGGACCCGAAGCTGAAGGACTGAAAGAAGGAGGCGCAAAAAGAGATGGAACAAAAACCGTTTCTCGAAGTCAAAGACCTGAGCGTCGTCTACACGTCCGAGGGAAAGGTCATCCACGCGGTGAACGACATCTCCTTTTCGCTCGAACGCGGAAAAACGCTCGCGCTCATCGGCGAGACCGGCGCGGGGAAGACAACGGTCGCCCGCAGCCTCCTCCGGATCTTGCCGGACCGCGCCGCGAAGATCACCTCCGGCTCCGTCTGCTTCGACGGGCAGGAGCTGCTGAGTCTCTCCGAGCGGGAGATGGGCAAGCTCCGCGGCAACCGCATCTCCATGGTCTTTCAGGACCCGATGACGGCACTGAACCCGATCATGAAGGTCGGACGCCAGATCGCCGAGGCGGTGATGGAGCACAGCCGCGTCTCCAAAGCCGCCGCCCGGCGGCAGGCGGAGGACATGCTCGAGCTCGTCGGCATTCCCCGCACCCGCTATGATAACTATCCGCACGAGTTCTCCGGCGGCATGAAGCAGCGCGTCGTCATCGCGATGGCGCTCGCCTGCTCCCCGGAGCTGCTGCTCGCCGACGAGCCCACCACCGCGCTCGACGTCACCATTCAGGCGCAGGTGCTGAAAATGATCAAATCCCTGCGCGACCAGAGCAACACGGCGCTCATCCTCATCACCCACGACCTCGGCGTCGTGGCGAACATCGCGGATACCGTCGCCGTGGTCTACGCCGGCGAGGCCGTGGAATACGGCACGAAGGAGGACGTTTACCTCCACCCCAAGCACCCCTACACGCTCTCGCTTTTCAACGCGATCCCGAATCTGGAGAGCAAGGTCAGCCGGCTGGAGAACATCCCCGGTCTGCCGCCGGATCCCGTGGCGCTCCCGGAGGGCTGCTTCTTCGCGCCGCGCTGCAAATACGCCGCCGACGTCTGCCGGAGCGCCCACCCGACGCTGGAGAGCGTTGCCGGAGAACACACCTGCCGCTGCGCTCGCTGGGCGGAGCTGGGGAAGGAGGACGCGACATGAGCACCATGATCGAGGTCAGAAACCTCAAAAAATACTTCAAGGTCGCCGGCGGCTCGCTCCACGCGGTGGACGACGTATCCTTCAAAGTGGAAAAGGGCCGCACGATGGGCATCGTCGGCGAGTCCGGCTGCGGAAAAAGCACGCTCGGCCGCGTGATGATCCACCTGATCGAGAGCACCGCCGGAACGATCCTGTTCGACGGACAGGACGTGACGCACCTTTCCGGCAGGGCACTGAAAAACTACCGGCACCAGGTCTCCATTATTTTTCAGGACCCCTACTCCAGCTTAAATCCGCGCATGACCGTGGATCAGGCGCTCAGCGAGGCGCTGCTCATCACGGGAAAATATAAGCGCGCGGAGGTCGACGAGCAGGTCCGCCGCCTCGTGGATCTGGTGGGACTGGACCGCCGCTTTATGAAGGCGTTCCCCCACGAGCTCGACGGCGGACGCCGCCAGCGCGTCGGCATCGCCCGCGCGCTCGCGATCGACCCGAAATTCATCGTCTGCGACGAGCCGGTGAGCGCGCTGGACGTCTCCATTCAGGCGCAGATCCTGAATCTGCTGATGGACCTGCGCGAGGAGCATGGGCTGACCTACGTGTTCATCTCCCACAACATGTCCGTCGTGAAGCACATCGCGGACGACATCTGCGTGATGTATCTCGGTCAGCTCGTGGAGACCAGTCCCTCCGAGGAGCTGTTCCGCAAGCCGATGCACCCCTATACCCGCGCGCTGCTCTCCGCCATCCCCTCCACGGATATCCTGAACCAGCGGGACTTTGACATGCTCAAGGGCGAGCTGACCTCTCCGGTCAACCCCAAGCCGGGCTGCCGCTTCGCCGCGCGCTGCCCCCACGCCTGCGAGCGCTGCCTTGAGCCGGTCGCGCTGGAGGAGCTGGAGCCGGGACACTTCGTCGCCTGCTGCCGGGCGAGAGAGCTCAATCAATGACAAAAAGAAAAGCGAGGTCTGATATGGAACATAAAAAAATCAAAATCGGTCTGATGGGCGCTTGGCAGGACCACATTTACCGCTTCGCCGACTATATTCTTCAGGACGGGGACCTGCACCTCGATTCCTGCCGCCACTGGCTCGAAGCGCGCTATTCCGAGTGCGAGATCGTCTCCGTCTGGGATTCCGTGCCGGAGCGCGGACAGAAGCTCGCCGACTACTGCGGCTGCCGCTTTGTCGCGGATATCGACGCCTTTGTGAACGATCCGGGGATGGACGCCGTTATCATGTGCTCGGAGACCGCCCTCCATGGCCGCCACACCGTGCTCTGCGCGAACGCGGGAAAGCACGTTTTCGTGGAGAAGGCTCCCTTTGCAACGCTGGAGGACGCCTATCTCGCGCGCGACGCGGTGAAGCGCAGCGGGATCCACTTTATGGTCTCCTCCCCGATGGACAAGCCGCGCAACCGCTGCATCCTGAACATGATCTCCGACGGTCTCCTCGGCGAGGTCACGGCGCTGCGCTTCCGCCTTTACAGCGAAGCGGGTCCGAAGCTGACCGAGCCGGTCGGCATTTACAACAAAGCCGAAAACGGCGGCGGCGCGATGATCGACTACGGACAGCACGGCGTCCACATCGCCCAGATGTTCCTCGGTCCGGCGACCTCCTGCACGGCGAACTTCAACTACCTCACGGACTTTGCGAAGAAGTATCACACCGAGGACAACGCCGTCGCGACCTTCCGCCACGAAAACGGCGCTTACTCCGTCGTCGAGGCGGGCTGGTGCGCGCCCTCGCATGAGTGCATCCTCGATGTCTGCGGCACGAAGGGCGCGGTCCATCTGATCGGCGACGCCAAGGTCTTCCATGCGGACGGCAGCTATGAGTGCCACGATTTCCTGAGCTGCCGCCTGAACGGGAAGGACTGGGTGGATATCCCCGAATCGGAGTTCCCGGAGCGCGTCCACTACCCCCTGCGCGGCTGGATCGAGACCATCCTGAACGATACGCCGGACGAGCGCTTCACCATCGACGACGCCGTCGTCTGGACCGAGATGCTCGACGCTGCCTATCGCGCCGCGGCGCAGACCGCGCCGATCCTCTGACGGAGGGCGCGAGATCATGATCCGACACATTTGTCTGATGAAGCTGCTCGAAAGCGCGGACGGCCGCGGCAAAGATGAAAACTTTGCGATGATCAAGGAGGGCATGGAGTCGCTCGTCGGAACGATCGACGGGCTGCTCTCCACGACGGTCCTGCGCGGCTTCCACCCCCGCTTCGACGTCTGCGTCACGGTGGAGTGCCGCGACCGCGAGTCCTACGCCGCTTACGGCGCCGCGCCGGGGCACCAGAAAATGCGCACGTTCATCCACCGCGTCGTGGAGGACGACCGCCCCGCATTTGACTGCGAGCTTTAACGCAGAGCAGACCTCAGCGTCCGGGGCAGATGACGTTCATCTGCCCCGCTTTTTTTAAGGAGCGTTTATGGAACACCGATATGTTGAAAGCCTCGGCACCGCGCTTCCCCGGCTGGTTTACGGCACGGGGAACCGCGTGGTGCAGGGGTCGGATTACCCCGCGGCGGCGGACTGCCTCGCTATGGCATGGGAGGCGGGCTTCCGCGCCTTTGACACGGCGAACTGCTACGGCTGCGCCGAGGAGAACCTCGGACGCTGGCTGGACGAGAGCGGCAACCGCAGCCGCGCCTTCGTTCTCACAAAGGGTCATAACTGCGGCATGCGCGGCTCGGACGACGTTTCCGGCGCGGAGACGATCCGCCGCCAGCTCGCACTGAGCCTGCGCCGCCTCCGCACGGAGCACATCGAGCTCTACATCCTCCACCGGGACGACGTATCGCGGGACGTCGGCGAGATCGTCGAGGCGCTGAACGAGGCGCGGGCGGCGGGCTCCATCGGCGCCTTCGGCGCCTCAAACTGGACGCTGCGGCGCGTCGAAGAGGCAAACCGCTACGCCGCGGCGCACGGGCTGGAGGGCTTTTCCGCGCTGAGCCCCGCTTACAGCCTCGCGGAGATGGTCGGCGACCCTTACGGCGGCAGCGTCACGCTCTCCGGAGCGCGCGGCGGCGCGCTGCGCGCTTATCTTGAAAAAACGCGGCTGCCGGTTTTTGCTTACTCGCCCCTTGCACGGGGCTTTTTGTCCGGAAAATACCGGGCGGACGCCGTCCGCACCGGCGCGCAGAGCCTCCCCGCGGACACGGCGGCGGAGTATGTCTGCCCGGAAAATCTTGCGCGGCTCGCGCGGGCGGAGCATCTCGCGGCGGCGCGCGGGACCACGGTGTCCTGCGTCTGTCTCGCGTGGCTGCTGGCGCAGGATCTGGAGCTGTTCCCCATCGTCGGTCCGGCGGGGGAGCGCCACATGCTGGAAAATGTCGCCGCGCTGGACGAGCGTCTCAGCCCGCAGGAGCAGCGCTGGCTTTTGAGCGGAGAGGAAAACGGAATATGAACGGAGAAAACAGAGAATTCTGGCTCCTTGTCGGAAGTCAGGAGCTTTATGGTGCGGCGGTGCTGGAGACCGTTGCGCGCCGCGCGCAGGAGATGGCGGCGTATATCAGCGGAAGCGGCTGCGTGCCGCGCCGACTGGTCTTCAAGGGCGTCGTGCGCTCCGCTGCGGACGCCGTCCGCTTCTGCCGGGAGGCAAACTTCGACGAGCACTGCTGCGGCGTC
Source organism: Pseudobutyrivibrio sp. (assembly GCA_963605115.1). Lineage (GTDB taxonomy): Bacteria > Bacillota > Clostridia > Oscillospirales > Oscillospiraceae > SVKR01. The sequence continues at coordinate 11,207 of CAVCTM010000015.1, read as the reverse complement.
GTCGCGTGGTGCCACACCTTCTCGCCGGGAAAAATGTGGATCAACGGGCTTTCACTGCTGCAAAAGCCTTACTGCCATTTTGCGACGCAGTATCACCGGGAGATCCCGAACGACGAGATCGACATGGACTTCATGAACTTGAATCAGGCTGCCCACGGCGACCGCGAGCTCGGCTACACGGAGGCGCGGCTGCGCCTTACGCGCAAGGTCATCTTCGGCCACTGGCAGGACGCGGAGCCGCTGCGCGCGCTCGGACTCTGGATGCGCGCGGCGCTCGGCTGGGCGGAGAGCCGGACGCTCCGGGTGATGCGCTTCGGCGACAATATGCGCGAGGTCGCCGTCACGGAGGGCGACAAGGTCGAGACGCAGCGGAAGCTCGGCTGGCAGGTGAACACGTGGGCGGTCGGCGACCTCGCCGAGGAGCTGCGCGCCGTTTCCGATGCGGAGACCGCGGCGCTCATGGAGGAGTATCTCGATACCTACACGCTCGCGACCGAAGACCGCGCGTCCGTCGCATGCCAGGCGCGGGAGGAGCTCGCCATCCGGCGTATGCTGGACCGCGAGGGCTGCACGGCGTTCAGCGACACGTTTCAGGACCTCCACGGTCTGCCGCAGCTCCCCGGACTTGCCGCCCAGCACCTGATGGCGCTCGGCTACGGCTTCGGCGGCGAGGGCGACTGGAAAACGGCGGCGTTGCTGCGCGTCGTCGGCGCGATGTGCGAGGGGATGGGCGGCGGCTCCGGCTTTATGGAGGATTACACCTATCATCTCGCGGGGGAGAGCTCCTGCGTTCTCGGTTCCCACATGCTGGAGGTCTCGCCCGCACTGGCGGCGGGACGCCCGGAGATACGCACCCATCCGCTTGGGATCGGCAGAAACAGCTCCGACCCGGCGCGCCTGGTCTTTGAGGGCAAGCCCGGTCCCTGCACGCTCACGAGCCTTGTGGACATGGGCGGGCGGCTGCGGCTCATCGTGCAGGAGGCGGAGGCGATATGCCCGATCCTGCCGATGCCGAACCTGCCCGTGGCGCACGTGATGTGGCGGCCGCTCCCGGACCTTGCGGGCGGCGTGCCGATGTGGATCATGGCGGGCGGGGCGCACCACACCGTGTTCAGCTACGACGCGGACGCTGCGCTGCTGGAGTGCTGGGCGGACATGATGGACATCGAATTCGTGCGCATCGGGCGCGGCACCGAGCCCGCGGCGCTGAAAAAAGAGCTGATGCTCGGAGATCTGCTATGGAGGCTCAGATGAACCCGGCGCTGCGCGAGACCGTGATCGGCATCGAGCTCGGCTCGACCCGGATCAAGGCGGCGCTGCTGGACCGGCGGCACCGCGTGATCGCCGAGAGCAGCGTTTCGTGGGAAAGCCGACTCGTTGACGGGCTCTGGACCTATTCCTATGAGGAGATCCGGTCCGGGCTCCGGCGCTGCTTTGCCCTGCTCGCCGCGCGCACGGAGCACGTGCTCGGCGTGCCGCTCTCGACGGCGGGCGCGATCGGGATCTCCGGCATGATGCACGGTTATCTCCCGCTCTCCGCCGGCGGCGAGCCGCTCGCGGACTTCCGCACATGGCAGAACACGAACACCGCGGAGGCAGCCTCGGCGCTCTCTGCACTTTTTGATATGCATATTCCTCAGCGCTGGAGCGCGGCGCATCTCTATCAGGCGATCCTGAACGGAGAGCGCCACGTCCCGGATATCCGGCGCATCACAACACTCGCTGGCTACGTCCACGGTCTGCTCACCGGGGAGCAGGTCGTCGGACTCGGCGAGGCAAGCGGAATGTTTCCGCCGGACGGCGACGGTTACGACCGGCGCCTCCTGCGGCTTTTTGACGAACACTGCCGTCCGGCGGGCTGCCCGTGGAGTCTGGAGGACATCCTCCCGACGCCGCTCCCCGCGGGGGCGTTCGCGGGAAATCTGACGCCCGCGGGCGCGGCGCTGCTGGACCCCAGCGGCGTGCTGCGGCCGGGCATGCCCTTCGCGCCGCCGGAGGGCGACGCCGGGACCGGCATGGCTGCGACGAACTCCGTGCGCGTGGGGACGGGAAACGTCTCCGCCGGGACCTCGGTCTTCGCAATGGTCGTCACGGAGCACCCGCCGCACCGCTGCGGCGGGGTCGATCCGGTCGCGACGCCGGACGGGAAAAGCGTGGCGATGGTCCACTGCAATAACTGCACGGGCGACCTGAACGCATGGGCGGGGCTGTTTTCCGAGGCGGTGAGCCGCTTCGCGCCCGCCCCGGAGCCGGAGGCGCTTTACGATACGATCTTCCGCGCCGCCGCGGAGGGCGACGTCGACTGCGGCGGGCTGCTCTCCGTCAACTATCTCGCCGGCGAGGAGCTGGCGGGGCTCAAACAGGGGAGACCCCTCTTCACCCGCGCGCCGGACGCGCGGCTGACGCTCGCCAATTTTATGCGCGCGCAGCTCGCCTCGGCGCTCTGCACGCTCGCGCTCGGTCTGCGCGATCTCGCCGCCGAGGGCGTGAGGATCGAGCGGCTGACCGCCCACGGCGGCTTTTTCAAAACGCCCGGCGCGGGTCAGCGGATGCTGTCCGCCGCGGCGGGCGGAACGCCCGTCACCGTGTCGGAGACCGCCGGAGAGGGCGGCGCTTACGGCATGGCGCTGCTTGGCGCTTACATGCTCTGGCGGCACGGCGGCGAGACGCTGGAGGACTATCTGGACCGCGCCTTCGACGGCGCGCCGGGGACGACGCTGACGGCGACCGACGCGGAAACGCAGGGCTTCGCGGCTTACGCCGCGCGCTTCGAGTCCGCGCTGGAGTTAGAGCGCGCCGCCGTCTGCCTGCTGCAAAGCGAATAAAAGTAAGCCGCCGCCCGACGCCGGGCGGCGGCTTTGCCTTGTTCCCGCTCCGTCCGTCTTGACTCTTTGGAAAAACCATGCTATATTTAACGGTAACTATATTTTTAGGAGTGTGATTTTTCCGTTATGGATGGCGACAGTATATTCTCTGCCATTATCATCCTTGCACTGCTTTTCTGCGCCGCATACTTTGCCGTATGCGAAACGTCGTTTGCCTCGGTCAACCGCATCCGGCTGAAAAACGCCGCGGAGCGGGGGGACCGGCGGGCGAAAACGGCGGTCTACATCACCGAGCACTTCGACAAGGCGATCACCACGATCCTGGTCGGCACCAACATCGTCCACCTGAGCGCGGCGAGCTATGTCACCGTGCTGGTCCACCGGCGCTGGGGCGACAGCGCGGTGACGCTCAGCACCTTCATCACGACGCTGGTCGTGTTCTTCGTCGGCGAGATGCTGCCGAAGAGCATCGCGAAAAAATACAGCGAGCGCCTCTCGCTCGCAACGGCATCGTCCCTGCGCTTTTTCATGACCGTCTTCACCCCCGTCTCCGCCGTGCTGACCGCCATCGGCTCCGCCGCGGCGAAGCTCACGAAGGGCGACCCGGAGGTCACGGTCACGGAGGATGAGCTCTACGACATCATCGAGAACATGACCGACGGCGGCGAGCTGGACGCCGAGCAGGGCGAGCTCGTCAGCAGCGCGCTCAGCTTTGCGGACGTGACGGTGGAGAGCATCCTCACCGCGCGCGTGGACGTCGTCGCCTTCGACGTGGAGACCCCGCCGGAGCGTATCATGGAGCGCATCCGCACCCTGCGCCACAGCCGCGTGCCCGTCTACGAGGGCAGCATCGACAACATTATCGGCATTCTCCACATCCGCAAATATATCCGCGCATGGCTGGAAGACCATGAGCACATCGACCTGCGCAGCCTGCTCGACGAGCCCTATTTCGTCCACCAGAGCACGAATATCGACGAGCTGCTGCCCGCGATGAGCAGCAAAAAGCTGAACATGGCGGTCGTGACGGACAATTACGGCGGAACGCTCGGCATCGTGACGGTCGAGGACATCCTCGAAGAGCTCGTCGGCGAGATCTGGGACGAGGAGGACATTGTTGTGGAGACCTGCGTCAAAAACCCCGACGGCAGCTTCTCCTTCGACGCCGGCGTGGACGTGGAGACCGCGTTTGAATTTATGGACTACGAGGACCCGGACAAATTTGACTTTGAGCATAAGCTGCTCGGCGAATGGACCTATGAGCAGTTCGACTCCCTCCCCACGGAGGGGGACAGCTTCCATTATAACGGTCTTTGCGTAACGGTCGAAAAGCTGGACCAGCGCCGCATCCTGACGCTGCGCATCCGGCGGGACGACGCCCCGGAAGGGGGTGAGGCGGTATGACGAGCCAGATCATCGCCGCCATCGCCTGCGTTGCGCTGAGCGCGTTCTTCTCCGCGTCGGAGATGGCGCTCTCCTCCGCAAACCGCCTCCGGCTGGAAAATCAGGCGGAGTCCGGCAGCCGCGCCGCGGCGCTCGCCGTGCGCGCCATCGACCGCTATGACGACGCGCTGAGCGCCATTCTGATCGGCAACAACTTCGTCAACATCGCCGTCAGCTCCCTCGGCAGCGTTATCACCATCGCCGCCTTCGGCGAGCAGTATGCATGGCTGAGCACCGTCATCGTCACGGCGACGGTCATCATCTTCGGCGAGACGATGCCGAAGATCGTCGCGAAGCACAACGCAAACCGCATCGCGCTGCTCGTTTCGCCCATCATCTCCGGACTGCGCATTCTCCTGAAACCGCTGACGGCGCTCGTCGTCGGGCTCGTGAAGCTCATCACGAAGCCGCTGCGCGGCGAACAGCCGGAGGACGGGTCCGACGCCGCGGTGGAGGAGCTGCAGAGCATCATCGAGACCGCCGAGGACGAGGCGGTCATCGACGTGGACCGCAGCGAGCTGCTTCAGGCGGCGCTGGACTTCGACGAGATCAGCGTCAGCGAGGTCATGACGAGCCGCGTGGACATCGCTGCCGTGGATGTGGACGACGACTGGAAGACCATTTACGATGTCGCCTGCCAGTCCAATTACAGCCGTATCCCGGTCTATGAGGGCAGCATCGACAACATTGTCGGCATATTGCACTTAAACCGCTTTTTCAAGGCGCTCAGCGAGCAAAAGCGCCCGCCGCTGCGCAGCATGATCATGAAGCCCTGCTTTGTCTACAAAACGACGAAGCTGCCCGCCGTTTTAGAGCAGCTGCGCCGCTGCAAGCAGCACCTCGCCGTCGTCACGGACGAATACGGCGGCGTCTGCGGCATCGTCACGATGGAGGACGTGCTGGAGCAGATCGTCGGCGAGATCTGGGACGAGACGGACGAGGTGGAGGAGGAGGTCGTGGAGCGCTCGGACGGCGTCTGGGAGCTGGACGGCGACATGAGCATCGGCGACTTCACCGAGCTGCTGGGGCTGAGCGAGGACGAGTTCGAGACCGAGAGCAGCACCGTCGGCGGCTGGACGCTGGAGATGTTCGGCTCCTTCCCCGCCGAGGGCGACAGCTTCCGGTGGGAGCAGCTGACGGTAACGGTGCTGAAAATGGACGGTTTGCGCGTCGAGCGCGTGCTCGTCCGGCGGGAGGAACAGCCCGCGGAGGACGGAAAGGACAAGTAAGCTATGTCCCAGATCACGAAGCGCGCGCTGGAGCAGTCGCTCAAGCGCCTTCTGCTGCAAAAGCCGCTGAACAAGATCACCATCAGCGACATCACCGACGACTGCGGCATCAGCCGCATGACGTTTTACTACCACTTCAAGGACATCTACGACCTCGTGGAGTGGGCATGCCTTCAGGATGCCGCCGACGCGCTTCAGGAAAAGCGCACCCACGACACCTGGGAGGAGGGCTTCCTCCAGATCTTCTGCGCCGTGCGGGAGAATAAGCCCTTCGTCATGAACGTCTACCGCTGCGTCGGACGCGAGCGGGTGGAGCAGTACCTCATCTCGCTGACGGACGGGCTCGTCCGCGGCGTCGTGGAGGAGGAAGCGGCGGGGCTTTGCGTCCGGGAGGACGACCGCGCGTTCATCGCGAAGACGTATTCTTATATGTTCGTCGGTCTCATGCTCGACTGGGTGGCGGACGACATGCGCGGCGACCCGGCGGAGATCGTCCGCCGCCTCGCGCTCTGCATCGAAGGCACCGTCGCCGCCGCGCTCGCGCGCTTCCGGACGGACAGCCTTACAAAACCGCCCGTTTGATAAAATTTTTTACAGAATTCCGCCCCGTGATGGATTTTTCCTCACGGGGCTTTTTCTGACCGTTTGAAACCGCGCCTGTTCCGGTTATGATAGGACCATCAAAAGAAAACAAATTCTTATGGAGGTCAAAAATTATGTATTACTCTGCCGGAACCTATGAATCCTTTGTCCGCCCCGAAAAGCCGAAGGATGTGGACAAAAAGTCCGCTTACATCATCGGCACCGGTCTTGCCGGACTGACCGCGGCGTTTTACCTCGTCCGCGACGGCCAGATGAAGGGCGAGCACATCCACCTGCTGGAGAAGCTGGAGCTCGCCGGCGGCAGCTGCGACGGCTACCGCGACGTCACGAAGGGCTTCTTCATGCGCGGCGGCCGCGAGATGGACAACCATTTCGAGGTCATGTGGGACGTCTTCCGCGATGTGCCGAGTCTGGAGCATCCGGGTCAGTCCGTGCTCGATGAGTACTATTACCTGAACAAGGTCGACCCGAACTACTCCCTCTGCCGCGCCACCGTCCGCTGCGGCGAGGACGCCCACACGGACAGGAAGTTCACCCTCGACCGCGACAGCGCGCTCGCCCTCTCCCAGCTGTTCATCACCCCGGAGGACCAGCTGGAGGACAAGAAGATCTCCGACGTGCTGCCTGAGAGCTTCTGGGAGACCAACTTCTGGCTCTACTGGCAGACGATGTTCGCCTTCCAGCGCTGGTCCAGCGCGCTGGAGATGAAGCGCTACCTCTGCCGCTATGTCCACCACATCGACGGCCTGCCCGACTTCAGCGCCCTGCGCTTCACGAAATATAACCAGTACGAGAGCATGATACTGCCCCTCGTGAAGTATCTGGAGAGCCGCGGCGTGAAGATCGAGTACGGCTTCGATGTGAAGAACGTCGTCATCGAAAACGTGGACGGCAGGCGCGTCGCCCGCCGGATCGAGTATGTCAAGGACGGCGCAGCGCAGAGCATCGACCTCGTTGAGGACGATCTCGTGTTCATCACAAACGGCTGCTGCACCGATACCTCCTGCTACGGCGACCAGACCCATGCCCCGGACCTCAGCGGCGTGAAGAACGGCTGCGGCGAGAGCTGGGATATGTGGAAGGCGATCGCGGCGCAGGCCACCCACGGCGAATACGGCAATCCGGACGCCTTCTGCTCCGACGTGGAAGCCACGAACTGGATGAGCGCCACCGTCGCCACCTCCAATGAGGAGATCATCCAGCACATCATGCGCATCTGCAAGCGCGACCCGCGCGCCGGCAAGGTCACGACCGGCGGCATCGTCACCGTGCGCGACAGCAGCGAGAACTGGTATCTCTCCTGGACCATCAACCGCCAGCCGCAGTTCAAGAGCCAGGACCCCAACACCGTGCTCGTCTGGCTCTACGGTCTGCACACGGACCGCGAGGGCAGCTACGTGAAAAAGCCGATGCGCGAATGCACCGGCGAGGAGATCTGCCGCGAGTGGCTCTACCACATCGGCGTGCCGGCTGACCGGATCGAGGCGCTGGCGAAGGACGAGTGCAACACGACGACCTGCTTTATGCCCTATATCAACGCCTTCTTCCAGCCGCGCAAGAACTCCGACCGCCCGCGCATCGTCCCCGACGGCGCCGTGAACTTCGCCTTCCTCGGCCAGTTCGCCGAGACCCCGCGCGACACCATTTTCACGACTGAGTATTCCATGCGCACCGGCATGGAGAGCGTTTACACCCTGCTGAACGTCGACCGCGGCGTCCCTGAAGTCTGGGGCAGCAAGTACGACGTCCGCGAGCTGCTGCGCGCCTGCTATTACGCCATCGACAAGCGTCCTGTCACGGATATCAAGCTGACCTTCAAGGAGAAGGAGATGCTGAAGGTGGTCCTGAAGAAGATCAAGGGCACCGACATCGAGCTCCTGCTCCGCGAAAGCGGACTGATCGAGTGATCGGATATCCGAAAAGAGCCCGGCGAAAGCCGGGCTCTTTTTGCGCGTGTCGGGCGGGGGGCTTTAGATATTGAATGCGCCCGCAGGCGCGTTCAAATCAAATCTTACGCCGCCGCCGGAGTCCCCTCGGAGCAGCGCTTGATTTTTCGCGCCAAATATGCTATCCTTTCCCGTATCTGTTATTTTATAAAGAAGGCACTCCCATGGAAAGAAACCTCACGAGCGGCGGGGTGGCGCGGAATCTGGCGCTTTTTTCGCTGCCCTATCTGCTCTCTTATTTTCTCCAGACGCTCTACGGGCTGGCGGACCTTTTCATCATCGGGCGCTTCGAGGGCGTCGCGAGCACGACGGCGGTGTCCATCGGCTCGCAGGTGATGCATATGGTGACGGTGATGCTCGTCGGGCTCGCGATGGGCACGACCGTGGCGGTCGGGCGCGCCGTCGGAGCGGGGGACAGACCCGCGGCGGCGCGCGCCGTGGGCGGCACGGTGACGCTCTTCGCCAGCGTCGCGGTCGGGCTGACCGCACTGCTGACCGCGCTCGCGCGCCCCATCGCCGCGGTGATGAGCACGCCGCCGGAGGCAATGGAGGGCACGGTGCGCTACCTGCGCATCTGCTTCCTCGGTATCCCGTTCATCACGGCGTACAATGTCATCAGCGCCGTGTTCCGCGGACTCGGCGACAGCAAGAGCCCCATGCTCTTCGTCGCCGTCGCCTGCGCGGTCAACATCGGGCTGGACCTGCTCTTTATGGGTCCGCTCGCCCTCGGACCGGCGGGTGCGGCGCTCGGCACGACGATCTCGCAGGCGGTGAGCGTCGCCGTCTCGCTCGCCGTGGTGCTGCGGCGGCGCAGCCTTGGGCTCCGGCGCGCGGACCTGCGCCCGGACCGGGACGTGATGGGCTCTCTGCTGCGCGTCGGGCTCCCCGTCGCGGCGCAGGACGGGCTCATTCAGGTCGCGTTTTTGCTCATCACCGTCATCGCGAACCGCCGCGGACTCAGCGACGCCGCCGCGGTCGGCATCGTGGAAAAATTCATCAGCTTCCTCTTCCTCGTGCCCTCGTCGCTGCTCTCCGCGGTCTCGGCGCTCGGCGCCCAGAATCTCGGCGCGGGCAAGCCGGAGCGGGCGCGGCGGACGCTCGGCTATGCGATCTGCGCCGCCGTGGGCTTCGGGCTCTGCGCCGCGGCGGTCGTGCGCTTCGCCGCGGAGGACATCGTGGCGCTCTTCACGGACGCCGACGACGCCGCGGCGGTCGTCCGCGCCGGCGGGCAGTATCTGCGCGGCTACGTCTGGGACTGCGTGTTCGCGGGCGTCCACTTCTGCTTCAGCGGCTATTTCTGCGCCTGCGGCAAAAGCGGGCTGTCGTTCCTGCACAACATCCTCGCCATCGCGCTCGTGCGCATCCCCGGCGCTTACTGGACCTCGACCGCCTTTCCGGACACGCTGCTGCCCATGGGTCTCGCCACCGCCGCCGGCTCGCTCCTCAGCGCCCTCATCTGCGTCGTCGCTTACGCCGCGCTGCGGAAAAAGGACAAAAAAGCTTGAAAAATCGGTATTTTGCACTTGAAATCCGGGGATAATTCTGCTATAATACCGGAGCATTACGCATGGGGAAGGACCTTCCGTCGGTGGCGACTCGCTTGGCGGAGGGGTTGAGCGCCCCAGAGGTAAAAAAACTGAAATTTGGAGGAAAAAACGTAATGGCAGTCGTATCTATGAAGCAGCTTCTGGAGGCCGGTGTTCACTTCGGTCACCAGACCCGCCGTTGGAACCCGAAGATGGCGGAGTACATCTACATGGAGAGAAATGGTATCTATATCATCGATCTCCAGAAGACCGTGAAGAAGCTGGAGGAGGCTTACGCCTTCGTCCGCAGCGTCTCCGAGAGCGGCAAGAGCGTGCTCTTCGTCGGCACGAAGAAGCAGGCGCAGGACGCCGTCCGCGAGGAGGCGACCCGCGTCGGTCAGTTCTACGTCAACGCCCGCTGGCTCGGCGGCATGCTGACGAACTTCAAGACCATGCGCACCCGCGTGGACCGCATGGCGCAGCTCAAGAAGATGCAGGAGGACGGCACCTTTGACATGCTGCCGAAGAAGGAAGTCGTCAAGCTGCTCCACGAGATGGAGAAGCTCGACAAGTACCTCGGCGGCGTCAAGGATATGAAGAAGCTGCCCGGCGCGATGTTCGTTGTCGACCCGCGCAAGGAGCACAACGCCATCTCCGAGGCACGCAAGCTGCACATCCCCATCGTCGCGATCGTCGACACCAACTGCGATCCCGATGAGATCGATTACGTCATCCCCGGCAACGACGACGCCATCCGCGCCATCCGCCTGATCGCCTCCACCATGGCCAACGCCGTGCTTGAGGGCCGCCAGGGACAGGACAACGAGGCTCCCGCCGAGGAGCAGCCCGCTGCGGAAGCCGCCGCGGAATAATTCGAAGGAGGACACATACTATGGCTTTTACCGCTCAGGATGTCAAGACGCTCCGCGAAATGACCAACGTCGGCATGATGGACTGCAAGAAGGCGCTCACCGAGACCGACGGCGATATGGACAAGGCAGTCGAGTGGCTGCGTGAAAAGGGCCTCGCGAAGGCCGCAAAGAAGGCCGGTCGCATCGCGGCGGAAGGCATGGCTTACGCCGAGGTCTGCGAAAAGTGCGGCGCCGGCGCCGTGGTCGAGGTCAACTGCGAGACCGACTTCTGCGCCAAGAGCGAGCTGTTCGTCGCCTTCGTGAAGGATATCTGCAAGGTCGTCCTGAAGGATGCTCCCGCCGATGTCGACGCGCTGATGCTCTGCAAGTATCCCGGCAGCGATCTGACCGTCGCCGAGACCATGCCCGAAAAGGTCATGAGCATCGGTGAGAATCTCCAGATCCGTCGCTTCGCCCGCTTCGACAAGAACACCAGCGTCGCTTATGTCCACGCCGGCGGCAAGATCGGCGTGCTCGTGAACCTCGCCGTCGAGGGCGGCATCGACGCCACCGAGATCGGCAAGGACGTCGCGATGCAGATCGCCGCGCTCGCGCCCCGCTTCTGGGACAAGAGCCAGGTCACTGAGGACGTGCTCGCCGAGGAGAAGAAGATCGCGCTCGCGCTGATGGATCAGGACCCGAAGATGGCAGACAAGCCCGCCGCCGTCAAGGAGAAGATCGTCATGGGCAAGATGAACAAGTTCTACGAGGAGAACTGCCTGCT
>CAVCTM010000014.1:0-31123 GCA_963605115.1 Pseudobutyrivibrio sp. | reverse complement strand
TCATCACCGGCTCCGACTGCGAGGGCGCGGGCGAGATGTTCCAGGTCACGACGCTGGACCTTGAAAACGTCCCCAAAACCGAGGACGGCAAGGTCGATTACAGCAAGGACTTCTTCGGTAAGCGCACGAGCCTGACCGTCTCCGGCCAGCTGAACGCCGAAAACTTCGCCATGGCGTTCGGCGACGTCTATACCTTCGGACCCACCTTCCGCGCCGAGAACTCCTACACCCAGCGCCACGCCGCCGAGTTCTGGATGATCGAGCCGGAGATGGCGTTCGCCGACTTGGACGACGACCTTGAGTGCATGGAGAGCATGGTGAAATACATCATCCGCCGCACGATGGAGCGCTGCCCGCAGGAGATCGAGTTTTTCAACAGCTTTGTCGACAAGGGGCTCAAGGAGCGTCTGGAGCACGTCGCGAGCAGCGACTTCGGCAGAGTGACCTATACGGAGGCGATCGAGCTGCTCAAAAACTCCAGGCATAAGTTCGATTACCCCGTCGAGTGGGGCATCGACCTCCAGACCGAGCATGAGCGCTACCTGACCGAAGAGATCTACAAGCGCCCCCTGTTCGTCACGGACTATCCGAAGGAGATCAAGGCGTTTTATATGCGCCTCAACGACGACGGAAAGACCGTCGCCGCGGCGGACTGCCTCGTCCCCGGTATCGGCGAGATCATCGGCGGCAGCCAGCGCGAGGAGCGGCTCGACATCCTGACCGCGCGCATGGCGGAGCTGGGACTCGACGAGAAGGACTACTGGTGGTATCTCGACCTCCGCCGCTACGGGACCTGCCGTCACGCCGGCTTCGGTCTCGGCTTCGAGCGCATGGTGATGTACCTCACCGGCGTCAGCAACATCCGCGACGTGGAGCTCCATCCGAGAACGACCGGAAACGCGGATTTTTAAAAATTCAAAAGAGAGACCGCCGTCGGCGGTCTCTCTTTTTTTCAGGCAAAAAAGCCTCGCAGAGTTCGCGGCGCGCACGCCGCGAATAGAATTAAATTATTTTTCGGCGGGGCGTGTACCTGCCGAAAAATTCTCTGCGCGGAGCGAACGTGCGCCCCTACGGGGCGTGCGCTGAGCGGAGTGAATCCTTTTCAACCGGGAGCCCAACGAAGTGGGTCCCGGTTGAGTTTTTTCACTCCGCAAACAGCGGCGTGGACAGATACCGGTCGCCGGTGTCGGGGAGGAGGACCACGATGGTCTTGCCCTTGTTCTCCGGGCGCTTTGCGAGCTGGATGGCTGCCCATACCGCGGCGCCGGAGGAGATGCCCACGAGCACGCCCTCCTTTCTGCCGACCAGCCTGCCCGCGGCGAAGGCGTCCTCGTTTTCGACGGGGATGATCTCGTCATAGACCTTGGTGTCCAGCACGTCGGGGACGAAGCCCGCGCCGATGCCCTGGATCTTGTGGCTGCCCGCCGTGCCCTTGCTCAGCACGGGGGAGGAGGCGGGCTCCACCGCGACGACCTTCACGCCGGGATCGCGGCTTTTCAGAAACTCGCCGACGCCCGTGATCGTGCCGCCGGTGCCGACGCCGGCTACGAAAAAGTCGACCTTTCCGTCGGTGTCCTCCCAGATCTCCGGACCGGTCGTCGCCTTGTGCGCGGCGGGGTTTGCGGGGTTCACAAACTGACCGGGGATGAAGCTGTCCGGGATCTCCTTCGCGAGCTCGTCCGCCTTCTCGATCGCGCCCTTCATGCCCTTTGCGCCCTCGGTGAGCACGAGCTCCGCGCCGTAAGCCTTCATCAGCTGCCGGCGCTCCACGCTCATCGTGTCCGGCATGACGATGATGATGCGGTAGCCGCGCGCGGCGGCGACGGAGGCGAGACCGATGCCGGTGTTGCCGCTCGTCGGCTCGATGATCACGGAGCCGGGCTTCAGCCTGCCGCGCGCCTCCGCGTCGTCGATCATCGCCTTTGCGATGCGGTCCTTGACGCTCCCGGCGGGGTTGAAATACTCCAGCTTCGCCAGAATCCTGGCTTCCAGCCCCTCGCTGCGCTCAATGTGGGTCAGCTCCAGCAGCGGCGTTCTTCCGATCAGCTGATCGGCGGATGTATAGATCTTGGACATTTTATAATTCCTCCCAGTTATATTTCAATAGTACCATCGGTTAACAAGAGCACACACGCCTGACAGCGCGTCTTTTCGGCGCTTTTCGCCCTTTTCGGCTTGACGGGCGTCCGCCTCGGTCAAGAGGAAGGGACCGAGGCAGACCAGACGAAAAATGTCAGGTCAGCCCGCCTGCGCCTCAAAAGCCGAAAATCACTCGAAAATCCAGCGCTGACAGGTGCGAAGCAGTTTTGGCGTTCCCGGCGGTGTTCAGGCAAGGAATCAGCCGCAGGGAATACTTTGTGTATTTCCAAGGCTGATGACGCAGCATGAGCGCCGCCGGGATCGCCAAAACCGTGCGTGCTCTTGTCAACCGATGGTATCATATACGTTTACGGTCCGGATAATTTCAAGCGCCGGGGCGACATCGAAGGCTGCGCTGCATTTTATTTACCAACCTTTCCTATGGGTTTATACGGATTATAAGCCCGCGCACGGCGTTTGTCAAGGGGGTCTCCCGGTTTTTAAAGGCAAGGCCCCCCGGCGCGTATGCGCCCTTGGCTCTCCCTCTGGGAGAGCCAAGGAAGTACGACATTTTATCCACAAATATTCAATTTCTTCGGAAAAATTATAAATATCATAATTATATTATAGGATTTCTATTTAAAATCCGCTATAATCGACAGCACAAGTGAATGCACTCATTTCGAGGCTGCGTCCGGGGGCTGCGGAAAGCGGTACGGGCGCAGATAGACAAGGGAATCGCAAATCGAACGCCGCCCGGCACTGTATCCGCCGAATCCCCGCAGACTTTTTTGGGCGAAAGCCGGTCATTGGGAAACTGAGAAGGCCGCTGCGGGGGTGGTGACGCGGGAGTCAGAAGACCTACGAGATGAAGTCGGACCGCGCCCTCCGGCGCGGTCGGTCCGTGCTGCAGAAAAACGGCTGCCGCACCCCTTTTTCAGATCCGAGGGGTGCGGCGGCTTTTTTTCGCGAGAGAGCGGTGCGGGCGGCATTTTCCAGGACGCGGGGCTGCGGCCTTAGAAAATGAGGAGGAAACACATGAAAAAACGAATCTTATGCATGCTGCTGGCGCTTGTTCTGGCAGCTTCCCTGCTGCCGGCGGGCGCGCTGGCGGCGGACGGCGGGGCGGGAGAGAGTCCCGCCTCGGCGACCGTTGACCTGACGGTCCAGCGCGGCGGCGCGTTCACGCTCGTGGCGCTGGACGAGCCCGTCAGCGCCGGACTTTCGGACGCTTACGGGCTGACCGACGCCGTCGCGGACGGCGTTTCCGCGCTGGACGTGCTGCTGCGCGCCCACGAAAAGCTGCTCGGTGACGCTTTCACGGCGGAGACGGTCGGGGACTATCTCGCCCTCGGCGAGACCGGCTTTCTGACGAAGGCCTTCGGCGAGGAGACCGGCAACGTCGGCTTCGCCGTGAACGGCGCGATGGCGCATGACGGCGTGCTGAAGGACGATGAATATGCCCCCGGCGGCAAGGGCTACACGGGCTACGCCGTCACGCAGGCGAAGGTCGGGACCGGCGACCTGCTGGAGTTTTTCTTCTATCAGGACAGCTACTGTCTCGATCATTATCCCCGCCTGATGCGCGGAGACGCGGCGGTCAGGGAGATCGCGGCGAAGCCCGGCAGCTCCGTCGCGATCACCGTGGAGGGCTACTGCTTCGCTTATTACGGCTACGTTCCGATGGAGGCGCTCATCGCCTATGACCAGCTCGCTGCTCTGGACGGCGCGAAGCTCGCGTGGGTGGGGGCGGACGGCGCTCTGACGGATGCCGCCGCCGTCGGCGAGGACGGCGCGGCGGCGCTTACGGTGCCGGAGACCGAGGGCAGCTACCTGCTGACGGTCTATATGCCCGCGGACGAGATCAAAGATCATTACGCGACGCCGGTCATCATGCCGCTGCTCCGCGTGACCGCGGACGAGAACGCCGCCGAGCCGGAGACGCCGCAGTACGGTCCCTGCGACCTGACCGCGCTCGCCGCGGCGGACTTTGACAGCAACCCCAACGCACTGGAGCTGACGCCGGCGTTCTCCGCCGACGTGACGGATTACCGGACGCCGGAGGTGCCGTATCAGAGCGCAGCCTACGCGCTCGGCGCTTACGTTAAGGCGACCGCCGCGGACAGCGGGGCGAAGATCACCGCCGCGTGCGGCGGCGTGAGCGCCGTGGTCACCTCCGGGGATCCTTATTTCAAGATGCTTTCCGGCGCGCTGAAGCCGGGGCAGGATAACCTCCTGACCGTTACGGTCGAAAACGGCGGAGAGAGCAGGACCTACAACATCACGATCCCCATGGCTGCCGACCCCGCGACGCTCGGCACGCTGACGCTCAGCGGCTGCCATGACGCGCAGGTGAAGTATCTGAAGCTCTATGCCTGCGGCAGCGACGGCGAAAAGACCGGCGAGGACCGCCTTGCGGACCTGGCGCCGACGGACGGCGCTTACGCGCCGCTGCGCCTCCCCGCCGGGGACTGGTGGGCCGAGGGCTTCGATGCAAACGGCGACTGCAACGGCGCGCTGCGGCTGACGGTCGAGGCGGGCAAAAGCGCGGCGTATAAGCTCCAGCGCATTTACCGGATCCAGGCGAACTCCGGCTGGGTCCTCGGCGAGGACTGCGCGATGTCCGTCACGGTCCGCAGCGCCGACGGAGAAGCGCGGCATATCCGGACCGGCACGGCGACGAACTGGGGCACGACCGCGCCGAGCTGCATCTTTGCCGTGGGCGACACCGTGACCGTGCGCGTCACGCCGGACGCGGAAAAGCACCCGACCTTCGGCGAGGCGGAGGTCAGCAAGACCCCGACGTCGAACGACGACATTTCCGCGACCTGCAAGGAGTTCGCGGAGGTGACGTTCACCGCGCCGGAGGGCGCGGAGATCGCCGTCGGCAAGCTGGCAAAGTCCTATGTCTACACGGTGCAGGAGCCCTATGCCGCGCCCGTGACGGCGGACGGCACGGTGCGCGTGACCTACCGGCTCGATAAGAATACGGATTATTTCTACCGCGTCCGCCATCCGGAGGGCGTGACCTACTGGAACTTCAAGCGCTGGAGCGCCGCGGGGACCGAGGCTGTCGGCGCCGAAGACCTCCACATCGGCGAGAGCGCTTATACGAAGACCACCGTCGTGAACGATTTCAGCCTGAACGTCTATGACGTCGGCAATCTCTATCTGAACATCAATGCGCAGGGCTGGAAGACGATGGAGGTCGGCGAGACCTTCGAGCTGAACGTGTTCCGCAACTGGCAGGCGATCGAGAGCTTTATGAACGCCAAGATCGCCATTCCGGACGCGCACTATACGGTGCTGAGTCCGGAGGGCGGCGAGAGCGACGTTGTGACCATCACGCCGGACGCCTTCAACTCCTGCGTGGCGGACATGACGGCAAACCGCGCGGGCACGGCGATCGTGCTCGTCACCTATGACGCCATGACCCATGCGGCGGCGCAGAGCTCCACGGCGAGCAAATTCTTCTCCGCCGTCTGGCCGGAGCTCACCGGCGTCTTCGTCGTGACCGTCGGCGAGGGCGGGGAGATCGAGACCAATATGGTCCTGGACCGCCTTGACGCGGACATCAAAACCGACGCCCAGCGCGCGCTGGACGCCGAGCACGACATCCTGTTTTATACCGGCTCCGCGGGCGCGAACTACAACTTCACGCCGGAGACCGGCTGCACCGTCACCGTTGCGCGCGGCACGGCGGAGAGCGGCGCACTGCGCTTCGGCGCGTTCACGGCGGAGGGCGTCACCGTCGGCGCCGACGGCGCCGTCACGGTCGCCGGGCTGACCACGGGCCGCCACATCATCCGCGTGGAGAAGGACGGCAAGGCGGCGTATCAGGTCGTCACGGCGCGCGGCGTCAGCTATGTCCTCACGGACGCTGACGGCAAGGCGCTGACCGGGGACGTGAAGGCGGGCGACACGGTCTATCTCCGGTTCACCGGGCTGCTGAACCCGCAGGAAAAGCTCGCGACCGCCTATAACTTCAACTTCTCGCTCCGCTATGCCGGCGAGGACGGGACCTATTTCCGCTCCGATCCCGGCAGCAATTTCGGCAATTATGACTTCAGCGGCAACCCCGTGCGCCAGCGCATCGCGATCACGATCCCGAAATACTGGGCGGAGGACAGCTACAGTCTCCATGGCGCGCTCCAGAAGGGCGGCAACGCCGGCGTTCCCTCCCACCGCACCATCCGCTATGCCACCGGCAACGATCCCCAGATGAGCGCCCCCGCCGCGGCGGGCATCCTCTCGCAGCTGCCGGACGTGACCCTCGCGCTCGCGCCGACGGCGTTTCTGACCGGCACGCTGACCTTCAACGGCGGCGCGGTCGACCGCGCCGGACTGACCGTAACGCTCGCGGACGCGGACGGCAACGACGTCGCCGTCGGCGGCGACGGCAGCTTCTCCGCGCTCGCGGAGGAATATTTCTACACCGTCCGCGGCGCGGGCTTCGTCTACGCCTCCGGCAGCGTCACGCTGACGGAGAGCGGCGAAAACCGCTTTGACATCGCCCTCACCGCCGCCGACGACGGCGCATGGGACGGCGAGACGCAGACCGAGCCGGCGCTGGTTGACGGCGTTTATCAGATCGCAGCGGGCGCGCATCTCGCGTGGTTCGCCGCGCAGAGCGCAGGCGCGGACGTCTCCGGCGTGCTCACGGCGGACATCGACCTTGCGGACTATCCGTGGCTGGATGTCAGCTCCTCCCGCACCGTCACGCTGCGCGGCGAGGGACACGAGATCCGCGGGCTGAACGCCCGGAACGGACTTTTCGCCCAGCTCGGCGCGAGCTCGAAGGTCTCCGACCTCACGCTCCGCGGAAAAAGCGCCGCGGGCGGCGCCGTGACCGGCGTTCTGGGCGCGAACGGCAGCATCGAGCGCTGCCTCAGCTATGTCGACGTTTCCGGCAGCGGCAGCCGCGTCGGAGGCATCGCCGGCAGCCTCGGCAGCGGCGCCGCCGTGCGCGACTCGGCGAGCTTCGGCGCGGTCGCGGGCAAGAGCGAGGTCGGCGGCATCGCCGGCGCCTTCACCGGCTCCGGCGCGGCGGTCACGGGCTGCTACAGCACCGGCACGGTCAGCGGCAGCACCGCCGGCGGCATCGGCGGCGCGGTCAAGGGCGAGACGAACTGGCGCGGCGCGCTGATCGCCGCGATCACGGTCCGCGACTGCTACAGCGCCGGCGAACCCGCCTTCGGCAGCACGGACGACGCCTCCGCGCTCGTCTCCGCCTGCTTTGCGGGAGAAGCAGCGCGCGGCGCGGCGCTGGACGAGGCTTACTTCGCCCCTGTCTGCGGCAGCGAGTATCCTGCGCTGCGCTGGCAGAAGGACGCCGCCTTCCACACCCGGACGAACGGGGCTGTCACCGACCCGACCTGCACGGAGCCGGGCTACACCGAATATACCTGCGAAAACTGCCGCACCGTCTACCGCGCGGAGCGCACCGCCGCGCTGGGTCACGCGCTCGGCGAGGATAAGCGCGTTTACCCGGCGTATCAGACCGGCGGCTGCGTCCGCTGCGGCGCGGCGCTGAAGGTCTGGAACGACCCGCGTCTGGAGCACTTCACGCTCCCGGAGGAAAACGCGGAGAACATCACGATGGCGGACGCGGAGGGGAGCATCCCCTGGGCGTATAATGCCGAAAAGTCGCGCTTCGAGAGCGGCAACCGCGGCAAGGACAATACGGTTTCCGAGACGAGCCTTTCCTTTACGCTGCCTTACGGCGGCACGCTCCGCTTCGACTGGGGCGTGTCCTCGGAGAGCGGCTATGACAAGGCGAGCATCGCACTGAGCGGCACTGCGATCGCGGATGCGGTCAGCGGAGAAAAGACCGGCTCCTTCGACACCACGCTCGCGGCGGGGACCTATACCCTGACGCTCTCTTACGGGAAGGATGACGCTATGGGCAAAGGCGAGGACCTCGCCTATGTCCGCTCCCTGACGCTGACGGCGTTCGCCGCGGGCGAATATGACGATCTTGCCGCCGCGAAAGCGGTCGGCGAAAAGATCGCCGCCATCGGCAGCCCGGTCACGCTCGCGAGCGAGGACGCCATCCGCGCCGCCCGCGTGGGCTATGATCTGCTGAGCGCGGCGCAGAAGGCGCTCGTGGAAAATTACGCCGACCTGACCGCCGCCGAGCGCGCGCTCGCGGCGCTGAAAAAGGCTTCGCTTCCCGCGGAGGACGAGATCACCGTGACCTTCCGTCTCATCGGCGCGGACGCTTCCGCAGAGGACGTCGATCTCGGCGCCGGAACGGGCAGCAGCGTTTACCGCACATGGATCGCGACGCGCACTTACACCCTGCCCGCGGGCAGCACGGTCGGCGACCTCTTCCTGCGCGCGCTCTCCGACGCCGGACTGCGCCAGAGCGGTGCCGAGGACGGCTACGTCTCCGCGGTCTGGGCTCCCGCCGCCCTCGGAGGGGCACGCCTCGGCGACATGGACAACGGCAGCCGCTCCGGATGGATGTATATGGTGAACGGCAGCCACCCCGGTCTCGGCATGAACGCGCAGCTCCTCGCCGATAAGGACGCCGTCGTGTGGCACTATGTGAACGACTATGCCTACGAGGTTCGCGACTGGTTCGCCGACGAGGACTACCCCGCCCTCGGCGACGAGAGCACGTGGGTGGACTGGCTTGCCGTTCCCGACTTTGATCCCGTCGCCGGTGACGGCGGTGCGGAGACGAAGCCGGAGACGCCCGTCACCTTTGCCGACGTTGCCGAGCGCGACTGGTTCTATGACGCGGCATACTGGGCGGCGGCGCAGGGCATCACGCAGGGACAGGGCAGTGCGGACACCTTCGCGCCGAACGAAAACTGCACCCGTGCCGAGATCGTGACGATGCTCTGGCGCGCCGCCGGGTCCCCCGCCCCGAAGGGGACGGAGACGCCGTTTGCGGACATTTCCCCGGAGGGCTGGTTCTATGCAGCCGCGCTCTGGGCGTATGAGACCGGCGTCGCCCGCGGCTGGGGCAGCGCGGACACCTTTGCGCCGGACGAGAGCTGCACCCGCGGCGAGGCGGTGACGTTCCTCTGCCGCGCGCTCGGCGCGGCGGGCGCAGAGCCCGGCACGGCGTTTTCCGACGTCGCCCCCGGCGCTTATTACGCCGCCGCGGTCGGCTGGGCGGCGGAAAACGGCGTCGCAAAGGGTGTCGGCGGAGGGCGCTTCGCCCCGCAGATCAGCTGCACCCGCGCCCAGATCGTAACGATGCTCTACCGCCTGCTGGGACAGAAATAACAGACTAAAGCGCAAGGCGCGCGGAAAAAAGCGCGTCTTGCGCTGTCGGCGTATTCTGGCTTCGCCGATTTTTGGGAGGACTCACCTTATGAAAAAAACTGCAAGACGCGCCGCGGGCTGGCTTCTGGCGCTTTTGCTCGCGCTCTCGCTCGCGCCGGGCGTCCGGGCGGCGGGGGCGGAGGAGACCGCGGACTGGCTCTGCCGTGCCGTTACCGCGCCGGACGTCGGCTCCGTCGGCGGGGAGTGGACGGTGCTGGGGCTCGCCCGCGGCGGCTACAGCGTGCCGGAGGACTATTTTTCCGGCTATCTCGCACGGGCGGAGGCTTATGTCCGCGGCTGCGGCGGCGTGCTCCATGCGCGGAAATACACGGAGTATTCCCGCGTGATCTTGGCGCTTACGGCGCTCGGCGTCGACGCGCGGAGCTTCGCGGGCTATGACCTGACCGCACCGCTCGGCGATTTTGAGAAGACCGTCTGGCAGGGGCTCAACGGTGCGATCTGGGCGCTCCTTGCGCTCGACAGCGCGGGCTATCCCATGCCGGAGCAGCCCGGCGCGGCGGAGCAGGCGACGCGTCAGCGCTATGTGGACCACATTTTGGACCGCGAGCTGCCGGAGGGCGGCTGGTCGCTCGGCGGCAGCGGCGCGGCGGACCCGGACGTGACCGCCATGGCGCTTCAGGCGCTCGCGAAATACCGCGGCATTGCCGCCGTGGACGCCGCCGTGGAGCGCGCGCTCGCGCGGCTCTCCGCGCTCCAGAACGCGCGCGGCGGCTGGGAATCGTGGGGAACGGAAAACGCCGAGAGCTGCGCGCAGGTGATCGTCGCCCTCTGCGAGCTCGGCATCCCGCTGACGGACGCGCGCTTCGTCAAAAACGGCGCGACGGCGCTGGACGCGCTGGAGCGCTTCCGCAGCGCGGACGGCAGCTTCCGCCACGACGCCGCCGGGAGCGGCAGCAGCCTGATGGCAACGGAGCAGGCGCTCTACGCCCTCGCCGCGGCGGAGCGCGCGGCGGCGGGGAGGTCCGGTCTTTACCGCATGGACGACGCGCTCGCCCTGCCGGACGGCACACGCGCCGCCGGGCTTGCGGGAAAGCACCCGGACGTCCGCGCTCTGCCCGTCTCCGCGCCGGGAACGCACTTTTCGGACACGGCGGACGCCGCGGTCAAGTCCCTCGCCGCGCGCGGCATTTTGAGCGGCAGCGGCGGCGGACGCTTTGAGCCGGAGCGGGCGATGACGCGCGCGGAGTTCGCCTCCATGACGGTGCGCGGGCTCGGACTGCGCTGCGCGTGGGAGGACGGCTACGCCGACGTTCCGGCGGGACGCTGGTATTCCGGCTATGTCGGCACCGCCTCGCGCTGCGGTGTCATCCGCGGCTTTAGCCGCGGCGGGGAGACCGTTTTTGATCCGGACGGGACCATCACCCGGCAGGAAGCCGCCGTGATGCTCGCGCGCGCCGCCGCGCTCTGCGGGCTGGACACGGCGTCGGATGCGCCCGCCCCGGCGGGCTATGCGGACTGGGCGCGCGATGCCGCGGGCTACTGTCTGTCCGCCGGGATCCTCTCCGCGGACGACGCGGCGGCGCCGCTCGCGCCGGTGACGCGCGGCGAAATGGCGCACATGCTCTGCCGCCTGCTGACGCTGGCGGAGCTGCTCTGAAAGGAACTTTTTCGATATGTGGTGGAAAAAGAACAAATGGAAGGTCCTTGTGCCCGTCCTGATCCTGCTGCTCCTCGCCGCCGCGTTCTGGTACGGCGGCAATGCGCCGGGCAGCCGCGGCTGGTCCCTCGACCCCGCGGCGGAAACGGCGGAGCCGACCCCGGTCCCGACACCTGCGCCGACGCCGACGCCCGAACCCGCGCCCGCGCCGACGCCGACCCCGACGCCGGAGCCGGTCCGAACGCCGGAGCCGACGCCCGCACCCGAACCCGCGCCGACGCCCGCGCCGACGCCGGTACCGGAACCGGAGCCGAAAACACCGGCGTGTATGGTCTCGATCTCCTGCGCGTCGATCCTGGACCACTTGGACTGGCTGGACGCGGACAAGACGGAAACGGTCCCCGCGGACGGCTGCATCCTCGCGGCGCAGGAGGTCCCCTTCACCGAGGGCGAGAGCGTGTTCGACGTGCTCGCGCGCGTCTGCCGCGAGCGGAAGATCCACATGGAGTTTTCGGTCACGCCGATCTATGACTCGGCGTATATCGAGGGCATCGCGAACCTCTACGAATTCGACTGCGGCGAGCTCTCCGGCTGGATGTACCGCGTGAACGGCTGGTTCCCGAATTACGGCTGCTCGCGCTATATTTTACAGGACGGCGACACGGTCGAGTGGCTCTATACCTGCGATCTCGGCGAGGACATCGGCGGCGGCTACGCGGCGGGAGGCGCGGCATGACGGCGGCGCGGGAGAGCTTCTCCGGTTATCATCCGGCGGTGAATTTTCTCTATTTCGCGCTCGTGCTGGGCTTTACGGTCTGCCTGAGCCATCCGGCTTATCTCGCCGTTTCGCTCCTCGCCGCGCTCGCTTACGGCGCCGTGCTCTCCCCGCGGCGGGCGCTGTGCTTTGCCCTGCGCTGCGTGCTGCCGCTCATGCTGCTTGCCGCGCTGCTGAACCCGGCGTTCAACCATGCGGGCGTCACGATCCTGACTTACCTGCCCTCCGGCAACCCGCTCACGCTGGAGAGCCTGCTCTGCGGGCTTTCCGGCGCGGTGCTGCTTGCGGCGGCGCTCGTCTGGTTTTTCTGCTGCTCCGCGGTGATGACGAGCGACAAATTCCTCTATCTTTTCGGCAGAGCGGTCCCGGCGCTCGCCCTGCTGCTCTCGATGACGCTGCGCTTTGTCCCGCGGCTGCGCGCCCAGCTGGGCGCGATCGGGGAGGCGCGCCGCGCGCTCGGCTTCGGCGGGGAGCGCGGGCTGCTCCCCCGCGCGCGGGAGGGCATTGCGCGGCTTTCCATTCTTGTCACATGGGCGCTCGAAAACGCCGTGGAGACCGGGGACAGCATGCGCAGCCGGGGCTACGGTCTGCCGGGGCGCACGTCTTACAGCGTTTACCGCTGGTCGCGCCGCGACCGCGCCGCGATGACGTGGCTCATCTTCTGCGGGCTTTTCCTGCTCGCGGGGGCGCTCGCCGGGGCGCTGCGCTGGCGCTGGTTCCCAAGCCTGCGCGGACCCGTTTCCGCGCCGATGACGCAGAGCTTTCCCGTCGTATGGGCGGCGCTCTGCTTTACCCCGGTGATCCTGGACAGAAGGGAGGCGCGCCGATGGAAGCGCTCTCGATCCGCCGCCTGAGCTTCCGCTACCCGGAGCAGCCGGAGCCGGTGCTGCGCGATGTGAGCTTCTCGGTCGCGCAGGGCGAATTTGCCGTGCTCTGCGGACCGTCCGGCAGCGGAAAAAGCACGCTGCTGCGCCAGATAAAGCCCGAACTTGCGCCCCACGGCAGCCGAAGCGGGGAGATATTCTTCGCCGGCGCGCCCCTCGCCGGTATGGACCGGCGGACGCTCTGCGCGCGCATCGGCTTTGTGGGCCAGTCGCCGGAGAATCAGATCGTGACGGACAAGGTGTGGCACGAGCTCGCCTTCGGGCTGGAGAGCCTCGGCTGCGGCACGGCAGAGATCCGCCGCCGCGTGGCGGAGATCGCGTCGTTTTTCGGCATCCAGAGCTGGTTCCGCCGCGAGGTGCGCACGCTCTCCGGCGGGCAGAAGCAGCTGCTGAATTTAGCGTCGGTCATGGTGATGCAGCCGGAGCTGCTCCTTCTGGACGAGCCGACGAGCCAGCTCGACCCCATCGCGGCGGCGGAGTTTCTCACCGCGCTCGCGCGCCTGAACCGCGAGCTCGGCACGACCGTGCTGCTGACGGAGCACCGGCTGGAGGAGGCGCTGCCCCTCGCGTCGCACGTGCTCGTGCTCGACGGCGGCGTGCCGCTCTGCGAGGGGACGCCCGCGGAGGTCGGCGCGGCGCTCCGCGCGCAGTGCCACGGGCTCTTTTTCGCCATGCCGACGGCGATGCGCGTCTGGGCGGCGGCGGAGAGCGAGACGCCCTGCCCCGTCACGGTGCGGGAGGGCAGGGCGTGGCTGCGGGGCTTTGCCGCGTCCCGTCCGCTCGCGCCGCTGCCGCCGGAGCCGCCGCGCCGCGGGGGTGAGACCGTGCTCTCGGCGGAGGAGCTCTGGTTCCGCTATGAGCGGGAGGGTCCCGACGTCGTGTGCGGGCTGGACCTCACCGTCCGGCGCGGGGAGCTTTTCGCCCTGCTCGGCGGCAACGGCGCGGGCAAGACCACGGCGCTGCGTCTGCTCGCCGGGCTCCGCACGCCGGACCGCGGCGAACTGCGCTGCACCGGCAGAGTCGGACTGCTGCCGCAGGACCCGCAGACGGTCTTCGTGAAAAAAACCGTGCGCGCCGACCTTTTCGACGCGCTCGCCGCCGACAGCCGTCCCCGCGCGGCGCAGGCGGACGCCGTGGCGCGCGCCGCCGCGCTCTGCCGCCTCGACGGGCTGCTGGACCGCCACCCTTACGACCTCTCCGGCGGCGAGCAGCAGCGCGCCGCGCTCGCGAAGCTGCTGCTCACGGGACCGGACATCCTGCTGCTCGACGAGCCGACCAAGGGGCTCGACGCGCAGTTCAAGCGCGCTCTCGCCGCCATCCTCGCCGCGCTGCGGGCGCAGGGCGTCACGGTCGTCTGCGTCAGCCACGACGTGGAGTTCTGCGCGCGCTATGCCGACCGCTGCGCGCTGTTTTTCGACGGCGCGGTCGCCGCGGAGGGCTCTCCGCGGGAGTTTTTCTCCGGCAACCGGTTTTACACCACCGCCGCGGCGCGCATCGCGCGCGAAACGCTGCCCGGCGCGGTGACGGCGGAGGACCTCATCGCCGCCGTCGGCGGCGCGCTGCCGCCGGAGCCGGAGCTGCCGGAGGCTGTGCCGCCTCTGCCCGCCCCGCGGGTCGGAACGCCGGACTGGAAGCCGAAGCCGCTTCCGTGGTGGCGGCGCGCGCTCGCCTGCGCCGCCGGTCTCGCGGCGCTCGTCACGTTCTTCATCGCCGCGCGCCGGACGGACCTCTCCGCGCTCATCGGCGCGGACGGGCTCTCGGAGGCGGCGATGGCGCAGCCGTGGCTCTACGCCGCGTTCCTCGCGTCGCTCGTCGTGCTCGCCGCCGCCATCGGGCGGCGTTCGCCCCCGCCGGCGGAGACGCTGCCGCCGAAGCAAAGCCGCCGCCTCAGCCGCCGCACCGCCGTTTCCGCCGCGGCGCTCTGCCTGCTCATCCCGCTGACGCTGTTTGCCGGGCTGGTCTGGCTTGGGGACCGGAAGTATTATTTCGTGATGCTGCTCGTGCTGCTGGAGGCGATGGCGCCGTTTTTCCTCGTGTTCGAGGGGCGGCGCCCCCGCGCGCGGGAGATCGCGCTCCTCGCGGTGCTCTGCGCCGTCGGCGTCGCCGGGCGCGCGGCGTTTTTCATGCTGCCTCAGTTCAAGCCCGTGCTGGCGCTCACGATCATCGCGGGCGTCGCGCTCGGCGGGGAGAGCGGCTTTCTCGTCGGCGCGGTCACGATGCTCGCGTCGAACATGCTCTTCTCGCAGGGACCGTGGACGCCGTGGCAGATGTTCGCGATGGGCATCATCGGCTTTCTCGCGGGCGTGCTGTTCCGCAAGGGCTGGCTGCGGCGCTCGCGCGGCGCGCTGGCGGTCTTCGGCGCGGTCTGCGCCGTGGTGATCTACGGCGGCATTATGAACCCCGTGATGGCACTGATGCAGACCGGCGGCGTCACATGGCAGATGCTGCTCGGCTGCTATATCGCCGGCTTCGGCATGGACCTGGTCCACGCCGCCGCCACCGCCGTCTTCCTCTGGCTCGCCGCCGAGCCCATGCTCGAAAAGCTCGACCGGGTAAAAACAAAATACGGCATAATGTAATTCGACCGGGACCCGGCTTCCAGCTGAAAAAGTGCTGCAAGCCACGATTTTAAAGGCCTCCCTGTGTAAGGGAGGCTGGCAGCGCGCAGCGCTGACTGGAGGGTTGTAAGCTTCTGGAACATCCAAGCTTCCGGTGGCGCTTCGTCGGGGGACGCCGTCCCCTACGCACGAACCATCCGAACGCGGCGGTCATCCGGGCTTACAACCCCTCAGTCGCGCTTCGCGCGCCAGCTCCCCTTACACTTCGGGAGCCTTTAAAAGGTGGCGCTTCGCAACCATTTAAAAACGCAGATCCCGCCCCGCGCGATAAGCGCGGGGCGGGATCTTTTTCATTCTTTTACGCCGCGGTCAGAAACCGCAGGAGGAGGGTCGCCATCTGCGCGCGGGTGGTGGGGTCACCGGGGGCGAGGCGGAGGCTGCCGCCCTGCTCGATGCCCTCGACGAGACCGGTGGCTTTCGCCCACTCCAGCGCGGGGACGGCGTAAGCGCTGACGCTTGCGGCGTCGGCAAAGGCGTCAAGGTCCCCGCCGGCGCTCACATCGCGGCTCAGCCGCGCGGCATAGCGCCACAAGATCGCCGCCATCTGCTCGCGCGTCACCGCCTCGTCCGGCGCGAAGCGCCCGTCGCCGAAGCCGAGCACGACGCCCTCGGCAGACGCCCAGCGGACCGCGCCGATATACCACGCATCGGGGTCAACGTCGTCGAATCCCGGCGCGGACTCCGCCGCGGGGCTGCCCTCCAGCCGCCACAGGATCATGGCGAGCTGGGCGCGGGTCGTGTCGCCGCCCGGCTGGAACAGCCCGTCGGCAAAGCCCTGCATCAGCCCGTTTTCGAGGCAGTAGTGAACGCCGTCATGATACCAGTCGCGGGAGTCCAGATCGCCGAAGCCGCAGAGCGGGCAGTCGTCGCCCATCGTGCAGCCCTCTGCGGGTGCGAGCTTCGGGATGGCGCGCGTCTGGCGGTGGCTGCCGTCGTTGCGGCAGACGCGCCGCTCCGTGCCCTCCGCGTCCGCCGTCGCCGCCGTGATGACGGTCCACTTGCCCCAGCTGTGGCCCAGTGCGTCGCCCTCCGTCGCCTGACAGACGGAGCAGGTCTTTGGCTCCGTGCAGGTCGCGTCGAGCCAAGTGTGGCCCAGCGCGTCCGCGGTCTTCACGTCCGTTTGCGTCTGCTTCGCGAACGCCGTGTTGATAAAGGTCGCCTCATACTTGGAGAGCTCATCGAGAACGCAGGTCTTTTTCTGCGTCACGGTCACGACCGCATCGACGGTCTCCGTCTCAACATGCGCCGCGTCGTTGGCGCAGATCCGCTCCGCCGTGCAGCGCGTGCCGATCCAGATGTAGTACGGCGCGTGATAGCTGTGACCCGTCGCGGGGATGACCGCACCGGGCAAGACGGCGCCGCAGAGGGAGCACTCCATGTCCGTTTTCTTGCCGCTTTCCGTGCATGTCGCTGCGACGGCGTTGTTCTTGGGAACGCTGTAGTTATGCCCCTCCGCGTCGATGGTCTCATCCTTCGTCGCGCCGCACTTGGTGCAGGTATAGCGTTTGGTGCCCGACTCCGTGCAGGTGGCTTTCTTCGTCACTGTGCCGGTGTCCCAGCTGTGCGCTTCCGTTGCGACGACGACAACGCCGCAGCAATTCCACTTTTGCGTGTGGTTGTTTGCATCGGTGTCCCAGACCGTTTTGCCGCTGTGGTTATCGGAGTCGAGAGCGCCATACGCCTCGCCGCAGGTCATGCAGACCGCCTTCGCGGTGCAGGTCGCGGTGCCGCCGGTGTGAGTGCAGCTCTCCTCGTAGCCGCACGCGGTGCAGCTGTGCTTGCCGCCGCTCCATTCGCCGAATGTGTGCGCGGCTTCGACGGTTTTGACCGCGCCGCAGCAGTCATAGGTCTCCTTGTGCGTCGTAGATGTTTTTGTCCAAGTGGTTGCCGTGCCGCTGTGGTTATCGGGGTCGAGATCGCCATACGCCTCGCCGCAGGTCTCGCAGACCGCCTTCGCGGTGCAGGTCGCGGTGCCGCCGGTGTGGGGACCATAACCCTCTTTTTGAGAGACATCCGTCACATCGCAGCCGGTGTTCCGGCACTCGTGCCAATGATGGGTCCCGTTGCTGCTCCACTCCGTCGCCCAATCGTGCTCATGGGGCACGGTATAGCGCACCACTTGGCTGCTCAGCGTTGTTTTGCCTTCCCACGTGACCTGACAAATATAGCTGCCGGTTTCCAATTCGCTGGTGTCGAGCTGGGGGTCTGTTTGACCATCCAGCGCCGCGCCCGGTACGTCTGCCGTCACGGTGGCGGTAAAGTAGACCATGAGGCTGCCGCCTGAACGAGGGTATGCAGTCACCTTCAGCGTGTAATTGCCCTCAGCCGATGCCGTATATTGGTATGAGCTGTAATCCGAAGATTCATTGGAGACAGGCGCATTGTTTGAATCGACAAGAGACGGGGTGATCCCCGAAGCTCCTGTCAGCTTCAGCGTGTCGCCCGCGTTCATGTGCAGGGTGAAAGCGGTCAGCGGTACGGATTCCTCGCGGTCTGTACTTCCGACATAGTACCACATTCCGTTACTCCTGACGCTGCAATCTCCAGCCGTAGCATTCTCACCCGTTACGGAGACGTCGCCCTTCGTCACGCTGCACCACTGGTATTTTGCCTTTTCGCCGCCGTTCGCCGCAACGGTGTAGTTGTTGCCTGCCGTGGGCTCAGCGGTAATGGCGCAGGCGGTGAGGTAAAGCTCGCCGTTCTTGCTTTCCACAAAATAGCCCTCATCCGCGGCAACAAAATATTCCGCTTTGTCATCCAGCTGCTTGCCCGTTTCCGGCTTGGCGATCAGGACGCTCCCGGTTATGCCAATGGATTTCTTAACGGAGATCGTCGTTCCGTTTGCGGGAGCAAAATCGTCGGCTACGGTAATATAATTGTTCGGCGTGCTGGCGGGTCCGGTGGTAATGCCAATATCCGCCTCGTCCTCGTCAGCATGTATAAGGGGACTCCCGGACAGCTTCAGGTTGCCGATCGCCCGAATCGCGTAATAATAGCCCTTGATCTCCCCGCCTGCGACGAGGACGGTCGCATTGCTGCTGCCGAAGGAATCGATCCCATAAGTTTTCTCGCTGACAACGGTCCCGCCGTAAATGTTGACCCCGAAAAAGCCGCTGCCAACTCTAGAGTAGCTGACAAAGATGCCGGAGCCGGTGTTGGAGCCTGCGTTGGAGCCTGCGTTGCGGACTTCGCCGCCGTACATGTTGAATATCGCGGCGGTCGTCTCGTCATTGCCTTTGTTGTTGTATAGCATGACCGCGCCGTTATCATGTACTCCACCGCCGCTGTTCACGCTGCCGCTGACCTTGCCGCCGTACAGATTCAGGGTCGCTATGCCTTTATAGTCTGGGTCCACTTTAATGGGACTATCCTGCGCTGATGTATTCGTGATCTCGCCGCCGCCCTGACAATCGCAGATATTCAGCGCGGCGCCGCCCTCTACAGTGATCACATTGTTTGTGCCCTTCAGCGTCTTCCCGTTCAGGCAGAGATAAAGCTTATGTCCGTTTTTCACCTCAAGGGTATCGGTCAGTGTCGTCTCGCCCGTCAGATAGACGTAGGCGGTGCCGGTGGTTGGATCATGCGTGATCTCACTTGTCCCGTCCCACGCCGTCCATTCAACAGCCGCGCAAGTTCCCGTATGGTCGCCGATATCCGTATGCGCCGCGCCGCAGATGGGGTGGCTGCTGTGCTGCCCCTCTTCCGCGCTGACGTTGAGACAGAGCGCCCCGACCAGCATGGCGAGACAGAGCGCGAGCCCTAAAACTTTTCTTACCATTTTCATCCTTTTTCTGACCTCCCCAGAACCCCGCGCCCACTTGACAGCGGCGGGGCTTTGACTATAATGGTTCTCGATCGTATTATAACCCGTTCACCCCTGAACGAAGCAAGAGCTTTGGAGGAAAATGCTATGGATATGGATACGAAAAATCTCTTTCAGATCACCGAGGCGGCGCGCGCCTGCTCTCTTTCGCGCAGCACGCTGCTGCGGCTGGAGGAGCGCGGGCTGCTCACGCCGGCTTACACCGCGCCGGAGAGCGGGCGGCGCTATTACGACAACCACAACGTCGCGCGCATCATGCAGATCGAGAAGCTGAAGGCGATGGGGCTCACCTCGGAGGAGATCGCGGGCTACTTTTCCCGCGGCGGCGACGTGTCGGCGATGCTCGCGGCGCTGGAGCAGCGGCTGGAGAGCCTCCGGCGCGGCGTGGAGGAGCTGCGCCTGCGCGCGGAGGAGGGACCCGGCGTTTCCGTCCAGATGGCGGCGATGCCCGCCGTCACCTGCTGCATGCGCTGGTGCGAGGGCTATACCTACGAGCAGCGCTACGCGGATATGTACGCCTTTTACGGCGCGTGCATCCGCCGCGGCGTCCGGCTCTCGGACGAGGTGCTGTTCACGATCTCGGACCGCCGGGATTTTCTGGACGGCGTCATCCGCGACGAGCCGTATCCTTACGCCGTCTGCGTTCCGGTGCAGCCGGGCTCCGCACCCGCGGACGCGGTAACGCTGCCGCCCTGCCGCGCGCTC
Organism: Pseudobutyrivibrio sp.; assembly: GCA_963605115.1. GTDB lineage: Bacteria > Bacillota > Clostridia > Oscillospirales > Oscillospiraceae > SVKR01. The sequence continues at coordinate 11,343 of CAVCTM010000014.1, read as the reverse complement.
TCGGTGCTCTGCTGCGGCGGCTACGGCGAGATCGACGAGGCATGGCTGACGCTCGGCAGAGAGGTGAAGTCCCGCGCCCTGACCCCCATCGCGCCCCCGCGCGTCCTCGGCATCGTAGCGCCCTACACCGGCCGCGAGATCGAGGAGCGGCGGTACTGCTCAAGGATCATGCTGCCGGTGGAAGGGTGAGGAAAAGTGAAGCTTGGGCTGCACCCAAGGGAAGCAAAGTGTGAGCCGCAAGGCGCACTGAACCGAAAAAAGCTCCTTTGTCCAATGGACAAAGGAGCTTTTTCATGACGCACCGCAAGGGATCGAAGCCCCCCTGACCTTCCGGTCCGCAGGCTGCCTGATTTGGCGCTGTTTTCCCGACAGATTTTCCGTCGTTTCCGTCCAGCCCTGCCCGCTCCGGGCCTGTTCCGGGTCAAAAGCGGGTCGATCCGGTTCGTGCCGTATGAGGGTCTGCCCGCCGCTCTATGGCTTTTTTCAGAAATTCCAGAGTCAGCAGGATGACCACCCCCAGCGCAAAGGCGGGGAACTGAAAGGTGGTGAGGTCCATAGGCGGCAGCGGTGTGTCCAGACCGGCGGGACCGTTGGCAATGGCGTAAAGGGAGCCCAGCATCGATCCCAGGATCAGCCAGACCGTCTGCGCCCGGTATTTCCGCAGGGCAGCGCGGATAGTGTGAATGGAAAGACCTATCCCCGCGACGATGCCGAAGCCCAATGCGCAAAGTCCCGGAACCACCTCCAGCCGGAGCCGCAGAAAGCTGTGGATGGCCTGAATGGTAGGGAGATATACCCCTGCGATCAGCAGAATGGAGGAGCCGGAGATGCCGGGCAGCACCATGGCGGTGACGGCGACCGCCCCGGAGAGGAAAAGGTAGCCGAATTGCAGCGGAGAAAGGGCGGCATAGTTCACGCCGCCAAGCGCTCCCGTACCGGTACGGAGCAGAGTCAGCCCCACGACAACGGCGATCCCCAACAGAAGAAACCAGCCATGACGCAAAGGCTGCCGCAGGCTTTTCCGCTCCGCCGAGATTACAAAGGGAAGGGAGCAGACCGTCAGCCCCAGAAAAAGGGAGCTCATAAAGTAGATGTTTTTGGCGAACAGACCGGAGAGCAGAATGACGCAGGCTGTCATGCCGATCCCCCAGCCGATGCCCAGCTTCAGGAGATAGAGAAGCCCGGCTCTCCGTTCCGCACCCGTCCCGCGGAACAGACTGTGGAGCGCGTCCAGAAAGCGCTCATAAAATCCGAGGATGAATGCGATCGTCCCGCCGGAGACGCCGGGGACGCTGTCCGCCAGCGCCATGCAGAAGCCGTGAAATGCCGTTAAGATCATGGAAACCACCTGCCTTCTTTGAAAAACCGTCTGCGCGGCGGCGAGCATCGGCGGCAGCGCCAGCAGGACCAAAACGATCAGGCAAACGCCCTGCGCGATGAGCCATCCGCGCGGGCGGAGCAGCATTGCCGCCGTCTGGACGGGCAGCGCCAGTGCGCCGAGCGCGAGCTTTCCGCCCGAAAGTGCAAACGGCAGGAGCCGCCGCGCGCTGACTGTGCGCACGAGGAACACGAGCAGGCACCCAAGGAACGTGGCGGCAGCCGCGCCCTGTACGCCGATGCGCGGGATGAGGATAAGATCGAGCACGATGTTCGCCGCCGCGCCGAAGATCGACGTCCAGAGCGAGACCGTGCTCTTTTTTGTCACGACGTAGACGCTGCCCATGAAGTTGGAGAATGCCGCCGCGACCATCGAGAGCGTAAGCACGGGGATATAGCGCCATGCCTCATAATAGCTCTCCGCCGCGAGCAGGCGAATGAGCAGCGGCGAAAACGCGATGATGCCGCCCGCGCAGAGATAGACCGCCGAGAAAAACGCGTCCCACACGCGGGAGTAAAAGCGCAGGTGCGCGCGGCGGTCGCCGGACTCGGCGATGGCTGAGAGCTGCCATGCGTCCATAAACACCGCGGCGAGGATGGTCAGGATCGTGGGGATTTTATAGGCGACGGCGTAGATACCGTTGGCGTCGCTGCCGAGATAAACGCGCACCATATAGCGGTCGGAAACGCCCATGATCCACCAGAAGATCGCCGCGGGGATGAGCGGAACACAGTAGGCGAGCATCTTCCGCCACAGTACACCGCTTGGCGATGGGCGGAACTGCCGCCAGAGCTTTTCCTTGCAGGTGAGAAACAGCGCGCTCAGGAGGTCTGCCGCGGCGGTGGAGAGCAGACACCCCACCACGCCCCAGCGGAATACCGTGAGGAACAATACATTGAGCGCGATACAGAGCGCGGTGTTGAATAATCCCTGCACGGCATAGAGCGTGGTGTGCCCCTCCGCGCGGATGAACTGCGCGCAGAGCGCGTGGGCGCAGGCGGCGATGATGAACGCGGCGAGAAGCATTGCGAATTGCCGGCTTCCCGCAAGCACACGCAGCAGCGGCAGCGCGAAAATCAGCGCCGCCGCGCCGAAGATCACCGTGTAAACGCCCGCGGAGAACGCATCGGCTCGCTGCTCGCGCCTGTCCGCCGCAAGGCGGAACACACCCTCCGCCGCGTCGAGCGAGACGAGCGGAATGAGCAGATTCGCCGTCTGCGTGATGAGGTCCGCCGTGCCGTACTCCGCGGGGGTGAGATATCCGGTGTAAAAGCGCACCATCAGGAACACGAGCACTTTTGAGCCGAACGTCCCGACACTGATGAGCGCGGTGTTGGCGGCGAGGGTCCGGTATCGGTTCATGCCTTGGCTGCCTTCGCGCGGCGGGGATCGTCACGCACGATCATAAAAAGGAAAACTGCAAGCAGATTCGTAAAAAGGCCCATGATCGGCCAGAGGGACCGGTTTAAGCCCTCGTTCACCGCGCTTCTGTAGAGCCACGCGACGACGAGCAGCCAGTAGTAGACTCCAAGCGCCAGCCACAGCACCGCAAGCCCGCCGAGGACAGCGTAGTTGGCGGCGGTCAGGGGCGTGCCCCGGCTTTTCCACGCTTCCTCCCGGTCATGGCGCTCGCCATGTTCGCCGTCCGTCTGCACCGTCTGTTCCTGCTTCGTCTGCTCCGGATTTGACAGATCGCCGATCTGCTTCGACAGGCTCAGCGGGATCGAAACGGCGCTCACCACCGCCAGCAGCACGGCGAGCAGGATGACCCGCTTGAACGCTTTGGCGTAATTTTTCTTCATGATCATTTCGCGCATTGTGTTTTCCTCCTGTTAAAAAAATGCGTTCCTTTCAATGAACAATGCCATTGTAAAGGAACGCGTAAAACCCCATATAAACTTTTATTAAACAGAACTTAAACCGGCGGTCATTCGCCGCAGCTCAGGCGGTATCCCACGCCCCAGACGGTTTGCAGCAGCCTGGGGCGGGCGGGGTCGTCCTCCACCTTTTCCCGCAGGCGGTTCATGTGAACGGCGACCGTCACGTTGTCTCCCATGGACTCAAGACCCCAGATCATCTCGTAGAGGTCCTCCCGGCTGAACACCTGCCCCGGATGGCGCATGAGAAACAGCAGCAGCTCGTACTCCTTGTTTTTCAGGGAAAGTGCCGCCCCGTTTTTGCAGATCAGATGCTGCTCCGGATCGGCGGTCAACGGACCGACGGTCAGTGCTTTGGAGCTTTCCGCCTGCTGGGGCTTCAGCCGCCGGTACTGGGCGAGATGCGCCTTCACACGTGCCGCCAGCACGCTGGGGGAGAAGGGCTTTTCGATGTAATCGTCCGCCCCGAAGCCGAGACCGCGGATCTTGTCCACGTCCTTTCCCAAAGCCGTGACCATCAGGATGGGGATGTCCTTCCTTTCCCGGACAGCGCGGCAGATGGTAAAGCCGTCGGTCCCCGGCAGCATCAGGTCCAAAAGCAGGAGGTCATAGTCCTCGTTCAGCGCAGAGGTCAGCCCCGCCGTGCCGTCGGCACGGATGGACACCTCGTATCCGCTGAGCTCCAGATAGTCCCGCTCGATGGCGGAGATATCCGGGTCGTCTTCGATGATCAGAATTTTAGGCATGGGCTTCCTCCTGTGCCGCCGGCAGGGTGAATATGATGCGCAGACCGCCGTTTTCCGCGTTTTCCGCCCGGACGCTGCCGCCCATTTCCTCCACCGCCTTTTTCACAACGGCAAGACCGAGACCGCTGCCGCTGCCCGGCGCAGTGCGGGCGGCGTCTCCCCGGTAGAAAACGTCAAACAGCTTGGAAAGCTGTTCTTCCGGCACGCCCGCGCCGTTATCGGCAAAGGTGATCTCAGCGAAATTTTCCGCCTTCCGCGCAGAGATCGTGACCTGCACGTGCTCCCCGCCATACCTGCGGCTGTTGTCGAGCAGATTTGCTGCGATGCGGGCGAGCAGCTCGCGGTCGGCAAGGACATTTGCTTCCGGAACATCGCCGAGCGCGGCGGGTATACCGTCTGTGCGCTGCGCGGCGATCATTTCTTCCAGCGCTTCGCGCAGCGGAAGCGTTTCCATGTTCACGGGATACTCGCTCACGTCCGTTTTGGCAAATTCAAACAAACGGTTGACCATCGTCTCGATGTCCGCCTCTTTGGTGCGGATCGTTTGCAGGTAGCGCCGCTTCGCATCTTCGTCCTGCGCCACGCCGTCGAGCAGCGCTTCGGTATAGGCACGGATGGAGGTCAGGGGGCTTTTCAAGTCGTGGGACATCCCCGCGATCAGCTCCTGCTTTTTCTGCCGCTCTGACTGCTGCTGCTCCAAGGAGGCTTTCAGCCGCGCAGCCATTTCGTCCACGGCGTCGCAGGCGGTCTTGAACTCGTCCGCCTCCTGATAGGCGATGGGCGTGTCCAGATCGCCGTCCCGGATGCGGGCGACGCCGGCTGTCAGCGTGTCCAGCGGCTCTGAAATGTGGCGGAACAGATTCCGCGTCAGGTAAACATTCGTCAGCGCGATCGTCAGCAGCAGCGCCGCGATGACCGTGCCCGCGTAAATGCAGAGAAAGACCTTGAAGCCGGACAGAATGCCCTCGATCTGCTCGCCGGTCCGGTGCAGATCATGCAGCGAAAGCCCCAGCCGCGGCAGATAGACGCGGTCCAGCAGCAAAACCGCCGCACCGAGGCCGAGCGCAAGCACGGCCGCCGCCGCAAGCACGGGGATCAGAAACATCGCAAGATTGGAGCGCGCCAGACGCTTTTTGATGGTCACAGGCCGACCCTCCCATTCAGTATCGGGACTATTCTACCACAAAAACCCCGCCGGGCTTAAACAAATCTTAAACGGCGCCGGAAAAAATGAAAAAAATCCTGAAACCATGACGGTTTCAGGACTTTTCCATGGCATAAAATGCAATCTTTCCGGATGGCGCAGCCTCTGCCGCGCATCGGCATTTTACCAGTTCCTATCATCGTAAGGCGTGCTCTCGACGCCTTTTTCCTGCAGATCGGCAACCATACGGTCAAGGCGGCTCTTCCATGCTTTTCGGAACCGTTTGCAGGAGCCGAAGCACCTTACCAGCGTGGGACTGACGGCATAATAGGCGTGGACGAACGCGCGACCGTACCACGTCTTCGCGAGCGTGTTGTCACGGAAACGGCGGAGCGTCCAAACCTGCGGGCAGTCGTAAGAGCCGTAAACCGCCGTTGCAATGTAGCAGCCGCTCTTTTTCGGTGCAGGCGGTTTGTAGGATTCCAGACATGAGATGTCATACCAGTGGGTCTTTTTCCACTCTTCCGAGGCGTTTACCGTCTTCAGATGTGGGCAACCACGGAAAGCACTGTCTCCGATCTCTACCACGCTGTCTGGAATTGTGATGCTCGTCAGCCCTGTGCAGCCATCGAAAGCGCGGTGACCGATGCTCGTCACGCCGCTTGGGATTATGATGCTTGTTAGGCCCGCGCAATCGCAGAAAGCACAGTCTCCGATCGCTGTCACGCTGCCTGGAATTGTAATTCCCGTCAGGCCTGTGCAGCCAGAGAAAGCGCCGGGTCCAATGCTTGTCATGCTGTCCGGAATCGTAATGCTCTTCAGGCCCGTGCAACCAGAGAAAGCGCCGGACTCGATATTTGTCACGCTGTCTGGAACCGTAATGCTCGTCAGGCCCGTGCAGCCAGAGAAAGCACACCACCCGATGCGTGTCACGCTGTCTGGAATCGTAACGCCCGTCAATCCTGTGCAGCCGCGGAAAGCTTCAGTCCCGATACTTGTTACGCTGTTTGGGATCACAACCTCCGTTGAGGCGCCGTTATACTTCTCCAGCGTACCGGCCCGGATGACAAAATCGGCGCCATTGCCGCCGTAAATATTAACTGTCTCGGCAGAAATATGATTTGTTGTGTTGTAGTTGTTGATCGCTTTTTCAACGATGAACGCCGAGTTGCAGTATGGGCAGATAGCGGCATCCTTGGTGTTGTCAACTTCCAGGGATGCGCCGCAGTTCGTGCATTTTGCGGGGATGATCGGCATAGTACCCTCTCCTCTTTTTTCACAAATTATAAGCTTCACCAAGGAATATGTCAAGGCTGCTCATCTGCGCATACGCTGCCGACGTCCAGCCGAAAGCGGCGATCCCGCATAAAAACAAAAAATCCCCGAAATCATGATGATTTCGGGGATTTATGGCACGCCGTAAGGGATTCGAACCCCTGACCTTCTGGTCCGTAGCCAGACACTCTATCCAGCTGAGCTAACGGCGCTTATCGCTCTACAAGAGCCTAATCATATTAGCACAGCCGGACGGGAAATGCAAGCTTTTTTTGCGCAAAAATTGCGTTTTTTCAGAATTTCAGGGAAAGACCGAGCTCGGCGAGGAAGTCCTCGACGCTCCGCATGGCGCTTTTTACGCGGCGGCGGCACATTCTGTTGTCGCTCGCGACGGTCATGCCGAGGCAGGCGCCGACGATGAGCCCCGCGCCCATACCTTTCAGAAATTTCATCGCGTTTTCCTCCTTTTTTTGAAGATCGCAGCCTTAGTATGTGTTGCGCGCGCGGGCAAAATCATGGTAAAATGGAGTAATCCGAAAATTTTTTTGAATCGAGGCGGAGCAAAATCATGAGCATCAACATTCTCGCCGTGGGCGACGTCTGCGGGAAGCCGGGGCTGGACTTCCTGCGGCGGCAGCTGCGCGGCGTGCAGAAAAAATACGCCGTGGACTTCACGGTCGTGAACGGCGAAAACGCCAACGTCGTCGGCGCGACGCCGGCGCAGTGCGAGGCGATCTTCGACGCCGGGGCGGACGTCATCACCCTCGGCAACCACACGTGGACGCGCACGGAGCTTCAGGACTATCTGGCGCGCACGAGCCGCTGCCTGCGCCCGGCGAACTTCGCGCCGCAGTGTCCGGGGCAGGGCTTCGGCATTTACGAAGCGCCCTTCGGACGCATCTGCGTCGTCAACGCGATGGGCCGCTTCACGCTCGACGCGAACACGGATAATCCCTTCGTCGTCGTGGACAACATTTTGGCGGACAATCCCGTCCCGCTGACGCTCGTGGACTTCCACGCCGAGGGCACGAGCGAAAAGCTCGCGATGGGCTATTTTCTGGACGGCAGAGCGAGCGCCGTGTGGGGCACCCACACGCACGTGCAGACCTCGGACTGCCGCGTGCTGCCCGGCGGCACGGGCTACATCACGGACCTCGGCATGACCGGTCCGGCGCACAGCGTGCTCGGCATCGCCGTGGACCAGAGCATCGGAAAATTCCTGGGCGACCCGCCCCGGCGCTACGCGAGCGCGGGCGGCGCGTGCAAGCTCGAGGCGGCGCTTTTCGAGCTCGATCCGGAGACGGGACGCTGCCTGCGCGCCGAGGCGCTGCGCATTCTGGAGGAGGAGAAGGCATGACGACTGCGATTTTGATTGTATCCGTTCTGGCGCTCGCCGCAGCCGCGGCGGGGCTCGCCGTCGCGCTCGGCAGCCGGAAACGGCTCTCGCGTCTCGACCCCGCGGCGCTCGCGGAGACCGTCGCGGCGGAGACCGCGCGGCGGCAGGCGGAGGCGGCGGAGGCGCTGCAAAGCGCGCTGCGCGAGGAAAACCGCGCCGCCCGCGCGGAGCTTTCCGCGCTCGTGCAGACGACGATGAAGACCTACTCCGAGGCGCAGACGACCGCCATCAACCAGCAGTTCCGCACCTTCTCGGAGTCCAACCGCGCCGCGCTGGACGCCATCCGCGCCACGGTGCAGGGTCAGCTCGAAACGATGCAGCGCGACAACCACAGCCAGCTCGACCTTATGCGCCAGACCGTGGACGAAAAGCTGCAAAAAACGCTGAACGACCGCATCACCCAGTCCTTCCAGCTCGTGAACGAGCGGCTTCAGGAGGTCTATACCGGGCTCGGCGAGATGCGCACGCTCGCGAGCGGCGTCGGCGACCTCAAGAAGGTGCTGAGCAACGTCAAAACGCGCGGCATTCTGGGCGAATACCAGCTCGGCGCGATCATTGCGGAGCTGCTGAGCCCGGAGCAGTATGAGGAAAACGTCGTCACGAAGCCGGGCTCGACCCAGCGCGTGGAGTTCGCCATCCGTCTCCCCGGCGAGAACGGACAGGGCGTCTATCTGCCCATCGACGCGAAGTTCCCCGGCGATGCTTACGCCCAGCTCGTGGACGCTTACGACACGGGCGACCCCGCCGTCATCGCCGCGGCGCAGGCGGCGCTGGAAACGCGCATCAAGGGCTGCGCCAAGGACATCCGCGACAAGTATATCGACCCGCCAAACACGACGGATTTCGCCATCATGTTCCTGCCGTTTGAGGGACTTTACGCCGAGGTCGTGCGCATGGGGCTCGTGGACACGCTCCAGCGCCAGTACCGCGTCAACATCGCCGGTCCCACGACCTTCGCCGCGCTGCTGAGCAGCCTTCAGATGGGCTTCCGCACCCTCGCCATCCAGAAGCGCTCCGGCGAGGTCTGGACCGTGCTCGGCGCGGTCAAGACCGAGTTCGAGACCTTCGGCACCGTCCTCGAAGCCGCGCAGACGCGCATCGAGCAGACGAGCCGCGAGCTCGACAAGCTCGTCGGCGTCCGCACGCGCCAGATCAACCGCAAGCTCAAGAGCGTCTCCACCCTCCCGAAGGAGGACGCCGCCCGTCTGCTGGGCGACGGCGAGAGCGAGGAGGAGACGCCATGAGGATCATCGACACGGCGGACGGCTTCGCCGCCTGCTATCCCGGCGGGCGGTTTGACCTCGCCGAATGGACCGCCTATATCGATGCGCGCGTCCCCGGCGCGCGGGAGCTCTGCCTCCGCGACGCGCAGGAGACGATGGACGCGGGGTATTCGTGGGAAGCCTGTTTCCTGCCGGTGCTGAACGCCGTGCCCGCGGAGCCGGAGAAGCTGGAGCGGGCGCTGCGCTCGTTCCGGGAGGTCACGGAGGGGCTGGACGCGCGCCTCGCCGCCGCGTTCGGCAAAAGCGTGGACGCAGACGTCGTTTTGTATCTCGGACTCTGCTGCGGTGCCGGCTGGGTCACGGAGGTCGGCGGAAAAACCGCCGTGCTGCTGGGGATCGAGAAAATTCTGGAGCTCGGCTGGTGCGACAAAGACCCCATGACCGGGCTTGTCGTCCACGAGCTGGGGCACGTGTATCAGGCACAGTACGGGCGCCTTGCCTGCGGGACCGACGCGCTGCCGGACCGGTTTCTCTGGCAGCTTTTCACGGAGGGCGTTGCGATGGTCTTCGAGCAGGAGGTCCTCGGCGACAAGGACTATTTTCATCAGGACCGCGGCGGCTGGAAGCGCTGGTGCGATGAAAACGCGGCGGCGATCTGCCGCGCCTTCCGCCGCGATCTCGGCACGATGACGCTGGAGACCCAGCGCTATTTCGGCGACTGGGTGCGCTTCGAGGGCAAGCCCGACACCGGCTACTACCTCGGCGCCCGCTTCGTCCGCGATATGCTCCGCCGGGACAGCTTCGACCGCATCATCAACTACGACCTCGCCGAAGTGCGCGAGCGGTTTGACGCGTTCGCGGCGGGGATGTGAATACGAATATGAAAAACTCCCGCGGTCCCTTTCGGGACCGCGGGAGTTTTTTCGCTGTCACAGCACCTGATCGTCCTCAGAGGGGATGTAACACATGACCGCCTCGACGGGGCAGTTTAAGATGCGGCAGAGGTCGTTGATGGTCGTGGTGTTCACGGGCCGGTTTTTGCGCAGCTTGTCGATCGTGGAGCTGGAAATGCGGTACCGGTTGATGAGCGTGTAGGTCGACTGCTCCGAAGATCGCAGCGTCGCCCAGAACGGTTCGTAGGAAATCATAAAAACCACCCCTTTGGGATGATTGTACAAGCTGTTCTTTTTCTTGACTACAGTTGTAAAAGAGACTATAATTTATCAAGAGGCATGACCTCTGGGGAAACAATAGAGAAAGGATGATGGAATTTGAAAAAGCTTTCCCTGTTTGCAGCGCTGACACTGGCGCTGCTCCTGTGCGGCTGCTGTACGAAGCATGATTTTTCCCCGGCGACCTGCACCACGGCGGCGACATGCACGAAATGCGGCGAGATCGAAGGCGAAGCGCTCGGTCACGACTGGACCGAGGTGACCTGCACCGCGCCGAAGACCTGCACGCGCTGCGGTGAGACGGAGGGCGAGATGCTCGGTCACAGCTGGATCGAGGCGACCTGCACTTCGGCAAAGACCTGCGCCCGCTGCGGCGAGACCGGGGGCGAGGCGCTCGGCCACGACTGGACCGAGGCGACCTGCACCGAACCAAAACTTTGCACCCGCTGCGGTCAGACCGGCGGCAGTGCGCTTGGGCATGGCAGCAGGGAGTGGACCGTCGTTCAGGAGCCGACCTGCTCCCGAAAGGGCAAAAAGACCGCTGTCTGCGACCGCTGCGGCGAGGAACTGGAGCGTGATATCCCGCAGACCGCGCACACGGTCGGAGACTGGGTCGTGACCATCCCGGCAACGGCGACGAGCCGCGGCACGCGCGTCAAGACCTGCACCGTCTGCGGTGCGGAGGTGAGCGAGGAACGCTTTGAGCTCAGCGCCGAGGAGCTCGTCCAGTTCTACAAGGACAGCTGCCAGAGCATTTCCTACGACAGTCTTTCCCGAACGCCCGACGTTTATGAGGGGACCGACGTAAAATTCACCGGCAGAGTCCTTCAGGTCTGCTCCGAGGCGACATCGGCGGAGTATTACTCCACTTATCGCGTAGCGACCTCCGGACGTTATGACAACGTTGTCATGATCTATGTGGACAATTATGGCAGCGGCTCCCGCATTCTGGAGGACGATTGGATCACCTTCTACGGCAGCTACGGCGGGCTTTATACCTACACCACCGTGCTCGGTGCATCCGTTACCGTTCCGAAGATTTACGTGAAATATCTGGACTGAATCTGAAAGGAGAAAAAGGTTGAAACATTGTAACCTAAGCACCATTTTCAAAAGGGCGCAAAAGAACAAG
>CAVCTM010000013.1:0-31153 GCA_963605115.1 Pseudobutyrivibrio sp. | reverse complement strand
AGGCGAGGCCGAAAGGCGTAGTCGATGCACATACGGTTGAAATTCCGTAGCCGCCGAAATTGTTAAGCACAGGGACACATAGAGATAGCCGGACCCCGGCGTTGGTTGACCGGGGCGTAAGGGACCGAACATCAGTAGGGAAGTCGGCGATGCTCTGTGGCGAGAAAAGCTGTGTGTATTAATTAGGCGCCCGTACCGCAAACCGACACAGGTAGATGAGGAGAGAATCCTAAGGCCAACGGGAGAAGGGTTGTTAAGGAACTCGGCAAATTGACCCCGTAACTTCGGAAGAAGGGGAGCCTCGAAAGAGGCCGCAGTGAATAGGCCCAAGCAACTGTTTACCAAAAACACAGGTCTCTGCTAAATCGAAAGATGACGTATAGGGGCTGACGCCTGCCCGGTGCTGGAAGGTTAAGAGGAGATGTCAGGCAACGAAGCATTGAATCGAAGCCCCAGTAAACGGCGGCCGTAACTATAACGGTCCTAAGGTAGCGAAATTCCTTGTCAGGTAAGTTCTGACCCGCACGAATGGCGTAATGATTTGGGCACTGTCTCAACAGCCCGCCCGGCGAAATTGTAGTACCGGTGAAGATGCCGGTTACCCGCAACTAGACGGAAAGACCCCATGGAGCTTTACTCTAGCTTAATACTGAAATTCGGTAATACATGTACAGGATAGGTGGGAGACAGAGAAGTCAGGCCGTCAGGTTTGATGGAGTCATCCTTGGAATACCACCCTTGTGTTATTGGGTTTCTAACCTGCCGCCGTGAATCCGGTGGGGGGACACTGTTAGGTGGGGAGTTTGACTGGGGCGGTCGCCTCCAAAAGAGTAACGGAGGCGCTCAAAGGTTGGCTCAGCACGGACGGAAATCGTGCATAGAGTGCAAACGCATAAGCCAACTTGACTGCGAGACCGACGGGTCGAGCAGGTACGAAAGTAGGAGTTAGTGATCCGGTGGTATGTGAGTGGAAATGCCATCGCTCAACGGATAAAAGCTACCCTGGGGATAACAGGCTGATCTCCCCCAAGCGTCCACAGCGACGGGGAGGTTTGGCACCTCGATGTCGGCTCGTCACATCCTGGGGCTGAATTCGGTCCCAAGGGTTCGGCTGTTCGCCGATTAAAGTGGCACGCGAGCTGGGTTCAGAACGTCGTGAGACAGTTCGGTCCCTATCTGTTGCGGGCGCAGGAGATTTGAAGGGAGCTGTCCTTAGTACGAGAGGACCGGGATGGACTGACCTCTGGTGCACCAGTTGTCGTGCCAACGGCACAGCTGGGTAGCTATGTCGGGACGAGATAAACGCTGAAGGCATCTAAGCGTGAAACTTTCCCTAAGATAAGATCTCCCATCTCTTCGGAGAGTAAGGGACGTCGTAGACTATGACGTTGATAGGTCGGAGGTGTAAGCGTGGCAACACGTTCAGCTGACCGATACTAATAACCCGAGGGCTTGACCTACAATAACGAATTTGCAGGCACTGCCTTCCTTTCCTACACCTTCTTCTGTTCAGTTTTCAGGGTACAAGCCTTGAAACCCGGCCCGTTGGTCAAGTGGTCAAGACGGGGGCCTCTCACGCCCCAAACGGGAGTTCGACTCTCCCACGGGTCACCATATGCACCTTTAGCTCAGTTGGTAGAGCACCTGACTCTTAATCAGGGTGTCCAGGGTTCGAGTCCCTGAAGGTGTACCATATTGTTGGTGTTAATAACGCTGAGGGTCCACCCGTTCCCATTCCGAACACGGAAGTTAAGCTCAGCAGTGCCGAAAATACTTGTCTGGCGACGGACTGGGAAGATAGGTCGACGCCAACACAGGAAACGGTACTTGGTGTACCGTTTCCTGCATGCCTCCTTAGCTCAGTCGGTAGAGCACGCGGCTGTTAACCGCGGTGTCGTAGGTTCGAGTCCTACAGGAGGCGCCAGAAGCGGAATGCCGCCGCGATGAGCGGCGGCATTTTTCGCAAGGTTTATGGGCCTTTAGCTCAGTTGGTCAGAGCAGCCGGCTCATAACCGGTCGGTCCCGGGTTCAAGTCCCTGAAGGCCCACCATTTTTTAAGTATATAGGGGTTTAGCTCAGCTGGTAGAGCGGCGGTCTCCAAAACCGTAGGCCGAGGGTTCGATCCCTTCAACCCCTGCCAAACACCCGCACGACTGTGCGGGTGTTTTCCTTTTCATTTCGAGGTGTTGTTTTTGCCTGGTAAGTTTTTACGGAGTTTTTTATGACACATTTTGAGGAAATCACAAACGCCAACATCTGGAAGGTCTGCGCTCTGGAGCCCTCTGACGAGCAGAAGGACTTTGTTGCGGAGAACATCCAGAGTCTTGCCGAGGCTTACGCAACGCGGAATGAGGGCAATAACGCGCTGCCGCTCGCCGTTTACGATGACGGGGCGCTGATCGGCTTTTTGATGATCGGCAAGGGAACGGTCGGCAATGCGGATGAAAGCAAGCTGATCAAGGAAAACTACAGTATCTGGCGGCTGATGCTCGATAAGCGTTTCCAGTGCCGCGGACTCGGCAAGCAGACGCTTGACGCGGCGATGGGGTTGATCCGCACCTTTCCATTTGGTCCGGCGGAAAAGGTCTGGCTCTCATACAAGCCGGAAAACATCCGCGCGCGGGAGATTTACCGGAAGTTCGGCTTCGTCGAAAACGGCGAGATGTGCGGAAATGAGATTGTGGCAGTTTATGCGCTGTAAAAGCGGCGCTGCTTGCTTGATGCCGGGTAAGGCGGCGTTTCACCGGGGAGGAAAAAATAATGATCTACGAAAAAAGCTGCGGCGCCGTGATCTTCACGGAAAAAGACGGGCGGCGGCTTTATCTTGTTGAACGGATGCGGAAGGGGACACATACCTCACTCTGCAAGGGTCACGTCGAGGGCGAGGAGACCGAGCGCCAGACCGCCGCGCGGGAGATCCGCGAGGAGACCGGACTCGAAGTCGAGTTTGTGCGCGGTTTCCGAAAAACCACGGAATACAGCCCCTGCGAGGGGCACTGGAAGACCGTCGCGTTTTTCCTTGCCCGCGCATCGACCATGGATGTAACGCCGCAGGAGGAAGAGGTCCGCGAGATCCGCTGGCTGCCCCTCAATGACGCCGTGGCGTCGCTGACCTTCGCGTCCGACAGGTCGGTGTTGCGGCAGGCGGATGCGTTTTTGAAGCGGTTGAAATAAATTCTAACCCACCGGCTTTGCCGGTGGGCTTTTTTCTTCCGCCTCATCGCGGAGCTCAACGAGCTGGAGGGGCTGCGCACTGCGGACAGGGAGCAGGCGCTTCGGCAGGAGCATGGCAAGGTCAGCGACGGCTTCGGCACGCCGGAGAACCACATCGACAACCGGGACTGGACCGACGTCGGAAAGCGGAACGTCATGGCGTTCCAGTTCGACCACCCGCGTCTGCATCCCTATTTCGTCGAGGCGGCGCAGGCGATGAGGCAGCAGCTTTCCGACTCGCAGCGCGGCGAGCGCTTTCCGGTCAGAGACCCTTCCGGGTATCTGCCGAGCACCGTCGGCTGGACCGGCGTAAATCGCCGCACGAGCGACAGCATTGCGTATCTGCTCGACTCCGGGCGCTTCAGCTACGAGAGCATCGGCAAGGCGCTCGACGACATCATCCACAACAACGGGCAGGAGAACTACGCCGCGGCGAAGCGCGTGGAGCTCGTGCTGGACGACATGCTGACGAACGGCTACGCCGACGTGGACAGTCGCCCGCACGGACCGAACGAGGCGTACATCGCGGAGAAGTCGAAGATCCCCGGCGCGGAGGTCACGGGGGCGGAGCAGCAGACCGACGGCGACTATTTCGCAGCCCTCGTGGAGGACGGCTACGACGCGGCGCAGGAAAGGGCGCAGCAGACGCAGGAGGCTCCGCAGGAGACGGAGGCGGAGCGGCGGAAGCGGGAGTCTTACAAGGACGTTCCGGGTCTGCGCTGGAAGAGCGTCGCCCCGGCGCGCGTGGACGAGCTGCTGCGCACCGGGCTCGCGGAGCTGGACGGGCAGCAGGGCGTCGGGAACGACGGCGAGGTCGCGGATGCTTGGCAGTATAGTATCAGCGAGGATTACGAAAGTGAGTATGATCGCTGGATTGCTGACGGGAAAAGTGATCGAAAGAGCCTGTATGTTGGGACAACATCGGAAGCCCTTAAAAGCATCGGGATAAAAGACACACAGATCTTCTGGAACACAACAAAGATCAACTCCATACAAAAAGACCATCCGTTTATGTCGGATGGTGTAATGAAACAGGTCCCCCATATTTTGGAGAACCCGATCCTTATCATGGAGTCTAAAACGCAGCCGAACCGCGTTACAATGTACGGTGAGGTTTACGCAGACAACGGCATCCCGGTCATGGCAGTATTGGAACTCGCCCCAAGGTCCAGCAAGGGTTACGAGCTTCAGAATATGGTGATTGCGAATGCCTATAACAAGGGAGCCGACGTTGAAAACGCTTCGATCGAGGCTACGCAGAGGCTTATTGACGGCAGTAATATTTTGTATGTCGATCCGGACAAAAAAAGGACCGACAACTGGTTATCCCAGAATAGGCTCCAATTGCCGTTAGGGATCACCAGTTATGGTCCTATCCATAATATTACGCTTGTCGCGCGAGATAGTCAAGGAAATTTTTCGGCGGACGCTAAAAATTCTGATTTGCCGGAGTGGAAGAAGAACTTGCAGGAGTATTCCAAGGAGCAGTTTTCCGTCAGCGAGGACAGCCAAGGGCGCGAGCTGAGCGAGGCGCAGCAGGAATACTTCAGGGACAGCGCGGTCCGGGACGAGGACGGGCGGCTGCTGGTGATGTACCACGGAACGCGGGCTGAGAATGGGGACTTCACCGTGTTTGACTATAGCAAAGCAGTCAAAAAAGGCGGGCTTGGTCTGAAAGCACTCGGAAAAGGAAATTATTTTACGAGCAAGCAGCTCAACGGCACAGAGCGTTTCGGGAGCCGCGTCATTGAGGCGTATTTGAATATCACAAATCCGTTCGTTTATGACGGTTCGGCTGGAGATACCGTCAGTCTTGCAGAACAAGTGCAGAAGAAAACCGGCACTGACACGCAGGGGATGAGCTACGATGCTTTGCAGGACGCGATGCGTGATCTCGGCTATGACGGTGTTGTGGAGTATCGGCGCGACGGTTCACTGGGGATTGCGGTTACTTTTGACAGCGAGCAAATCAAGAACGTCACCAACCAGAACCCCACCGGCGACCCGGATATCCGGTATTCGATCAATGAGGGCAAGACGCAGGACGAGCTTCTGGACTTCGTCACGCAGTTTCAGAGGGCTACGGAGGAGCGCTTCCGGGACGTGCCGAAGGAGAGCACGAAGGGGACCACGAAGGAGAGCGCTGAGGACAACGCCGCGGCGATCCGGGGCGATCTGGAGCAGCTTGCGGAGCTGGCGCGGCAGAGCGCCGAGGCGCAGGGGATCAAGCGTCTGACGCCGGAAGAGACGGCGGAGAGCAAGGTCAATGCCCGCGTCGGCGAGGAGAAGCCCGGCTTCAGGGACCGGCTGCGCCATCCGGGGCAGACGCTCCGGGAGGCGGGCGAGAACATCCGCGACACGGGGCGGTATTTTTACCGCATGCTCGTGGACAGCGGCGAGGCGGTCAGCCGCGTCGGGAAGCAGAGCGGGGACCGGCACCTTTACGCCTATTACAACAAGGCGCGCGCCTCGACCAACGCGGCGATCAGCATGATCGAGAACGCCGCGACGGACATCAACGGGCGCGTCACCGGCAAGAGCCTGAACGCCGTGCTCGACCCCATCCGCGCGAAGGGCGACGACTACTACAACCGCTTTCAGCTCTATCTCTTCCATCTGCACAACGTGGACCGCATGAGCATCGAGAATATGGGACTCGTGGAGAACGCGCGCGACGCGCTCGCAAAGTTCCGCGAGGAGAACCCGGAGCTCAACCAGTACACCAACGCGGAAATTCTCTTTGATGTCAGGTTGAAATATAAAAGCGGGGCAGTCCGTCGAATCGGACACGTCCCCGCTTTTGACGGGGCAGTCCGGAAACTCGGACACGTCCACCGTCGCATATATTGTACGCTGCCCCCGCGAAAATGTCAACACCAGCTTCGATAAAACGCCCCACACAAAACCACCCCCGGCGACCCGCAAAACGGGAGCTGCCGGGGGGATGTTTTTCTCAGGGCTCGAATTTCAGGTGCCGACGGAACTCAATCGGATCATACCAGAAGCAGCCGACGCAGCCGTCGGTGTCGCCGACGTGCGCCTCGCCGCCGGCGCACCAGCCTACGGGATAGCCGAGGCGCCGCGCGTCGAAGCGCTTTCCCGTTTTCCGGCACTCCTTGCAGAACTGGCGCTTCGCGTCGTTCGCGGCTTTGCTGAGCGGCTGAAAATCCTCCAGCCTCTGGGTCGCGGGCGTCATAACGCGCACGTCGTTTTTCCAGCCGTTTTTGTGGTCGATCTCCGGCTTTGAGGTGCCGAGAACGACGCAGCGCCTGCCGCGCAGCGCCTCGCGGATGTCGGCGCGGACGCTCTGGATGCCGACGGCGCCGCCGCTCTCGCGATAACCGGCGAGGCGGATGCGGTCGATGCGGCTGCCGGGCGTGAGGGAGCAGTCCTTTTCGACGACGTAGCATTTCGCGAGCTTCGAGTTCCCGCGGAAGAAGGAGCCGCCGTTTTCAAATTGCAGCGAGGCATACTTCCCCGAAAACTCGCCGCGGTCCACCCAGCGGCTGACGCCGCGCGCGTCCGGCTGCGCGAGCTCCAGAAAAAGCGCGCCCTTGGTGCCGGGGGCGAAGACCGGCGCCTCCCGCGGAGGCGGATATCCCTGAAGCGGGACGTCGTTTTTCTCCAGACAGTGGAGATACTCGACCGTCCGGTCGCTCTTGTGGCTGCGGTTTTCGTCCGTGTCCGCCTTGAAGCGGCGGTAATCGCGGGTGAACACGTCGTAGTGGCCGTAGCGCCCCATGACGCGGCGGATCGTTTCGAGCGGCATGAGTCCCTCGTTGTTGTAGCTGAGGAAAATATAGCGGAACTGCGCGTCCTTCACGAGCGCATCGAAGGCGCTCTCCACGGTGCGTGCGGAGCAGAAGTCGCTGCGCTGGTCGTCGTAGTTGCGCAGCCCGGTCTTGCCGTGAAGCTCCGGCGCGTCGTAGCGCGCGATGGTCTCCAGAACGTGGTAATTCGCGGCGTACTGCCGCTCGTTGTAGGGCGGGTCGAGGTAGAGAATGTCGCCGGAGACGCGGGTGATGAGGTCGGAGATGTTCTCGTTATGCGCCTCGCCGCGCTCGCCGGGGACGACGGGGAGCAGCTCCAGCTCCATCGTGCGCGCCGCCGCGCCCTTGATGTGCTTGAGAAACGCGCCATAGACCGAGGCGGTGTTCGCGTATTTGTCGATGGACTGGATGAGACTCGCGAGCAGGTAAAAATAGCTGTCGTCGTTGATCTCACCGCCGCGGCGCAGGCGTTCGAGCTCCATCCGGATGGCGTCGCATTTTTTGCCGTTTTCGTCGGTGTAATAGTTCCTGCCGCTGCCGGAGCCGGCGCAGTAGCTGCGGTAAACAAAGCCCTCCGCGCCGGGCAGCGCGTTCAGCCGCGCGGGAAGGCCGCCGAGGTCAAGCGGCGGCACGTTTTCGATGAGGTGGCGGCAGAGAACGTAGCTGTAATACTGGATGTCGTTCGCGATGACGCGGCAGCCGCGCTCCTTGAAGGTCCTGCCCACAACGCCGGTGCCCGCAAAGAGGTCGGCGAAGACCCGCCCCGTCACGTCGCCGGCGACGGCGCCGATCGTCTCCGTCAGAAAGTCCAGCAGGGAGTATTTTGAGCCGATATAGTTCACAAATGCCACCTCACGAGTTTTGGTCATATAAAATCATTATAACATACCCCGTTCACGATTGCCAGAAGAGATCGCCCGTTTTCGGCAGAAAAATTCCGTCTTGCGGCGGATCGCTGCGGGTCTGGGTTAAAATAAACAAAAAAACAACTTTCTCCGGGTCTTTGACCCGGAGGAGGCTGCTTTTCGCTCTGATGATGTGAACGCCCGTGTATAGATAAATAGGGAAAAAGTCCCCACCCGTGCGCTTATATAGGGGGACGCAGAAAAATGTGCGCGCCCGTGTCCTTATATACATGGGCAAAAACCGAACGGCTGTGTGCTTATATATGGGCACACGGGGTCCAAAAACCCCGCACCCGTGCGCTTATATATGGGGACGCGGCAAAAACCCCGCGCCTGTGCGCTTATATATGGGCGCGGAGCCCAGAAAAACGTGAAACGGAGGAAAAGAAAATGGAAAACGAGAAGAAAGAGAAGATCCAGGAGTTTTTCCGGACGGCGGCGCAGTGCTTCCGGGAGAGGCTGGACTACAACAAGCTCTACGCCGAGCCGATACCGGAGCGGATGGAGGAGGCGAAGCGGCTCACCGGCGTTTTCCGGGAGGCGTTCCCGCAGGCGGACGAGGTGTGCTTCACGGTCCACCCCGCGTTTCTGTGCGGTGCGATAAGGGTTCAGTACTCCACGCGCACGATCGAAGACGCGGAGGGGGAGATCCCGGTCAACGGCAGGCAGCTCGAAGCGCTGCGCGAGGCGCTCCGCTGCGCGTCCTCCTTCTCGATCATCCCAAGCCGTTTCAACGTCGGTATCGAGATCACGATCCCAAGACTCTTCCGGGCAGAGGGACCGGAGGAGGCGGGGGACATGGAACTGTGAAGGAGCAGCAGACGCGGCTTTTTCGTCCCCATCCCGCAGGAAAATCTTGAAAAACCGCACTCTCTGTGGTATGATAAGCTGATTTCATATACAGAAAGAGGACCCAATGTATCTTAAAGCACTTGAAATTCAAGGCTTCAAGTCGTTTCCGGACAAGACGGTGCTGACCTTTGACAAGGATATCACCGCGATCGTGGGACCGAACGGGAGCGGAAAATCGAATATTTCCGACGCGCTGCTCTGGGTCATGGGCGAGCAGCGGAGCAAGGCGCTCCGCGGCGGCAAGATGGAGGACGTCATCTTCGGCGGCACAGAAAAGCGCAGTCCGATGGGCTTTGCGCAGGTCAGTCTTGTGCTGGATAACTCCGCCGGGCTTTTCCCCATCGACGCGCCGGAGGTCGTCATCACCCGCCGTTACTACCGCACGGGCGAGAGCGAGTATTCGCTCAACCGAGAGAGCGTGCGCCTGAAGGACATCACGGGACTTCTGATGGACACCGGACTCGGACGCGACGGCTACAGCGTCATCGGGCAGGGCCGCATCGCGGAGATCGTCTCCGCGCGCAGCACGGACCGGCGCGAGATCTTTGAGGAGGCGGCGGGCATTTCGCGCTACCGCTACCGCAAGGAGGAAGCTGAGCGCAAGCTCGAACGCACGGAGGACAACCTCCTGCGCGTGAACGACAAGATCGCGGAGCTGGAGCTTCAGGTCGGACCGCTCGAAAAGCAGGCGGAGACCGCGAAGAAATACCTGCTCCTGCGCGACGAGCAGCGCGGACTGGAGATCTCCGTCTGGATGGAGACGCTCGACCGACTGCGCGTGCAGTCGGAGAAGCTGAATCTGGAATACGAGCAGGCGCAGTCGGCGCTGGACGCGGCGCAGCGGGAGCTCGACGCGCTCTACGCCGCGGCGGAGAGCCTCAGCGAAAAAATGCGCGAGTGCGATATGGAAAGCGAGCGCGAGCGCGAGCGCCAGAGCGCCGCGGAGGGCGAAGCCGCCGAGTGCGACAGTGCCGCGGCGGTGCTGCGCGCGAATCTGGAGCACAACGCGGAGAACATCCGCCGCTTGGAAAGCGAGATGGCGGAGCAGTCCGGCAGGACCGAGAACCTGCGCGCGCAGGTCCGCGCCGGTGAGACGCGCCTTGCCGAGATCGAGGCGCTGCTGGCGCAAAAGCGCGGCGAGATCGCGGACACCCAGTCCGCCGCGGAGCGCAACGCGGCGGAGACGGACGCGGCGCAGGCGGGGCTCGCGAGCCTGATCGCCGGGGAAAACGCCCTCAGCGACGAGATCACCCAGTGCGCGACGACGCTCGCCATGCTCGC
Organism: Pseudobutyrivibrio sp.; assembly: GCA_963605115.1. Lineage (GTDB taxonomy): Bacteria > Bacillota > Clostridia > Oscillospirales > Oscillospiraceae > SVKR01. Next base: position 21,132 of record CAVCTM010000013.1, on the reverse strand, counting down.
CGACAAGCAGACCGAGCAGCGCGAGCGCGCCGGCGGCATCGACGGCGACATCGCCGCGGCGGAGGAAAAATACGCCCAGCTCGGCGAAACGCTGCGCGAAGCGGAGCGGAAGCTCGCCGCGGCGAAGGAGCGCGCGGGGGAGCTCGCGAACGTCGTGAACGGTCACAAGATGCTGATGAGCGGGCGCGAGAGCGCGGTGCGGGAGCTGACGGAAAAGCGCGGCGCGCTGACCGTGGAGCGCCGGAGCGCCGCGGGGCGCATCGCCATGCTGACGGAGCTGGAACGCGACTATGAGGGTCTCGGCAGGGCGGTCAAGTCCGTCATGACGGCGGCGGGGCGCGGAACGCTCCGCGGCGTCCACGGTCCGGTGGCGAAGCTGCTCGCCGCGGACGAGCGCTATGCCCTCGCGATCGAAACGGCGCTCGGCGGCGCGATGCAGAACATCGTCGTGGACAGCCAGAGCGACGGCAAGGCGGCGATCGAGCACTTAAAGCGCAGCGACGGCGGCAGAGCCACCTTCCTGCCGCTGGACACCATCCGCCCTTACCCGGCAAAGCAGATGCCGGAGGGCGAGCCGGGCTTCGTCGGCAGGGCGGACGCCCTCGTGCGCTTTGACGCGCGCTATGCCGGAATTTTTGAAAATCTTCTGGGCGGGACCGCCGTGGCGGAGACGCTGACGGACGCGGTGCGCCTTTCCAAAAAGAGCGGGAACCGCCTGCGCATCGTGACGCTCGACGGTCAGCTCATCAACGCCGGCGGCTCCATGACCGGCGGCAGCGCCGCGAAGAATACGGGGCTTCTCTCCCGCGCGAACGAGCTGAAAAAGCTCCGGGCGCGCGCGGAGGAGCTGGAGACCGCCGAGCGCGAATGCGCCGCTGCGCTGGCGGAAGCCGAGCGCGTGCTCTCCGGCGCAAAATACGAGATGGAGGTCGCCGCCGGGGAGCTCACCGGCGCGAGCGAGGCGCTCCACCGCGCGGAGGCGGAGGTCGACCAGACCCGCCTGCTGCGCCGGACGGTGGACGAGGCGCTTGAGGACCTCGAAAACGAAAAACGCGGACTTTCCGCCGCGCAGCGCGAGACGGCGCAGCGCGTGGAGGAGACCGCGGCGCGGCGCGCGGCGCTGGAAAAGCGGCTGGACGCCCAGCGGCGAGAGATCAGCGAGCGCACCGCCGGACGCGAGGACTTTGAGCGCCGGCGCACGGAGCTCGCCGAGACGATGGCATCGCTGCGCGCGGAGAGCGCCTCGCTGGAAGCCGAGCGCGACACGGCGGGGCAGTCCATCCGCAGCCTGACGGAGCTGATCGCCGCCCTTTCCGGCGACAGCGACCAGCGCAGCGCCGCCATCGCGGAGATGAACGACCGCGCCGCCGCGCTTCAGACGGAGCTGGACGCGACGCTCAGCCGCGCGGCGGAAAAGCGCGCGGCGGCGGCGGAGCGCAGGGCGGCTTTGCAGGCGATCTCCGCCCGAAAAATAGAGCTCGAAGGCCGCCGCACCCGCGGCGAGCGCGAGAGTCAGGACAAAAACCGCGCGCTGCTCGAATTGCAGTCCGTCCGCGCCGCGCTGGAGCAGAAAAAGCTCTCCGCGGAGCTGGAGGAAAAGCAGATCGTTGATAAGCTCTGGGACAGCTACGAGTTCTCCCGCACCGCGGCACAGAGTCTGCGGCAGCAGGTGGAGGACATGCCCGCGGCGACGAAGCGCATCGCGGAGCTGCGGCGCGAGATCGGCAGACTCGGCGCCGTGAACCTCGGCGCGATTGAGGAGTTTGCCCGCGTCAGCGAGCGCTACGACTTCCTGCGCGGTCAGCGCGACGATGTGGAAAAGGCGCGGCGCGACCTGCTGAAGATCATCAGCGACGTGACGGGCGAGATGAAGGAGATCTTCGTCCGCGAGTTCCACGCCATCGACGAGCGCTTCCGCAGCGTGTTTCTGGAGCTGTTCGGCGGCGGCAAGGCGCAGCTCACGCTCGAAGACCCGGAGGACCCGCTCGGCTGCGGCATCGAGATCCGCGTCCAGCCGCCCGGCAAGGCGGTCACGACGATCTCGCTGCTCTCCGGCGGCGAGAAGAGCTTCGTCGCCATCGCGCTCTATTTCGCGATCATGAAGGTGCGGCCCACGCCGTTTTGCATCATGGACGAGATCGACGCCGCGCTCGACGAGGCGAATGTCGAGCGTTACGCCAGCTACATGCGCTCCATGGCGGGTCAGACCCAGTTTATCGTTATCACCCACCACCGCGCCACGATGGAGGAGGCGGACGTGCTCTACGGCGTCACAATGCAGGAAAAGGGCGTCACCACCGTGCTCTCCGTCGATCTGGAGGAAGCGGAGAAGACTATCAAATAAAAGGAGAAAAAGCTGCCGATGGGCTTTCTGGATAAGATCAAGAACGGTCTCGCCCGCACGAAGCGGAGCATGACCGTTTCCATGAACAACATGTTTGCGTCCTTCACGGGCGAGAACGAGGAATTTTTCGACGAGCTGGAGGAGACCATGATCCTCGCGGACGCCGGAGCGGACACCGCGGTCGAGTCCGTGGAGGAGCTGCGGCGCGCCGTCAAGTCGCGCGGTCTGCGCGGCGGGGAGGAGGTCAAGTCCGCCTTTGCCGAGATCCTTGCCGGGCGGCTCAATGTCGGCGAGCGGGAGCTGCACCTCACGACGAAGCCGAGCGTCATTCTGATGGTCGGCGTCAACGGCGTCGGCAAGACGACGACGATCGGCAAGCTCGCCGCCCGCTTCACGGCGGAGGGCAGGAGCGTGCTCCTCGCGGCGGGGGACACCTTCCGCGCGGCGGCGGCGGAGCAGCTCACCGTCTGGGCGGAGCGCGCCGGGACGGACATCGTTCGCCACGAGGAGGGCAGCGACCCGGCGAGCGTCGTGTTCGACTCCATCGCCGCGGCAAAGGCGCGCGGGCGCGACCTCATCATCGTGGACACCGCAGGGCGGCTGCACAATAAGACCAATCTCATGAACGAACTCGCGAAGATCCGCCGCATCATCTCCCGCGAGCTGCCGGATGCCGATGTGGAGACCCTGCTCGTGCTGGACGCCACGACGGGCCAGAACGGACTGCTTCAGGCCAAGAGCTTCAAGGACAGCGCCGACATCACCGGCGTCGTGCTGACGAAGCTCGACGGAACCGCCAAGGGCGGCATCGTGTTCGCTATTGCGGCGGAGCTCGGCGTGCCGGTGAAGTATATCGGCGTCGGCGAGGGCGTGGACGACCTGCTGGAGTTCGACGCCGCCGCCTTTGCGGAGGAGCTGCTGAAATGAGGCTCATTCTGGCGTCCAACAACGCGAAAAAGCTTGCGGAAATGCGCGCGCTGCTCGCCGGACTCGGCGTGGAGATCGTCTCCCAGCGCGAAGCCGGCTGCGATTTTGAGGTGGACGAGACGGGCGTGACCTTTGCGGAAAACGCCTATCTGAAAGCCGCCGCCGTCACCGCCGCGAGCGGCTGTGCAGCCGTGGCGGACGATTCCGGGCTGATGGTCGACGCGCTGGGCGGCGCGCCCGGCGTCTATTCCGCGCGCTTTACCGGAAACCACGACGATTCCGACGCGGAAAAATGCCGCTTCCTGCTGAAAAAGCTGGAGGGCATCGCGGACCGGCGCGCAAAGTTTGTGAGCAGCATCTGCTGCACCTTCCCGAACGGGGATGTGCTGCGCGCCGAGGGCGAATGCCCCGGTGTCATCACGATCGCGCCGCGGGGGGAGGACGGCTTCGGCTATGACCCCGTGTTCCTGCCGGACGGTACGGACCGGACCATGGCGGAGCTTGAGCCGGAGGAGAAAAACGCCCTGAGCCACCGCGGGAAGGCGATCCGGGCATTCAGAGAGGAGCTGGAGAAATACAATGCTGACAAGTAAACAGCGCGCCCAGCTGCGCGGCATGGCGGCGTCGCTGGACACGATCATCATCATCGGCAAGGGCGGGATCAACGAAAACCTGCTCATTCAGGTGCGCGACGCGCTCCGCGCCCGCGAGCTCATCAAGGGTCGCGTGCTGGAGAGCTCGATGCTCACCGCGGCGGAGGCCGCCGCCGCGCTCGCCGAGGCATGCCGCGCCGAGGCGGTGCAGTCCATCGGCAGCAAGTTCGTGCTCTATAAGCGCAACGAGACCGACCCGAAGATCGAGCTCGTGACGAACAGAAAGAAAAAATAACGAAGGGGCGGGACGCTTGGGATGACCATTGCCGTTTTCGGCGGGAGCTTCAACCCGCCGCATAAGGGACACCTCGCCGCCGCGCTCGCCGCGTCGCGGCAGTTAAAGCCGGATGCGTTTCTCGTGATCCCCGATTTTCAGCCGCCGCACAAACAACTCGCGGAGGGCAGCCCGGAGCCGGAGGAGCGCCTTGCGCTCTGCCGCCTTGCGTTCGCCGCCGTGCCGAACTGCACCGTGAGCGATCTGGAGCTGCGCCGCGGCGGAAAAAGCTACACCGCGGACACGCTGCGCCATCTGCGCGCGGCGGAGCCGGAGGCGGAGCTCATATTGCTGATGGGCGCCGATATGTACTGCTCGCTGCACACGTGGTACGACGCGGAATACATCCTGCGCAGCGTGCGCATCGCCGTGTTCCAGCGCGCCGCGGGCGAGATGCCTGCGATCGAGGCGCAGCGGGATGCGCTCGCCGCGCGCTACGGCACGGAGACGGAGCTCATCCGCTCCCAGCCCATGCCCGCGTCCTCCACGGAGCTGCGCGCCGCGCTGCAAAACCGCGAGGGCGTCGCCAAGCTCAGCCCGGAGGTCTATGCCGAGATCATCCGCCGCCGGCTTTACGGTGCAAAGGTGAACTTTCCGTGGCTGCGAGAGCGGTCTTACGCCATGCTCCGGCCGCGGCGCGTGGCGCATGTGCAGGGCTGCGAGGCGGAAGCCGTGCGCCTTGCCCGGCGTTGGGGCGCGGACGAAGAGCGCGCTGCGGAGGCGGCGATTTTGCACGACTGCACGAAAAAGGAGCTTTTGCCGGAGCAGTTGCGCCTTTGCGCAAAATATGGTATCATACCCGATGAGCTCGAACGCGAAAACGGCAAGCTGCTCCACGCCAAAACCGGCGCGGCGGTGGCGAAATTCGAGTTCGGCTCGGATGAGCAGGTCGTCGAAGCCATCCGCTGGCACACGACGGGTCGCCCGAATATGACGACGCTCGAAAAAGTGCTCTACATGGCGGATTATATGGAGCCGACGCGCGATTTCCCCGGCGTGGAGGAGCTCCGGCGTCTCGCCTATGAGGACCTCGACCGCGCGATGGTGCGGGGCTTTGAGATGAGCCTTGCCGACCTGACAGCCCGCGGGGAGGAGCCGCACAAAAACACCGTCGCGGCGCTGCAATGGTATCAGAACAGGGAATGAGTTGATCTTTTTATGAAGCTTTTTGGCGGAAAGCCGAAACCGCGCCCGGAGCGCGCGCCCGAACATAAGCCGAAGCCCGAAAACAGACCGAAGCCTGCCCCCGGCGAAAAGCAGAGCGCCGCAGGGGAGCGGCTGCGCGCGTTTTTCCGCGGCGAGCTCTGGCGGCGGCTGCACATCCCCGCCATCGCGCTCGGCTGCGTGCTGCTCGCGCTGCTGCTGCTCGCGCTGGCTTATGCCATCTGGGAAAAGCCGCCCACGCAGGGGGAAGCCGGGCTCAACACGCCGAACATCGTCCGCCCCGCGGTGACGGAGCCGATCGCGACCCCGCCGCCGACGGAGCCTCCGGAGCCCAGTCCGGAACCGACCCCGGAGCCGACCCCGGAGCGGCTGGAGAGCTGCTATACCTTCGCCGTCGCCGCTTATGACCAGCTCGGCGTCAGCACGGACGTCGTGCTCGTCGGCAGGCTCGACAGCGAGAACCTGACGCTCGATGTCGTCAGCATCCCGCAGGACACGCTCGTGAACGTCAGCTGGGGCGTCAAAAAGCTCAACTCCGTCATGGTGGGCGAGCGCGGCGACCCGGAACGCTTCGTGGAGCACCTGACCGATCTGCTCGGCTTTCAGGTGGATAATTACGTCATCCTCGACATCGACGTGGTGGAAAAGCTCGTCGACTGTATCGGCGGCATTTATTTCTACGTCCCGCGCGACATGGACTATGACGCGGAGGATCAGGACCTGCATATCCACATCGCGAAGGGCTCCCAGCTTCTGCTGGGCGAGGACGCCGTGAAGGTCCTGCGCTACCGCATGGGCAACGACGGCAGCGGCTACCCGAACGGCGACCTTGGGCGCATCGCCACCCAGCAGTCGCTGCTGAAGGCGCTCGCGAGCCAGCTTTTGAAGCTGAAAAACATCCCGAATCTCGATAAGATCCAGGAGATCATCGAGTCCGACGTCCAGACGGACCTCACGGCGAACAACATCGCGTTTTATGTCCGCGAGTTTTTGCAGATGAAGGAGGACTCCGTCCGCTTCCGGACCGCGCCGGGCAAGGGCGTTTCCATCCGCGGCGGCTCCTACTTCGAGCTGGACGTGGACGGCTGGCTCGCGATGATCAACGAGAGCCTGAACCCCTACGACACGGACGTGACGGCGGAGAATCTGGACGTGCTGCGCGCCCTCGGACGCGACGGCGCGATCTCCACGACCGGCGAGCTGGTCCCGCTCGGAACATTTTATAATTATAACGGGTAACAATAAACTAAATACAAATTCTAAAAGGAGTTTTCAGAAATATGCATACACCGAAAGAGATCGCGGAGACTGCGGTCCGCGCGCTGGACGGCAAGAAGGCGCTGGATATCCGCCTTCTGCGCACGACGGACGTGACCACGCTGGCGGATTATTTCGTCATCTGCACCGCGGCGAGCTCCACCCAGATCAAGACCCTCGGCGACGCGGTCGAGGCGGCGCTGGAGGAGCTGGGCGAGAACAAGATCCACCGCGAGGGACACCGCTCCGGCACATGGGTCCTGCTGGACTTCGGCTGCGTCGTCGTCCATCTGTTCATGGAGGAAGCGCGGCAGTTTTATAACCTCGAACGTCTCTGGACGGATGCCGAGGAAATGCCGCTGGACGGCGTCCTGACCGCCGACTGATAAGACGCACGGAAATCACAAAAATTTTGTAAAGAGAAGTGGAAAGACGCCAATGAAATACGATTTTGCTGCAATCGAGAAAAAGTGGCAGGCAAACTGGGAGCAGACCAAGCCCTACGCCGCCGTTACCGGCGACCCCCGTCCGAAATTCTACGGGCTCATCGAGTTCCCCTACCCCTCCGGACAGGGGCTCCACGTCGGTCACCCGCGCCCGTTTACCGCGATGGACATCATCACGCGCAAAAAGCGCATGGAGGGCTATAATGTGCTCTTCCCCATCGGCTTCGACGCCTTCGGTCTGCCGACGGAGAATTACGCCATCAAAAACCACATCCACCCCGCCATCGTGACGAAGCAGAACATCGCGAACTTCACGAGCCAGCTCAAGATGCTCGGCTACGGCTTCGACTGGGACCGCTGCGTGGACACGACGGACCCGAAGTATTACAAGTGGACCCAGTGGATCTTCCTCCAGCTCTATAAAAACGGTCTCGCATACAAGGCGACGATGCCCGTCAACTGGTGTACGAGCTGCAAGTGCGTCCTCGCGAACGAGGAGGTCGTCGAGGGCGTCTGCGAGCGCTGCGGCGCGCCGGTCATCCGCAAGGAGAAGAGCCAGTGGATGCTCCGCATCACGAAATACGCCCAGCGCCTGCTGGACGATCTGGACGGTGTGGACTATATCGAGCGCGTCAAGATCCAGCAGCGCAACTGGATCGGCCGCTCCACCGGCGCAGAGGTGACGTTCAAAGCCACGACCGGGGACGATATCGTCGTCTTCACCACCCGCCCGGACACGCTCTTCGGTGCGACCTATATGGTCCTCTCCCCGGAGCATGCGCTCGTGAAGCAGTGGATGCCGATGCTCGAAAACGCCGCCGACGTGCAGGCGTATCAGGCAGCCGCCGCCGCGAAGAGCGACCTGGAGCGCACGGAGCTCAATAAGGAAAAGACCGGCGTGGAGCTGCGCGGCGTGCGCGCCGTGAACCCCGTCACCGGCAGGGAAATTCCGATCTTCATCTCTGATTATGTCCTCGCGACTTACGGCACCGGCGCTATCATGGCGGTTCCGGGCCACGACCAGCGCGACTGGGATTTCGCGAAGGCGTTCGGTCTGCCCATCATCGAGGTCGTCGCCGGCGGCGACGTGACGCAGGAGGCGTTTGTCGCAAAGGACGACACCGCCGTGATGGTCAACTCCGGCTTCCTCGACGGCAAGACCGTCCGCGAGGCGATCCCCGCCATGACCGCTTACCTCACCGAAAAGGGGCTCGGTCATGAACAGGTGAACTACAAGCTGCGCGACTGGGTCTTCTCCCGCCAGCGCTACTGGGGCGAGCCGATCCCGCTCGTGAACTGCGAAAAGTGCGGCTGGGTCCCCGTGCCGGAGGACCAGCTCCCCGTGGAGCTGCCGAACGTGGAGAGCTATGAGCCGACGGACGACGGCGAGAGCCCGCTCGCCAAGATGACCGACTGGGTCAACACGACCTGCCCCTGCTGCGGCGGTCCCGCGAAGCGCGAGACGGACACCATGCCCCAGTGGGCGGGCTCCAGCTGGTATTTCCTGCGCTATATGGACCCGCACGACGACCACGCCGCCGTCTCGACCGAGGCGGAGCGGTACTGGGGTCCCGTGGACTGGTATAACGGCGGCATGGAGCACACGACGCTCCACCTGCTCTACTCCCGCTTCTGGCACAAATTCCTCTACGATATCGGCGTCGTCCACACGCCGGAGCCCTATGCCAAGCGCACGAGCCACGGCATGATCCTGGGCGAGGGCGGCGAGAAGATGAGCAAGTCCCGCGGCAACGTCGTGAACCCGAACGACATCGTTGCCCAGTACGGCGCGGACACCATGCGTCTGCACATCATGTTCATCGGCGACTTTGAAAAGGCGGTCACATGGTCCAATGAGGCGGTAAAGGGCAGCAAGCGCTTTCTCGACCGCTGCTGGAACCTGATGGACGCCGCCGACCCGGACGAGGCGGTCTCCGCCAAAAACGAGGCGAGCATCCACCGCACGATCAAAAAGGTCACGGAGGACATCGACACCCTCAAGATGAACACCGCCATCGCCGCGCTGATGAGCATGGTCAACGATTTTTACGCCAACGGCTGCACCCGCGGCGATCTGGAGCAGCTCATCCTGATGCTGAGCCCCTTCGCTCCGCACATTGCGGAGGAAATGTGGGAGCTGACCGGCTTCGCCGCCAAGACCGGCAGGATGGCGATGCAGATGCCGTGGCCCGCGTTCGACGAGAGCAAGACCGTTGAGCACACCAAGACCCTCGCCGTTCAGGTCAACGGCAAGCTCCGCGCCACCGTGGAGGTCGCCGCCGACGCCGACGACGAAGCCGTCCTCGCCGCCGCCTGCGCCAACGAGAAGATCGCCAAGATGAAGGAGGGGATGGAGCTCGTAAAACACATCATCGTGAAGAACAAACTTGTCAATTTGATCCTGAAACCGGCAAAGTAAGTGTTGACAAAGCGCACAAAAACCTTTATAATATCGTGTGTTAAGCCATAGTACATGGCCCTTGAACGCACCGCAAAGGTGTATTTGGAGGGAGGGAAAAATAAATGTCTGAAATCTACGTCAAGGAGAATGAATCTCTGGACAACGCGCTCAAGCGCTTCAAGCGCAGCTGCGCCAAGTCCGGCGTTCTGGCGGACCTCCGCAAGAAGGAGTACTACCAGAGCCCCAGCGTTCGCCGCCGCAAGAAGAGCGAGGCTGCACGCAAGAACAAGAATAAGCGCTACTATTAAAGCTGAAAGACGTCCCCGCCGCAAGGCGGGGACGTCTTTTTTTCAGTTAAAAAGAGCCTCGCAGAGTTCGCGCCCGCCCTAAAGGACTAGCGCCTACGGCGCGTCGCAGCGCGAATAGAGTTCAATCATTTTTCGGCGCGACACGTGCGTGCCGAAAAATACTCTGCGCGGAGGGAACGTGCGAGCCGCAGGCGAGTGCGCTGAGCGGAGCGTTCCCCTTCAACCGAGAGCCCAGCGAAGCGGGTCTCGGTTGAGGTTTTATTCCATCTCCCGCGGGAGGTCGACCCAGGTGATCTCGTGGTGCAGGGCGGGGAGGAGCTTATTGACGAGGTCCGCGGTGGAGAAGCGGAGGGTGCTGGTGTTGCGGCAGGGGTGGCAGGCAAAATATTCCGCGCCGAGGAGCTCACGGTCGCCGAGGAGACGGACACGCTTTGCTTTGTCGCGCAGCAGGCAGAGCACGCTGGCGCTGCCGTGGGTGACGCCGAGATAGTCCCTCAGCAGCTCCTCGCTCCCGAAGCTCAGGCGGCTGCATCCGAGCTGGGCGGAGAGGTATTTGGTCTTGAACGGCTTATCGCCGGGCATAATGAGTAGGTAAAGGTCCGTCTGCCGGCGGTTCGTGAGGAAAAGGTTTTTCGCAACGCCGCAGCCGAGGACGGTCTCGACCGGGGTGAGGGCTTCCATCGTGAAAAGCGCGTCGTGGTCCACACGGTCGTAAGCGATGCCGAGCGCGTCCAGCGCATCGTAGCACGCCGTCTCCGCCGTATCGCGCCCCGTGCAGTCCGCCGGGCGGCTGTGATAAAGCTTCAGTTGATCCATTTCTGTGCCTCCGTGCTTGAAAAAAATCTGCTCTTATTGTATAATGTTCTGTCAGAATATGCAAGAGGAAAGGCGGCGAAGGCTATGACCGAGGAGGTCCGGAGGCTCAAGGAGCTCGTGGACGGCAGCGACAATATCGTGTTTTTCGGCGGGGCAGGCGTTTCGACGGAGAGCGGCATCCCCGATTTCCGCAGCACGGACGGGCTTTACAATCAGGAGTGGAGGTATCCGCCGGAGGAGATCCTGAGCCGCAGCTTTTTTGACCGGGACCCGGAGGAATACTACCGCTTCCACCACGCAAAGCTCCGGCTCACCGGCGCGCAGCCGAACGCCGCACACCGGAAGCTCGCCGCGTGGGAGGCGGAGGGGAAGCTCCGCGCCGTCATCACCCAGAATATCGACGGGCTGCATCAGGCGGCAGGGAGCCGGAACGTGCTGGAGCTGCACGGAACGCTGCTGCGCTGTTACTGTTCCCGCTGCGGCAAGCCCTATCCGTTTGAGCTTGTGAACGACGGCGAGGGCGTGCCCCGCTGCGATTGCGGCGGCGTGATCCGCCCGGACATCGTGTTTTATGAGGAGGCGCTCGACGACGAGGTCGTCGCCCGCGCCGTGCATTATATCCGCCAGGCGGACGTGCTCATCATCGGCGGAACGAGCCTCGCCGTCTATCCGGCGGCGGGACTTATCAACTATTACCGCGGGCATAAGCTCGTGCTCGTCAACCGCGGGGCGACCCCGGCGGACGGCAGGGCGGACCTGCTCGTCCGCGGGCGGATCGGGGAGGTGTTTTCCCAGCTATGAGCGAAAAGATCAGGGTCCTCGGCGTCAGGTTCGACAACCTGACGATGGCGGAGGCTGTGGAGAAGGCTTACGCGCTCCAGACGGCGCAGCGCGGCGGGTATGTCGTGACGCCGAATCCGGAGATCGTGATGATGTGCCGGAAGGATCCGGAGGCGGCGGAGGCGGTCGCCGGGGCTGCGCTGACCATCCCGGACGGCATCGGCGTCATTTACGCGGCGCGGCTGCGCCATACGCCGCTGAAGGAAAAGGTCCCCGGCTGCGACTTCACGCTCGCGCTGCTGGAAAAAATGGCTGCCGCGGGGCGGAGCGTCTATCTGCTCGGCGCAAAGCCCGGCGTTGCGGAAAAGGCGGGGGAGAACCTCGCCGCGCGCTTCCCCGGACTGCGCGTCGTCGGGACGCATGACGGCTATTTTTCGGACGACGCCCCCGTCGTCGCGGAGATCGCCGCCGCTGCGCCGGACCTGCTGCTCGTCTGCCTCGGCGCGCCGAAGCAGGAAAAGTGGATGCACCGCAACGCCGCGGCGGTGAACGCCGGGCTGATGATCGGCGCGGGCGGCAGTCTGGACGTCTATGCCGGCGTCGCCGCGCGCGCGCCGGAGCGCTGGCAGCGCGCGGGGCTGGAGTGGCTCTACCGGCTCCTGAAAGAGCCGAAGCGCTTCGGACGCATGCTCGTCCTGCCGGAATTTTTGCTGAAGGCATGTTTTGTGAGGGAAAAATGATGCAAGGAAAGCTTATCGTGATCGAAGGGATCGACGGCAGCGGCAAGAGCACCCAGTACCGCCGCCTCTGCGAGCGGCTGGAGCGCGCCGGCGCTGACTTCCGCCGCGTGACCTTCCCGCGCTATAATGAAGAGAGCAGCGCGCTCATCCGCGCCTATCTGCGCGGGGACTTCGGCTCCCGCCCCGGCGACGTCAATGCTTACGCCGCCTCCACATTTTACGCCGTCGACCGTTTCGCCTCGTTTCGGACAGACTGGGGCGCGTATTATGAGGCGGGGGGGACGGTCCTCTGCGACCGCTATACGACCTCCAACGCCTGTCATCAGGGCTCCAAGCTCCCGGAGGGGGAGCGGCAGACGTATCTCGACTGGCTTTACCACTTCGAGTTCGACCTGATGGGTCTGCCGAAGCCGGACCTCGTCGTCTATCTGGACATCGAGGTGGAGACGGCAAAGTCCCGCATGGCGGAGCGCGAGCGCGCGACGAACACGAGCGCGGACATCCACGAGCGCGACGCGGCGTATCTCCAAAGCTGCCTTGCCGCCGGGCGCGCTGCCGCGGCGCACTACAGCTGGCGCGTCATAAAAAGCGGAACGCGCAGCGTGGAGGACATCCACGAGGAGATCTATGCCGCGGTGAGGGCGGCGATGGAATAAAAAAGGGACTCCCGAAGGAGTCCCGCGGATCATTTGCCGGTTTTTCTTTTCCTGCGCTTTTTCAGCAGCAGCCGCAGTTGTTGTTATTGTTGCAGCCGCAGCCGTTGTCGCAGCCGCAGCCGCAGCCGCAGCCGATGCCGCCGCAGCCGCCGCAGGAGAACAGGATGATGAGGATAATGATGATCCAAAGACAGCTATTGTTTCCGCACATAGTTTTTTCCCTTTCTCCGCACTGAAGCCCTTGAATGGAGACCGCCCTTGGAAAAGGCTGCATACGCTCTGCTCAGTGCGGTTAGATCATACTATGTATGCAGCCTATGTTTTCCTCGGCGCGGAGGGCGGTGGACCCGACCTCTGCACCATATTATGCGCCGCCCGCCGGGGCGGTCACAGCGAAAAAACTCACGAAGCCCGGAAGGAGGAGCCCCATGGCAGATATCGACCCGCGCCGCACGCCGGACGACGAGCAGCCGGACAGCCGGCTCGTAGACATTTTTGACGAGGAGAGCACCCGCCGCTTTTCCGCGGAGGAGCTGCGCGACGCCGCCGCAGGCAAGGAGCCGGAGGGGGAGGAGATCGAGCTCGAAGAGCGCGATTACCGTCCCGTGCGCGTCCGCCGGAGCGGTCGTCTCGGCTGCATGGGCGGGCTGATGTACGGCGTGTTCATCATCTGCATCTCCGTCATTTTGGCATGCGCCGGCTGGATGGCGGCGTGCGACGTGCTCGCGCTCAATAAGGAGGAGGTCACGGCGACCGTTTATCTTCCGAAGGACATCTTCACCGAGCAGGAGGTGGAGGTCAGGGACGACGACGGCGTTGTCACCGGCACGCGCACCGTAAAGAGCGCGGACATCGACTATGTTGCCCGCGCGCTCAAGGACGCGGGGATCATCGAATATAAGGGGCTTTTCAAGCTCTTTGCCAAGATCTCCCACGCGGACCGCAAGCTCGACCCCGGCACCTATGTGCTGACGACGAAGCTCGACTACCGCGCGCTCGTGAAGCGCATGCAGGTCGGCACGGAGTCCATGGTCGTCACGAAGCTCACCTTCCCGGAGGGCATGACGATGGACCAGATCTTCACAAAGCTGGAGGAGGAGGGCGTCTGCTCCAAGGAAGACCTCTATAACGCGGCGGCGAACTTCAATTATTCCTTCCGCTTCCTCGAAAACGCCGAAACAGGCGACGCGAAGCGTCTTGAGGGCTTCATCTTCCCGAATACCTATGACTTTTATCAGGGCGAGCAGGCGAGCTCCGTGATCAACAAGTTCCTGACCGCGCTCCACTCCCGCATCACGGCGGACATGTGGACCCAGGTCGCGAACCGCGGCACCACCTTCCGCGCCGCCGTCACGGTCGCCTCCCTCATCGAAAAGGAGGCGGCGAACGACGATGAGCGCGCCGTCATCGCCTCCGTCATCTATAACCGCCTCGCCGCGGGGATGCCCCTTGCGGTGGACGCCTCGATCCTGTACGTCCATCAGGACTATACCGGCGGCGTCAATCTCCCGGAGGAATATCTGACGGAGGACAGTCCCTACAATACCCGGCTTTATACCGGCCTGCCGCCGACGCCGATCTGCAACCCCGGCTTAGCGAGCATCAACGCCGCGCTGAAGCCGAGCCAGACGAGCTACTATTACTATGCGCTGGACGCCGAGACCGGCACCCACCGCTTCTTCACGAACTACAACGACTTCGCCGCTTTCGCGGCAACGCAGAACTATGATGAGGAGACCTGAGCTGCTCGCCCCGGCGGGCGACCGCGAAAAACTGGAGATGGCGCTGCATTTCGGCGCGGACGCCGTTTATCTCGGCGGCAAGGAGTTCGGACTGCGCGCCTTTGCGGGCAACTTTGCCCCCGACGAGCTGCGCGCGGCGGTCGGGCTTGCGCATGAAAAGGGTGCAAAGGTCTATATCACGGCGAACATCCTGCCGCATGAATCCCGTCTTCCGGAGCTGCCGGAATATCTGGAGCGGGCGGCGGCGAGCGGCGCGGACGCGCTCATCGTCGCCGACCTCGGCGTGATGTCGCTCGCGAAGCGCTATGCGCCGCGCCTTGCGCTCCACGTCAGCACCCAATTCGGTGTCGTGAACTCCGAGACGGCGAAGATGCTCTTCGACCTCGGCGCGGAGCGGGTCATTTTAGCGCGCGAGATGTCCCTCGCGGACATCGCCGCGCTGCGCGCCCACACGCCGCCGGAGCTGGAGATCGAGGCATTCGTCCATGGGGCGATGTGCGTGTCCTTCTCCGGGCGCTGCCTGCTGAGCAACTACATGACCGGGCGCGACGGCAACGGCGGCGTCTGCGCCCAGCCCTGCCGCTGGAAGTATCATCTCGTGGAAGAGCGCCGTCCGGGACAGTATTTTGAGATCACCGAGGAGCCGAACGGGACCCATATCCTCAATTCGCGCGACATGTGCATGATCGCCCATCTGCGCGAGCTTCTGGACGCCGGCGTCACGAGCTTCAAGATCGAGGGCAGAATGAAAAGCGCCTATTACGCCGCTGCGAGCACTTACGCTTACCGCGGCGCGCTGGACGACGCCATCGCGGGCAGACCCTTCGACCCGGACTGGCTCGCCGAGTGCTATAAATTCAGCCACCGGGAGTATTCCACCGGCTTTTATTTCGGCGAGCCGGGGCAGTTTTATCCGGACAGCATGTATTTTGCGGACGCCGAGGTCGTCGCCGTCGTGGAGTCCTGCGAGGGCACCGAGGCGCGGCTCACGGAGCGCAACCGCTTCTCCGTCGGCGAGACGCTGGAGCTCGTGAACCCCGGCGAAAAGCCCCACCGCTTCATCGCCACCGACCTCCGAGACGGCGACGGCGCGGTCATCGACTGCGCCCGCCACCCGATGATGCCCCTGCAAATGACCCTCCCCGCCCCCGCGGGAAGGCTGAGCATCCTCCGGAGGCTGGAGGAACGGGACAAGAGGGAACGGAGGATGTCAGAGTGAAGCAAAGTGAAGAAGTGAAGTGCGCTTCGCGCGTGAAGTGCTGCTGCGCAGCGTGAAGCTGACTTCAATTCGCTTCACAGCGCCGAAGGCGCGCTTCACTCCGCTTCCCTTGCCGCGAAGCGGCAAACTTCGCTTTCTTGGGGGTTTTACCATGAAAAAACGAACGATCCTACTGGTCCTCTGCGTGCTTCTGGCGCTTGGCGCGGGCGGGGCGGCGCTCCGGGCGGCGAATCCGCGGCGGAACGCGCGCCTGACCCAGCCGGCGCTCAAGGAGGCGGTCCTCGGCTGCAGAACGATCTCCGCACAGGCGGAGGGGGAAACACGCTTCCTTGCGTTCCCGAAGACCGCGGTGGAGAGCTTTTTCAGCTCCACGGCGCTTCTGGACCCGGAGAAGGACGTCCAGCCGTCCGGCGAGCCGATCACGCTCGCGTTCGGCGAAACGCTCACGGCGGAGGTTTTTGAAAACGACCTGCTCCGCGTGACGGACTCCGCGGCGGCATGGAACCGTGAAGGCTCACGCACCTACGTTCTCAAGGGGCAGCTCTATTCCCCGCTGTTGGACTATTTCCGCGCATACGGCGCCGCGGACGCGGAAAACGCCGCAGCCCCCGTCCCCGCGAGCGGGAGCGATCTGAATAATTACACTTAAAAATGTAAACGCGCGAACCGAGAATTGTTTATAATACGCAAAGAAGACGACTAATAATCGTCTTCTTTGCGTATTTACAGATGAAACGAAGTGCGATATAATGACGATGGTACTGGCATGCCAACGACCAGCAGGAAGGTAGGAAACAAACAGGACGAACTTTGAGAGGAGAAGCTATGAAGAAAAGAATTTTTTGTCTCATCCTTGCAATCTTGATGATCCTGTTATCCACTGCGGCCTTTGCGACTGAGGCGATCCCGGAAACAGGAAAGCACACACTGAGCGAACCCTTTGAGTACAGAATCGTTCCCGGAACGGAGGAGTGGGCGGAATACGACACGTTGGAGAGAAAAATCAATGTCTGTCATGTTCCGGAGCAGCTTCTGGAAAGTATGACAACAGAGGCACTGGTGGATACCGTTTTGAACTACCCGCTTTTGATCAACATGTTTGCTTTTAACACATTGGATGCGGGGATCAGGTCTGTTGCCAGCTATTTTGGCGGAATCGAAGAACTGCTTGCGCGTGATGATGCAGCGGATAAGCTGCGCGCCTATAGCGCTTCCGTGGATGAGCAGATACGGGCGACAGATCTGAAGCGGATTTGCGCAGATGCTCTCCTGCGGTATATTGCAGAGAACGACATGAACTCTGTGCAAGCCTCTGTCACTTCAGTGAGAACGCCGGCGGGAAGTTCGGTTTCGGCGGTCAAAGATGCTACGTGGGCTTACTGGGGTGCATCTGAGGAAGAAACGGAAGCCTTGTCACAAAGCTATCTTTCTGTTTTCACGAGCGCTCGTATTATCAGTGGAGCCAATCCCGCCTATAACTGTCATTCCTATGCTTGGCATAGCCAATCAACCTCTAATCGATACTGGATTAATGACCCGACACAATACATGACTGACGGAAGCTATTCTGAAGTGTCAGTTTCGGTCGGGTGTAAAGTGTTCTACGATTCGGACGATCCTTCATGGTGGCATTCCGCTGTTGTCTCGTCGCTGCCGACAAGTGGAAAACCGACTGTGGTAGTATCTAAATGGGGAATGTGTGCTCTGTATTCCCATAATATCACTGATTGCCCATATACTACATGGGGTTCTATCTCTGTCGTGAGCTGCTGGGCATAGTCTTTTTCCATACCCACTGGATCACTTTTGCTGCCCTGAAAATTTCCCCTTGACAAACGCGAAAATGCTGATAGAATGGTGTACAAATTCCGGTTTGCATATTTGTGGGCTATGACGAAACGAGCGTCGTGCCGCGGTCTTTTCAGAGAGAGGGGCATTTTTGCTGCGAGCTCCTCATTTCCGCGCCGGTGCAGCCACTTTACCAGCCCGGAGGCGAGGAGCCTCCCGCCCGGTCCCCGGTAAAGGACCTCCGAGATGTCTCTTTTTGGAGACAATCAGGGTGGTACCGTGAAGGTGTTAAGCTTTCGCCCCTGCTTTTTGGCAGGGGCGTTTTTTATTTTGGCAAGAAAATTTTGAACAGATAAACGGAGGAAACAAACCATGTCCCATCCCAGCTACGGCTTAAACGAGCTGCGCGAGAAGTTCCTGACCTTTTTCGAGAGCAAGGACCATCTCCGCCTGCCCAGCTTTTCCCTCATCCCGCAGAACGACAAGTCCATCCTGCTCATCAACGCCGGCATGACGCCGATGAAGGCGTGGTTCAAGGGCGAGGAGGAGCCGCCGCGCCGCCGCGTCTGCACCTGCCAGAAGTGCATCCGCACCGGCGACATCGACAATGTGGGCCACACCGCGCGCCACGGCACCTATTTCGAGATGCTCGGCAACTTCTCCTTCGGCGATTACTTCAAGCATGAAGCCATCGCGTGGAGCTGGGAGTTCCTCACGAAGTGGGCGGACCTTGAGCCGGACCGCCTCTATCCCTCCGTCTACAAGGACGACGACGAGGCGTTCGCCATCTGGCGCGACGAGATCGGCATTCCGGAAGACCGCATCTTCCGCTTCGGCAAGGAGGACAACTTCTGGGAGCACGGCTCCGGTCCGTGCGGTCCCTGCTCGGAGATCTACTACGACCGCGGCGAGAAATACGGCTGCGGCAAGCCCGGCTGCACCGTCGGCTGCGACTGCGACCGCTATGTCGAGGTCTGGAACAACGTCTTCTCCCAGTTCGATAACGACGGCCACGGCAACTATACCGAGCTCAAGCAGAAGAACATCGACACCGGCATGGGCTTGGAGCGCCTCGCCATGGTCAGCCAGTGCGTGGACAGCATCTTCGACGTGGACACCGTGATGCACATCACGAACCGCGTCAGCGAGCTGACCGGCGCACACTACGGCGAGAGCCACGCGCGCGACGTTTCGCTCCGCGTTATCACGGACCACATCCGCTCCGCGACGTTTATGATCTGCGACGGCGTTCTGCCCAGCAACGAGGGCCGCGGCTATGTGCTGCGCCGCCTGCTGCGCCGCGCCGC
This sequence comes from Pseudobutyrivibrio sp., assembly GCA_963605115.1. Taxonomy (GTDB): domain Bacteria; phylum Bacillota; class Clostridia; order Oscillospirales; family Oscillospiraceae; genus SVKR01. The sequence continues at coordinate 2,310 of CAVCTM010000013.1, read as the reverse complement.
GCGCCACGGCAAGCTCCTCGGCGTCAACGAGCCCTTCCTCTATGAGATCGTGGACACCGTTGTCCGCGTGAACGAGGGCGAGTATCACGATGTGCGCGAGAAGCAGGAGTATATCACCCGCGTCGTCCGCACGGAGGAGGAGAACTTCGCCCGCACGATCGACGGCGGCATGAAAATTTTTGCCGACCTTTTGGCGGCGCACCGCGCCCGCGCGGAGAAGCTTTTCTCCGGCGCCGACGCCTTCCGCCTTTACGACACTTACGGCTTCCCGATCGACCTGACCATCGAGATGGCGCGCGACGAGGGGCTCGACGTGGACGAGGACGGCTACCGCCGCGAAATGGAGGAGCAGAAGACCCGCGCGCGCGAGGCGCGCAAGGCGCTCGGCGACCTCGGCTGGGCGGGCGTCGAGTTCGGCAAGGAGGTCCCCGCGACCGAGTTTGTCGGCTATGACAAGACCAATTTCACCGGCTGTACGGCGAAGGTCGTCGCTCTCGTGGTCGAGGGCGAGCAGGCGGAGCAGCTCATGCCCGGCGTGGAGGGCATCGTCGTGCTCGACCGCACGCCGTTTTACGCCGAGATGGGCGGTCAGGTCGCCGACCACGGCGTTATCACGACCGGGGACGGCGCAAAGTTCGCCGTCACGGACGTGCAGAAGAACAAGGGCGGCAAATATATGCACTACGGCACGCTGGAGCTCGGCACGCTGCGCCTCGGCGACGGCGTTTCCGCGAGCATCGACACCGACCGCCGTCAGGCGATCGCCCGCGCCCATACCGCGACCCACCTGCTCGACAAGGCGCTGCGCACCGTGCTCGGCGACCACGTGCATCAGGCGGGCTCCCTCGTCGAGCCGGACCGCGTCCGCTTCGACTTCACCCATTTCTCCGCGATGAGCGCGGAGGAGCTCACCAAGGTCAGCAAGATCGTGAACCGCGCCATCCTCGCCGGTTACGACGTCCGGACCGAGGAGATGCCCATTGCGCAGGCGCGCGAGCGCGGCGCGATCGCGCTCTTCGGCGAGAAGTACGGCGAGACAGTCCGCGTCGTTGACATGGGGAATGGCTTCTCCGTGGAGCTCTGCGGCGGCACGCACCTCGACAACACCGCCAAGGTCGGCGTGTTCCATATCGACAGCGAGTTTTCCGTCGCCTCCGGTGTGCGCCGCATCGAGGCGTCCACCGGTATCGTGACGCTCCAGACCATCGAGCGCAATCAGGAGATGCTCTTTGAGGCTGCCGCGGTGCTGAAGGCGAAGCCCGCCGCGCTGCGTGAGCGCGTGGGTCAGACGCTCGAGGAGCTGCGCGAGCTGCGCCGCGCCGTGGAGCAGTTCAAGGCGCGCGAGGCAGCCGGCGAAGCCGACCGCATCCTCTTCGGCGCACACGAGGTGAAGGGGCTGCGCGTCGTCACCGCCGCGATGCGCGACGCGGACGGCGCCGCCCTGCGTCAGATGGGCGACACCCTGCGCGGCAAGGATCCGACGGTCGTCGCCGTGCTCGCCGGGACGAAGGACGGCAAGATCTCCTTCTCCGTCTCCTGCGGCAGCGAAGCGATCGCCCGCGGCGTCAAGGCGGGCGAGCTCATCCGCGCGGTCTGTGCCGTCTGCGGCGGCAAGGGCGGCGGCAAGCCGGAGAGCGCCATGGGCGGCGGCACCGATCCGCTGAAGGTCGACGACGCGCTCGCGCAGGTGGACGATTTCGTGTCCGGAAAGCTCGGCTGAAAGGAGAAAACCGATGAAAAACGACTGCCTTTTCTGCGCCATCATCGACGGCGAGATCCCCAGCACGAAGGTCTATGAGGACGAGCTCTGCCTCGCCTTCCGCGACATCAACCCCCTCGCGCCGACGCATATCCTGATCCTGCCGAAGGCGCATATCCCCTCGGCAAACGCGGTCGACGAAACGAACAGCGCCGTCGTCGCCCACATTTTCGAGCTCGTCCCGCGCCTCGCCGCGGCGGAGGGGCTCGATAACGGCTACCGCGTCATCACGAACTGCGGTCCCGACGCCGGACAGACCGTGCAGCACCTGCACTTCCACCTGCTCGGTGGCAGAAAGCTCTTGGATAGCGTATAATGAAATAACCCGCACCAAGCTTCAAGGGCGGCGGCGGGATGAGTTCCGCTGCCGCCCGAAAAATAACTCTTGCGTTTTACCGAAATACTGTGTTAAACTGTACCATCGGTTGACAAGAGCACGCACGGTTTTGGCGCTCCCGGCGGCGCCCATGCTGCGTCATCAGCCTTGGAAATACGAGAAGTATTCCCTGCGGCTGATTCCTTGCCTGAACACCGCCGGGAACGCCAAAACT
>CAVCTM010000012.1:0-31494 GCA_963605115.1 Pseudobutyrivibrio sp. | reverse complement strand
ACAACCCCTCAGTCGCGCTTCGCGCGCCAGCTCCCCTTGCACTTCGGGAGCCTTTAAACGGAGATTTTACGCCATCGCGTAAAACGCCACGGCGCTTGCGGCGGCGACGTTCAGGGAGTCCACGCCGCGGCGCATGGGGATCTTTACGGTATAATCACAGAGGGCGATGGTCTCCGGCGCGAGACCGTCGCCCTCTGTGCCTAATATGACGGCGAGGCGCTCCGCCGCGGCGAGACGCGGGTCGGAGACGGAGAGGGAATCGTCCCGCAGCGCCATCGCCGCGGTCAGAAACCCAAGGCGGCGCAGCAGCGCGGGGTAATCCGGCTCCTCCGCGGGCAGATAGGTCCACGGGATGAGGAACACGTTGCCCATGCTGACGCGCACGGCGCGGCGGTAGAGCGGGTCGGAGCACTTGCGCGTGAGCAGCACGGCGTCCATGCCGAGCGCGGCGGCGGAGCGGAAAATGGCGCCGACGTTCGTCGGGTTCACGACGTCCTCCAGCACCGCGACGCGCCGCGCCCCGGCGCAGACCGTCTCCGCCGCGGGCAGCGGCGGGCGGCGCATGGCGCAGAGCATCCCGCGCGTTAAGTGAAATCCCGTGAGGCGCGAGAGCGTCGCGAGCTCCGACGTGAAGACCGGCGTATCCGGCGCGCAGCGCGCCAGGAGTGCTTTCCCGGCGGCGAGCGCGTCGCGCCGCTCCATCAGAAAGCTCACGGGCGCATACCCGGCGTCCAGCGCGCGCCTGATGACGAGCGGGCTCTCCGCGATAAAAAGCCCCTCCGCCGGGTTTTCCCGGTTCACGAGCTGGTTCTCCGTCAGCCGCGCGTAAACATCCAGCTCCGGCGCGGAAAAATCCTCGATCTCGATCAGCTTCGCCATGGCGCTTCGCCCTCCCGCGTTTACAAAAAAGTTGAGATTATTATAACGGATACGTCCGAGGATTGCAAACGGATACAGATTTGTGGTAAAATAAGGCCTTGTAAGAACCAATATTTCACTCCAAAGGAGGATAACGCAATGAAATTTTCCGAAATGCCCTATGTCCGCCCCGACGTGGAGGCGCTCAAGCAGCGTCTTGCGGCGCTGACGGCGCAGCTGAAGGCGGCGAAGACTTACGCCGAGGCGCGCGAGACCTTCCTCGCGTGGGAGACGGAGCAGAAGCACCTCGACACGGCGGCGACGCTCGCCTCCGTGCGCCACAGCATCGACACGCGCGATGCGTTTTACGACGCGGAGGAGACCTTCTGGAACAACGCCGGTCCGGAGCTGGAGGAGTATTCGCAGGCTTGGACCGCCGCGATGCTCGAAAGCCCCTTCCGCCCGGACTTCACGGCGGAATACGGCGATCTGATGTTCACCAACGCGGAGATCGCGCGCAAGACCTTCTCCCCGGAGATCATCGGCGAGCTGCAAAAGGAAAACGAGCTGACGCAGGAATACCAGAAGCTCATCGCCTCTGCCCAGATCCCGTTTGAGGGAAAGACCTACACGATCTCCCAGCTGAGCCCGTTCAAGTCCGACGCGGACGATGCCCGCCGCCTCGCCGCGTGGAAGGCGGACGGCGCATGGTATAAGGAGCATCAGGCGGACCTCGACCGCATCTATGACGAGCTCGTGAAGCTGCGCGACACGATGGGCCGCAAGCTCGGCTACGACGGCTATACCCAGCTCGGCTATTACCGCATGGGCAGAAACTGCTACACGAAGGAGGACGTCGAGGCCTTCCGCGCCGCGGTGCGGAAATATGTCGTCCCCGTCGCGGCGGAGGTCTATCGCCGGCAGGCGGAGCGCATCGGCAAGGACTATCCGATGAGCTTTGCTGACGCCGCGCTGGAGTTCCGCAGCGGCAACCCGCGTCCCGCCGGCACGCCGGACGACATTCTGGCGCAGGGCATGAAGTTCTACGGCGAGCTCAGCCCGGAGACGGCGGTGTTCTTCCGCAAGATGCTCGACGACGGTCTGATGGACGTGCTCTCCACGGAGGGCAAGGCGGGCGGCGGCTACTGCACCGCGATCATGGACTATGAGGTCCCCTTCATCTTCGCAAACTTCAACGGCACACAGCACGACGTCGAGGTCGTCACCCACGAGGCGGGCCACGCCTTTGCCTGCTGGACCAACCGCGACCGCGTGCCGCTGGAATATGTCTGGCCGAGCATGGAAGCCTGCGAGGTCCACTCGATGAGCATGGAGTTTTTCGCGGAGCCCTGGGCGGACGGCTTTTTCGGCGCGGACGCACGCAAGTTCCTCTACAGCCACCTCGCCGGCGCGCTGACCTTCCTGCCTTACGGCACGATGGTGGACCACTTCCAGCATGAGGTCTACGCCCACCCGGAGTGGACCCCGGCGGAGCGCCACGGCTGCTGGAAGCGGCTGCTCGGCGAATATATGCCGTGGCTGAAGCTCGACGGCGATATTCCGTTTTACGCCGAGGGCGAGGGCTGGCAGCGCCAGAGCCACATTTACGCGAGCCCCTTCTATTATATCGACTACTGCCTTGCCCAGACCGTCTCGCTCCAGTTCTGGTCCAAGATCCAGGACAGCCTGCCCGATGCGTGGCGCTATTACATGGCTTACACGAAGCAGGGCGGCAGCCGCACCTTCACCGAGCTGCTGAAAAACGCCGGGCTGGAGAGCCCGTTCGAGGAAGCCTGCCTCCGCGGTGTCTGCGAAAAGGCGCAGGCGAAGCTCGGAAGCTTTGATCTGACGGGGATCGCGTGATGAAGAAGCTCACTTTATTTGCCCTGACCGCCGCGCTCGCCCTCTCCCTCGCCGCCTGCGGCGGAGAGAAGGCACCGGAGACGACGCCCACGCCGGAGCCGGCACCGGCGCCGACCGAGACCGTCGCCGAGACCGCCCAGCCGGATACCCCCGCGGAGACGGAGGACCCCGCGCTGCGGGCAAAGCGCCTCGCGGCGTATCAGTTCGCCCTGCAGCAGTTCGCCTTTGAGCACGTCTGGCCCGACGGGACCGAGCTGCTCTTCAGCGAGGAGTTCGGCTTTATCGAGGAGAACGTCTTCGCGATTACCGACCTCGACCGCGACGGCGAAGACGAGCTGCTCATCCGCTTCACGACCACAGGAATGGCGGGGATGGCGGAGTTCGTTTACGGCTACGACGCGGAGACGGACAGCATTTACGAGGAGCTCTGCGTGTTCCCGAATGCGACCTATTACGACAACGGCATCGTCGATGACCCGGCGTCCCACAATCAGACCTACGCCGGGGACGTGCTCTGGCCCTACACGGTTTACGTCTACGACGCGGAGCAGGACAGCTATGTTTTTGCCGCGAGCGTTGACGCATGGAGCCGTGAATACCACCCGGAGGGCTATCCCGCCGAGGCGGACCCGGATAATACCGGCGCGGTCTACTATGTGACGACGGAGCGGGGCGTTACCCCGCAGCCTATCTCCAAATCGGCGTTCGAGGCTTGGAAAACGGAGTTTTACGGCAGCGCAGTGCAGCTGGAGCTGCCGCTGCAGAGCGTCAGCGAGGAGAACATCGCCGCCGTGACGGACTGAAAAACGGGAAAGGAGGGGAGCCGGGCTTATGTATCGCGTGATGATCGTGGAGGACGACCGCGGCATTGCCGAGGCGCTGCGCTCGCAGCTGCAGCGCTGGGACTTTGACGCCCGCAGCGTCGGCGATTTCCGCCGCGTGGCGGACGAGGTGCGCGCGTGGGACCCCCATCTCGTGCTGCTGGATATCGCGCTGCCGTTTTTCAACGGCTACCACTGGTGCGCGGAGATCCGCAAATTCTCGCGCGTGCCGATTTTATTCCTCTCCTCCGCGTCGGACGACCTCAATCTCGTGATGGCGATCAACATGGGCGGGGACGATTTCGTGGCGAAGCCCTTCGACTGGAACGTCCTGATGGCGAAGATCCAGGCGCTGCTGCGCCGCAGCTATGACTACGCGCCGCAGCGCCCCGCCCTCGCCGTCCGCGGCGCGGTGCTGGACCCGGACGCGCTCGCGCTCAGCGTCGGCGGGCAGAAGGTGGACCTCACACGCAACGAGTGCCGCATCCTGACCTGTCTGCTCGAACGCCGCGGCAGCGCCGTCAGCCGCGAAACGCTGATGGAGCGGCTCTGGGAGACGGACCAGTTCGTGGACGAGAACACGCTGACCGTGAACGTCAACCGCCTCCGCCGAAAGCTGGACGCCGCCGGGCTCCCGGACCTCATCAAAACCAAGCACGGCGTGGGCTATCTGGTGGAGGAGTGAATGAAGGAGTTTTTCGCCTATCTCCGTGACCGGCGGCGGGGGATCGGGCTTTATCTGCTTCTCGCGGCGGGGCTCGCCGGGATGTTTGCGCTCTGCGCGCTGCCGCTGCGGGCGGTGTGGTATCCCTGCGCGCTCTGCGCGCTCGTCGGGGTCGGGGCGCTTTTTTGGGACTATTCCCGCGCGCGGCGGCGGCACCGGACGCTCGCCTCGCTCGCGGAGACGCTGCCCCCGGCGCTTCCCGACGCGCTGCCCGCGCCGGAGAGCCGGACGGAGGCGGACTATCAGGCGCTCATCGCCGCACTCTGGCGCGAAAACGCCCGGCTCACGGCGGAATTTGAGGCGCGGGCGCGCGACATGCAGGACTATTACACCGTCTGGGCGCACCAGATCAAAACCCCCATTGCCGCGATGCGCCTTGCCCTTTCCGGCGAGGAGACGGACCTCGCCCGCTCGCTGCGCAGCGAGCTGCTGCGCGTGGAGCAGTACGCGGACATGGTGCTCGTCTATCTGCGCCTCGACGCGGAGGGCGGGGACTATGTGTTCCGCGAAACGGCGCTCGACGGCGTGATCCGCGCGGCGGCGCGGCGCTTTTCCGCGGAGTTCATCCGCCGCGGCATCCGGCTGGACTTTGTTCCGACGAACCTCACGCTCGTGACGGACGAGAAGTGGCTGCGCTTCGTGCTCGAGCAGCTGCTCTCCAATGCGCTGAAATACACGCCCGCCGGGTCTATACGCATCTATGCCGAGGGGCGGACGCTCTGCATCGCGGACACGGGGATCGGCATCGCGCCGGAGGACTTACCGCGCATTTTCCAGAAGGGCTACACCGGGCGCAACGGCCGCGCCGACCAGAGCGCCACGGGGCTCGGACTCTACCTCTGCCGCCGCGTCTGCGAAAATCTCGGCGCCGCCATCTCCGCCGAGAGCGGGATCGGAAAGGGTACCGTCATAAGGCTGGACCTCAGCCAGTATGAATTAAAAGTTTAAAGATAAGCACAGCCCGGCTTTCAGCCGGGCTGTGCTTATCTTTATTTTTATTCAGCTTTGAGCTTCGCAAGCTCCTCTTCCTCAAGCTTGCGGTAAGCGACCTTGCCGACGAGCGTCTTGGGCAGCTCGTCGCGGAACTCGATGTCGTAGGGCATGGCGTATTTCGCGATGTGCTTGCGGCAGTAGCCAAGGAGCTCTTCCTTCGTCTCGTCCGTGGCGGGGGTGCCGGGGGTGAGCATGACGAAGGCCTTGACCTTCTGCATGCGGTAAGCGTCCGGCACGCCGATGACACAGCTCATCTGGACCTTCTCGTGCGCGTCGAGGATGTTCTCGATCTGACCGGGGTAGACATTGTAGCCGGAGGAGACGATCATGCGCTTGGCGCGCCCGCGGAAATAGATGAAGCCCTGCTCGTCCATGGTGCCGAGGTCGCCGGTATAGACCCACGTCAGCCCGTCCGCATGGGTGCGGAGCGTGGCTGCGGTCTCCTCCGGATTGTCGGCATACTCGCGCATGACGGTGGGACCGGCGAGCAGGATCTCGCCCTCCTCGCCGTAGGGGAGCTCGCGGTCCGTTCCGGGCTCGACGATCTTGATGTAAGTATCCGGGAAGGGGATGCCGATGCTGCCCTCCTTGAAGAGATTCGTCGGCGTCAGGCAGCAGGCGGTGACGGTCTCGGTCGTGCCGTAGCCCTCGCGGACCTGCACGACCGCCTTGTGGTCGTAGAGGAATTTGTCGAACTTTTTCTTCAGCTCCACGGACAGGCTGTCGCCGCCGGAGAACACGCCCTTCAGACAGCTGAGGTCCGCCTTTTCCATGCTCTTCAGGCGCAGCAGCGCCTCATAGAGCGTCGGGACGCCGGCGATGAAGTTGCAGCGGTATTTCGTGATGAGCTTGGCGTAGCTCTGGGCGGTGAAGCGCGGGACGAGGATGCAGCGGCCGCCGCTCGCGAGCATGGAGTGGATGCAGACGCCGAGACCGAAGCCGTGGAACAGCGGCATGGCGGCGAGCATGCGGTCGCCGGGGCGGAACATCGGGTTCGTCGCGATGATCTGGGCGGCGAGGGCGTTGAAGTTGCGATTCGTGAGCACGATGCCCTTCGTGGTGCCGGTGGTGCCGCCGGAATAGAGGATGACGGCGGGGTCGCTGCCGTCGCGCTCGACCTTGTAGTTCCACGAGCAGGCGTGTCCGAGGCGGATGAACTCCTCCCAGCGGATGACGGGGGCGTCCTCCGGGATCTTGCGGATCTTGCGGCCCTCGGTCAGCATATAGCCCGCCTTGATCGGCGTGGAGAGCGCGTCCTTGATGCTCGCGATGACGATGTTCACGACCTCGGTGTTCTGGCGGATGCTCTCGAACTTGTGGTAAAACTGGTCGAGGGTGATCGCCGTCACGGAGTGGGAGGCGTTTAAGTAAAACTCGATCTCCTTCTCCGCGGAGAGGGGGTGGATCATGTTCGCGATGCCGCCGACGAGGTTGACGGCGTAAAACAGGCAGATCGCCTGCGGGCAGTTCGGCATCGCGATCGTGACGCGGTCGCCGGCGCGCACGCCGATGGTGCGGAGGCTGCGGGCGCACTTTTCGATGTCCTGCACGAGCTTTTTGTAGGTCGTGCTCCTGCCCATAAAGTCAAAGGCAATGTTGTTCGGATAAAGCTCCGCGATACGCGCGACGCCCTCGAACATGCTGCCCTCAAAATAATCGAGGTGCATCGGGACCTCGCCCATGGAGTCCTTCCACGGCGTTTTTGCGGTGATCTCTGCCATTTTCACAAAACCTCTCTTTTCTCTTTTCTCCGCGGATCAGTAGTCCACGGGCTCGCTGAGCGGCGTTTCGAGCAGCTCGGGGTTTTCCAGCAGCTTGCGCAGCAGCCGCATGGTCTTGGAGTAATAATAGCCGTCCGCGATGCGCTCGTCGATGGTCAGACCGAGGTCGATGCTGTCGCGCATCGTAACGTTGCCCTGCTCGTCATAAAACGGGCGCAGCTTCTTCTCACCGAGCGCCACGAACACGGAGTTCGTGCCCCAGTTCGTCAGGTGGTGATAGCCGGAGTGCAGCTTGATAGAGCCGAGGTTCGTCAGGACGACGGAGCTGTAGTAAGGGTCCGTCTCGATGAGCGACTGGGGCACCCAGCCGTGGCGGTCCAGCCAGCAGATGCAGCGGATGATGAACTTGGAGAGAAAGCGCGGCATGCGGTTGAACATGTCCATCGAGTCGGTGGAGGAGTCCGCCTTGTCGCTGCGGCAGGCGGAGACCTGCGCATAGATCTTGTCGTGAACGGAGTCGATGTTGTCGTCCGGCTTGCTGTGGAGAAACGCCAGCGCCTCCGCGCCGTTATCGGCGAAGAGCTTCTTCACGACGAACGCCGCGGAGACCTCGTTGCGCTGATAGACGTTCTTGTTCGCGATGAAGCGGTTCATCTTCGGCCGCAGGGTCAGCAGCTTCAGCACCGCGGTCACGATCACCTGAAACAGATTGTAGTGATACGCCGGGTCGGAAGCGTTTTTCTTCTCCAGATAGGCGTTGACGGCGGTGAGGTCGATGCGCTCGGAGATGAACGCCTCGTTGTCGCAGCGGTTCGGGTAAAGCAGCGGCACGATGAAGTGCATCGAATCCAGATCGCGCAGCAGCACGCCGTCCTTGCGGTCGCCCAGTCTCTTTCCCATTATCAAATTCCCTTCTGTTTTTCTCTTTTTTTCGTCAGCCCTCGGCGAACGAGAGCAGGTTTTCGTCAAACGCGGCGCAGACCGCCGCGCGGATCTGCTCCAGCTTCTCTGCCGGGGCGGTGATGACCACGGCGCCGTTTTCCACCCTCGCCGTGCCGCCGAGGATCTTCAGCAGCGAGCGATTGAGCTCCGCGGCGAGCGCGGCGGGGTCCGCCGCGTAATATTCCGCGCTCTGCGGCGGCGTGTAATCCTTCACGGGGTCGCTTTTGTGCGTGAAGCAGGTCACGAAAAAGAGCACGAGCACCACGAGCACGATGAGGCAGCCCGCGGGCCTTAACACGCGGACGAGATACTCGCCGCTGGTCTCCTTTTTCTCCGAAAGCGGGGATTCGTCCCGCACTCTGTCGTCGTTCATGGCGAAGTCCTCCATTTCACGCTGCCGTGGGAGTAAGCGTACTCCACGTCCAGAAAGCGCTCCACGGTCTCCGCCGCGTCCGCGCCGAGCGCGGTCGTGACCGCGCCGTTTTCGATATAGCGCCCGGTCGTGTGGATGACGGGCACGGCGTCCATCACGCCGTCGGCGAGCTGCATATACGCAGGTCCGTCCCAGCCGCAGAGGGCGAAGAGCTCGTTCATCAGGAAGTAAGGTCCGATCTCCGGACCTGTGCCGGTGAAGTCGCTGCCGAGCGCCGCCTTCGCCGCGTCGTTCGCCCAGATGATATAGCGCGTGGAATAATAGTTCCGGAAGCCGGTCTCCGTGCCGAGGTCGAAGTCGATCCCAAGCGCGGTATAGACGCTGTTGCCGTCGCCCATCCACGGGTTGTGGTCGCCGAAGAGCACGAGCACGGTCGGCTCGTCGGAATCGCGGAGATAGTCCGTGAGCTCCGCCAAATGCTCATTCGTATTCGCGAGGGAGCCGAAATAGTTGTCGAGGATATACTGCTGTTCCTCCGTCCGCCCCGCGGCGGGGACAACGAAGTCACCCTTTTCGCCCCACCAGCAGTGGTCCGTGTCGTAGGGACCGTGACCCTGATAGGTGACGGAAAAGCTGAAATAGGGCTGATCTCCCGCCTCCAGCTCCCGGATGCGGCTCAAAAGCTCCGGGAAGAACACGTCGTCATAGGCGACGCCGCCGTCCGTCAGCGCGCCGAAATGGTTTTCCACAAAGTCGTAGCGCTCAAAGCCGAGGTAGCCGTTGACGTTTTTGCGGTTATAAAACCAGTCGAAGCAGGGGTGCATGCCCTCCACGCGGTAGCCCTGCCCGCGGAAATACCACGGATAGGCGTTCACGGCGCTGCGGTAAGAGCGCAGAGACGTGTAGCCCGTGAGGAAGCTCCGCTCCGTGTCCACGGTGCCGCCGGCGAAGATGTTCGTCACGAGGTCGCCGGAGACGCCCTCCTCTTCAAGCCGGTGCCACACGGCGTAAACGTCCTGCGCGAGCTCCGGCGTGCCGAATTTCGTGAAGTCGTTATACGCTTCGAGCATGATGGCGACGACATTCACCTTTTTCTCCGCCGGGATGTCCGCGTCGGTGTACTGCGCGAGCTGCGCCTCCGCTGCCGCGGCGTCATAGTCCGCCGGGGGCGTGTCCACCGCGTCGGTGACGCTGTGGAGGAAGGGGTAGACGAAGCCGTGGGCAACGAAGCGCTGGGTGTCCGACCAGCGGTTCGGGAGATAGTCATAGCTCGCCGCCGCGCCGTCATAGATCCCGTCGCTCAGCGCGAGGGGAACGCCCGCCGCGAGCAGCGCGAGCCCGGCGAGCACGCCCGCCGTCCGTCCGGGCATCCAGCGCGGTCTTCCCCGCACGAGCAGCGCGAGCACCGCAAGCCCGGCGAGAAAGCAGAAGAGCGCGAGCGCGAGGCGCTTATCGAGGAAGAGGTGGTATTTTCCCGCCATGTCCCCCGCCTCCTTCAGGATGAGCAGGTCGGCGAAGAGCACGGGATCGTCCCGGAAAAAGAGCTTATAATAGTTCCCTGCCGCGCCGCCGACGAAGAGCACGCCGGTCAGCAGATAGGCGAGCCAGCTCCGTCCCGTGAGCCCCCAGAGCAGTGCGAGCAGCCCCGCGACGGGCAGGAAATTCAGCAGAAGGATGAGCGGCGTATCCAGATAGCCGTGGAGCAGCCAGGTGGAATAAGGCCCGACGGCGAGCAGCAGCGTCACCGCCGTGAGCCCCGCCGCGGCGAGCGCCAGCCAGCCGGCGTTCCAGAGCCAGAAGGCGGCGCGGCGGGAGCGGGACCAGTCCGGCTCCGTCCGCCGCTGAAAGAGAAAGCAGCGTTTCATAGATAAACTTTATGACCGCAGAGGGTCCTTTGATCTCAGAATTTGACGCGCTCGGCGATATACGCCCTGACCTCGGAAATCGGCATACGCACCTGCTGCATCGTGTCGCGCTCGCGGACGGTGACGCAGTGGTCGGCGGCGACGCCATTGGCTTCATCGCCGACGGTCTCGAAGTCGAAGGTGATGCAGAACGGGGTGCCGATCTCGTCCTCGCGGCGGTAGCGCTTGCCGATGGAGCCGGTCTCGTCGTAATCGACCATGAACTCCTTGGAAAGCTCGGCATAGAGCTCCTGCGCCGGTCCGGTGAGGACCTCCTTCTTGCTCAGCGGCAGGATGGCGCACTTATAGGGCGCGAGCGCCGGGTGGAAGTGGAGCACGACGCGCACGTCGTCGTTGCCCTTCTTGTCCTTGCCGACGACCTCCTCGTCATAAGCGTCGCAGAGGACGGCAAGCACGCTGCGCTCGACGCCGAGGCTCGGCTCGATGACGTAGGGGATATATTCGACCATATCCTTGCCCTCGCCCTCGCGGTAAACAAGCTTTTCGCCGGAGGTGTTGGAGTGCTGGGTGAGGTCGTAGTCCGTGCGGTCGGCGACGCCCCAGAGCTCGCCCCAGCCGAAGGGGAACAGGAACTCGAAGTCCGTCGTCGCCTTGGAGTAGAAGCAGAGCTCCTCCGGGGCGTGGTCGCGCAGGCGGAGGTTCTCGTCCTTCAGACCGATGGAGAGCAGCCAGTTGTGGCAGAAGGAGCGCCAGTACTGGAACCACTCAAGGTCCGTGCCCGGCTTGCAGAAAAACTCCAGCTCCATCTGCTCGAATTCGCGGACGCGGAAGATGAAGTTGCCCGGCGTGATCTCGTTGCGGAAGCTCTTGCCGATCTGACCGATGCCGAAGGGCAGCTTCTTGCGCGTCGTGCGCTGGACGTTGTTGAAGTTCACGAAAATGCCCTGCGCCGTCTCCGGGCGGAGGTAAACGGTGTTCTTCGCGTCCTCCGTGACGCCCTGGAAGGTCTTGAACATCAGGTTGAACTGGCGGATATCGGTAAAGTTATGCTTGCCGCAGGTGGGGCAGGGGATGTTGTGCTCCTCGACGAAATCCTTCATCTCGGTCTGGGAAAACGCGTCGATGGGCTTGGGGAGCTCAAAGCCCGTCTCGGCGCACCAGTCCTCAATGACCTTGTCCGCGCGGAAGCGCTCGTGGCACTCGCGGCAGTCCATCAGCGGGTCGGAAAAGCCGCTGAGGTGGCCCGAAGCGACCCAGGTCTGGGGGTTCATGAGGATCGCCGCGTCGAGCCCGACGTTGTAGGGGTTCTCCTGCACGAACTTTTTCCACCATGCGTTCTTGATATTTTTCTTCAGCTCCGCGCCGAGGGGACCGTAATCCCAAGTGTTGGCGAGGCCGCCGTAAATTTCGCTGCCGGGGAAGACAAAGCCGCGGTTTTTGCAGAGCGCGACGATCTTGTCCATCGTTTTTTCGGTGTTTTTCATGGTTTTCTGACTCCTTTTCCCGCGGCTGGCTGCCGCGGAGATTTTTTGTCCGGAAACGCGCATGTCCGGCTTCTTTCGAGCCGGACATGTCTCTGCGTTCCATGCCGGTATCTTCTTAATATAGCATGGAACTTTTACAATTACAACTTTTTTCGCTTGAAGCCGACCTGGGCAAAAATCACCGCGGCGAACATCAGCGCGCAGCCGGCGTATTCCCGCATCGTCAGTCTGTCGCCGAGGATCACGGCGCCGGAGAGCACGGAAAACACGCTCTCCAGCGAGAGCAGCAGCGTCACCACCGTGGGGTTCGAGCCCGCCTGCGCCAGGATCTGGAGCGTGTAGGCGATGCCGCTCGAAAAAATCGCGACATAGAGGATCGGCAGCACGCAGTGCCACACGCCCGCCCAGTTCACCGTTTCAAAGATGAGCGAGAGCACCGTGGAGATGACGCCCGCGAAGAAAAACTGGGCGCAGGAGAGCTTCACGCCGTCCACGCGCACGGCGAAGCGGTCGATGCTCAGGATCTGCCCCGTGAAGCCCAGCGCGGCGAGCAGGAGGAACACGTCGCTCGCTCCGAGCGTAAACTCCCCCGTGACGCAGAGCAGGTAGAGCCCGCCGACGGCGAGCACGACGCCGATCCAGACCTGCGGCGCGACCTTCTTGCGGAAGAGCAGCCAGCCGAACACCGGCACGAGCACGACATAAAGCGAGGTGACGAAGCCCGCCTTGCCGACGCTGACCTCCGCGAGCGCGAACTGCTGCAAATTGCTGCCCGCGGCGAGAAACACGCCGCAGAGCGCGCCGCCGAGGGCGAGGGTTTTCCAGTCCACGCGCTGCGCCGGCTTGCCCCGCCGCGCCGCCGCGCGGTCGAACAGGCAAGAGACCGGGATCAGAAACAGCATCGCGATAAACGAGCGCAGCGCGTTGAACGCAAAGGGCGGCACATAATCCGTGCAGACGCTCTGCGCCACGAACGCCGTGCCCCAGATGAGCGCCGCAACGAGCGGCAGGACGTTTTGCCTTACGAAATGGTTCTTCATAGTCCTTCTCCGAAAAACAAAATAGTTTTTCCATTATACCACCGGGAAACAAAATTTTCAATCTGTCTCTTCTCGCCGCGGGAAAAATATGTTATAATAACAAAAAAGCGTGAGGTTTAAAGGCCTCCGAAGTGTAAGGGAGGCTGTCAGCCGAAGGCTGACTGGAGGGTTGTAAGCTGCCGAAATTGCCAAGCTTGGCGTTTGCGTGAGCGTACAACCCCTCAGGCGCTTCGCGCCAGCTCCCCTTGCACAGGGGAGCCTTTAAAGCGCCGTGCGCAGCAATTTTTGCTATTACAAAGGAGACCCCACCTATGGAAAAGACCGCGATCATCACGGGCGCGTCCCGCGGGATCGGGCGCGCGGCTGCGCGCCGGCTCGCGCACGAGGGCTACGCCGTCTGCATCAACTTCCTGGAGCGCCGCGACTGCGCGGAGAGCCTTGCCGCGGAGCTCACCGCCGCGGGCTGCCGCGCCATGATCTATCAGGCGGACGTCGCCGACAAAGCCGCCGTGAACGCCATGGCGGACGCTGCGCGGGCGGAGCTCGGACCGATCTCCCTGCTCGTCAGCAACGCCGGCGTCGCCGGGCAGATGCAGATCCAGGACGTCCCGGAGCCGGCGTTCGACCGCTATTTTGCCGTGAACGTCAAGGGCGCGTATAACGCGATCCAGGCGGTGCTGCCCGACATGCTCCACGCCCACGCCGGCGCGATCGTCACCGTCAGCTCCATGTGGGGGCTGCGCGGCGCGAGCTGCGAGGCGGTCTACTCCGCGACGAAGGCGGCGCTCATCGGGCTGACGCGCTCGGTCGCGATGGAGCTCGCCCCCAGCGGCATCCGCGCCAACTGCGTCGCCCCCGGCGTCGTGAACACGGACATGGTGCAGGTGCTCGGAGCGGAAACGCTCGCCGACCTCGCGCAGATGACCCCCCTCGGACGCCTCGGCACGCCGGAGGACATCGCCGCCTCCATCGCCTTCTTAGCCTCCGACGCGGCAAGCTTCATCACCGGACAGGTCCTCACCGCAGACGGGGGGTTTATACTATAAAAATCATCCGGGACCCGCTTTCAACGCGGCGAAGCCGCACAATTTAATTAAAGGCCTCCCTGTGCAAGGGAGGCTGTCAGCCGAGGGCTGACTGGAGGGTTGTAAGCTTCCGAATCATCCGGGCTTGGCGTTTGCGCAAGCTCGGTAACAACCCCTCAGTCGCGCTTCGCGCGCCAGCTCCCCTTGCACAGGGGAGCCCTTAAAATCGCAGCTCGCGGAGTTCTTTGACACGCTCAAAAACAGAGACCGCCGTTCGGCGGTCTCTGTTTTTATTCAAAGAGGAATCCTTTTTCTCTCAGCTGGGCTTTTACGCGGTCGAAGGCTGCCTCGTCGGGGCAGAGGAGGTTGTGGAGGTGGAGCCCGCCGGTGAGGGAGGAGAGGGGGGCGGAACCGCTCAGGCGGCGGAGGAACTCGTCCACATCGTAGCGGCTGCGGAGGTGGAGCGCACCGATGAGCTGTCCGTAAACGGGATGATCCACGATGACGTCCACAACGGTGCAGCCGTTATCGACGAAAATGCGAAGCTCGTCGCCGGTCTGCTCCATCGAGTGGGCGCAGGCGACGACGCGGCGCAGCTGGCTCGTGTCCTTCGCGCAGACGTAGCCCCGCGGCGTCGCGGCGACATCCTCGCCCGCGGCGCGCAGGAGCGCAATGTCTCCGACGATGATCTGGCGCGAGACGCCGAAGCGCTCGGCGAGGACGGTGGCGCTCACGGGACCGTCCGACACCCGCAGGAGATCCATGATCGCCTCGCGGCGCTGGTTTCCCTTCCTGTTGTTCATAATTTACGCTCCTTTTCCGGGCTTCTGCCCTGTTCCAGCAGATGATGCTTCAGCTCCCAGAGCTTCGGCGAGAGGTCCACATAGTAGTTATGGGGGTTATCAAAGCGCTTTACCTCGTCCCAGAGGGTGTCCAGCTGCGCCGCGGCGTAAGCGCGGATGGCGGGCAGCGTCGGGCGCTTGTAGACGAGCGTGCCGCCGGCGAAGATCGGCACGAGCAGCTCGCGCGCGGCGTAAGCCGTAACGGTCTGGCGCTTCCATGTCGCGTCCGGGTCGAAAAGCTCCAGCGGTCCGCCGTCGAGCACCTCGTCGTGGAGGCAGATATAGTCGGCGAAGCACTTGCGCTCGTGGGTATAGATGCGGTAGACCTTTTTGAAGCCGGGGTTCGTGATCTTGGCGACGTTTTCGCTGATCTTGATCTTCGGGATGATCGCGCCCTGCGCGTCCTCGACCGCGGCGAGCTTGTAAACGCCGCCGAACACGCTCTCGCTCCGGGCGGTGATGAGCCGCTCGCCGACGCCGAAGGCGTCGATCTGCGCGCCCTGCCGGATGAGGTCGCCGATGAGCCGCTCGTCGAGCGCGTTGGAGCAGGTGATGCTACACTCCGTCCAGCCCGCATCGTCCAGCATCTTGCGCGCCATCTTGGTGAGATACGCCATGTCGCCGGAGTCGAAGCGGATGCCGCATTTCGTGATGCCGCGGGGACGCAGCACCTCGTTGAACGCGCGGATGGCGTTCGGCACGCCGGAGCGCAGGGAGTTATAGGTGTCCACGAGCAGCGTGGCGCTCGTGGGATAGATCTCGCAGTAAGCGCGGAAGGCGTCGAGCTCGGTGTCGAACATCTGGACCCACGAGTGCGCCATCGTGCCGCCGGCGGGAACGCCGTACATCTGGTCGGAAAGCGCGCAGGCGGTCCCGGCGCAGCCGCCGATGAAGGCGGCGCGCGCCCCGGTGATCGCGGCGTCCGTGCCCTGCGCGCGGCGGGAGCCGAACTCCAGCACCGTGCGCCCCTGCGCGGCGCGGCAGATGCGGCTCGCCTTCGTCGCGATGAGGCTCTGGTGGTTGAGCTCCAGCAGGATATAGGTCTCCAGCAGCTGCGCCTCGATCGCCGGGGCGCGGACGGTCAGCAGCGGCTCGCCGGGGAACACGGGCGTGCCCTCCGGCACCGCCCAGATATCGCCCGTGAAGCGGAAATGGCGCAGATAATCCAGAAACTCCTCCGAAAAGAGCCCCTTCCCGCGCAGATACGCGAGGTCTTCCTCGGAAAAATGCAGGTCCAGCACATAGTCGATGATCTGGTCCAGCCCGGCGCAGACGGCGAAGCCGCCGCCGTCCGGCACCTTGCGGAAAAACACGTCGAAATAAGTGATCCTGCCGCGCTGTCCGCTCCGGAAATAGCCGTTGCCCATGGTCAGCTCATAAAAATCGCAGAGCATGGTCAGATTCAGCTTATCGTCTTGCTTCATAGCCCTCCCGCGCGCTCAGACGCGCTCTAACTTTTCGATGCCGAGGCGGATGCGCCGCAGCGTCTCGTCTTTTCCGAGGATCTGGGCGATCTCCACCGCGCCGCCGGGCGTCACCGCGACGCCGGCGACGGCGATGCGCGCCGGCCACATGATCTTCGCGTTCTTGACGCCCTCCGCCTCCGCCATCGCGGTCATGACGCCGAGGATGTGCTCATCGTCCCAGACCTCGACGGCTTCAAAGGCGGGCAGAAGCCGTTTCAGCGTTTCGAGCGAGCCGGGGATGTCCGTCTTGCTCTTTTTGTGGACAAAAAGCTCCGGGTCATAGTCCGGCAGCGTGTCGAAAAAGCCGAGCTTTTCGGGGATCTCCGTCAGGACCTCGGTGCGCTGCTGGAGCAGGGAGGCGATGCGCGCGGCGGAATACGCCGGGTTTTTCACCGCCTGCCGGATATAAGGCTCCGCCGCCGCCGCGAAAGCCTCCGGCGTCATCGCGCGGATATAGGCGCTGTTGAAGTATTTCAGCTTTTCGATGTCGAAGATCGCGGGGGATTTGCTGATGCCCGCGATGTCGAAGGCGGCGACCAGCTCGTCGCGGGTAAAGAGCTCCTGCTCGGCGATCTCGCCGCGCGGACTCCAGCCTAAAAGCGCGACATAGTTCACGATCGCGTCGCAGAGGAAGCCCTGCGCCAGCAGGTCCTCGTAGCTGGGGTCGCCATGGCGTTTGCTCATCTTGCTGTGCTGGTCGCGCATAACGGGCGAGCAGTGGACATAGGTCGGGATGGACCAGCCGAAGCCCTCGTAGAGCAGGTTATATTTCGGCGCGCTGGAGAGATATTCGCTGCCGCGGACGACGTGGGTGATGCCCATCATGTGGTCGTCGATGACGTTTGCGAAGTTGTAGGTCGGCAGCCCGTCGCGCTTGAGCAGGACCTGATCGTCCAGCGTCTTGTTTTCGACGGTGATGTCGCCGTAGCTCTCGTCGTGGAAGGTCGTGGTGCCCTCGTGGGGGATGCGCTGGCGGATGACGTAAGGCTCCCCGGCGGCGACGCGGCGGAGCGCGTCTTCGAGCGGCAGCTCGCGGCAGGGATCGTCCCCGCGGTCAAATTCGCCGCTGTCGGCTTCGCTCTCCGTCTTTTCGCAGAAGCAGTAATAGGCATGTCCGCGCTCGACGAGCCACTCGGCGTATTTCTTATAAAAATCGCGCCGCTCCGTCTGGACATAGGGCGCGACGGGACCGCCGACGTCCGGACCCTCGTCATGGTCAAGACCGCACTCGCGCAGGGTCTTGTAGATCACGTCCACCGCGCCCTCGACGAGACGGCCCTGATCCGTGTCCTCGATGCGGAGGATGAAGGTGCCGCCGGCGTGACGCGCGATGAGCCAGGTGTAGAGCGCGGTGCGCAGGTTGCCGACGTGCATATAGCCCGTGGGCGAGGGCGCAAAGCGCGTGCGCACCTTGCCGTGAGGGATGCGCTGCTCCTGCGCGTTGATCCATTCCATATCTGCCATGATAGCTTGTCCTCCTGCTATGCACAAATGATGCAAAATATATTTAATGTAATGCGGTAATCCATTCTATCCCAAATTCCCGAAAAAATCAATTATGAATTGTAAAAACCGGGAGCTTGTGCTATACTGTCAGCTTAGAGTGTTATGCGTATGCGCGCGAAATAGAGAAAAGGAAGCGATCATTGATATGGAACCTGTCGAAAAGAAAAAGGTCATGCTCTCCGGCATCCAGCCGAGCGGCGACCTGCACCTCGGAAACTACCTCGGCGCGATCCGCAACTGGGGCGCGCGGGCGGAGGAGTTTGACTGCTATTATTTCATGGCGGATATGCACACCATCACCGTCCGCCAGAACCCGGCGGACCTCCGCCGCCGCACGCTGACCCAGCTTGCGCAGTATATCGCCTGCGGGCTCGACCCGGAGAAGAACACGCTGTTCATCCAGTCCCACGTCCACCAGCACGCGGAGCTCGGCTGGGTCCTGAACTGCTACACCATGTTCGGCGAACTCTCCCGAATGACGCAGTTTAAGGACAAGTCCGCGAAGCACAAGGAGAACATCAACGGCGGACTTTTCACCTATCCCGCGCTTATGGCGGCGGATATCCTGCTCTACCAGCCGGACTATGTTCCCGTCGGCGAGGACCAGAAGCAGCACTGCGAGCTCACGCGCGACGTGGCGCAGCGCTTCAACAGCATTTACGGCGATGTGTTCAAGATCCCGGAGCCCTATATCCCCAAGGCGGGCGCGCGTGTGATGAGCCTCAGCGCGCCGGAGAGCAAGATGAGCAAATCCGCGCCGGAGGGCTGCGTGTTCCTGATGGAAAAGCCGGAGGACATCATGCGCAAGTTCAAGCGCGCCGTCACCGACTGCGACACGGAGCGCTGCGTGCGCTACGACGCAAAGGCAAAGCCCGGCGTCGCGAACCTTATGGACATTTATGCCGCCGTCACCGGCAAGAGCTACGACGAGATCGAGCGCGAGTTCGACGGCAAGGGCTACGGTGCGTTCAAGCCCGCCGTCGGCGAGGCGGTCGTCGAGACGCTGCGCCCCATCCGCGAGGAGACCGAGCGCATCCTGAAGGACAAGGCGTATCTGGAGAGCGTTTACCGCGCGGGCGCGGAAAAGGCGGGCTACGTCGCGAACAAAACGCTGCGCAAGGTCTATAAAAAGATCGGCTTCGTGGAAAGATAAAAAGAAATAGGAGCGTTTTTTTAAGATATGTTCCCTGACATGACTTTGTGGCTGCGCGTGCTGCTCGCGATCGCCGTGGCGCTTGTCGTCTCCTTTGGGATGACGCCGATCGTCAAGACCTTCGCCTCCCGCGTCGGCGCAATGGACATTCCCGACAACGCGCGCCACATCCACGCCCACCCCACGCCCCGCATGGGCGGCATCGCCATCTTCCTCGGCTTTCTCGTCTCCGTGCTGCTGTTCGTGCCGGTGACGCGCCCGGTGCGCGGCATCCTCATCGGCGCGGTGCTCATCGTGGCGACCGGCGCGGTGGACGACGTGGTGAACCTGAAATACTGGATCAAGCTGCTCGCCCAGATCGCCGCGGCGGTCGTCGCCGTCACCCACGGCGTCGTCATCGAGGTGCTGATGAACCCCAACGTGTTCAGCGAAAACGAGAGCCTGCTCATCGGCGTGCTGAGCATCCCGGTGACGATTTTGTGGATCGTCGGCGTGACGAACGCGGTCAACCTCATTGACGGGCTGGACGGCCTCGCCTGCGGCGTTTCCGTCATCAGCTCGATGACCATGCTCGCCGTGGCGCTGCTCGTCTCCGAGCCGGGCGTGGCGGTCATTTTAGCGGCGCTCATGGGCGCCTGCATCGGTTTTATCCCCTTCAACTTCAACCCCGCGAAGATCTTCATGGGCGACACGGGCGCGCTGCTGCTCGGCTATGTGCTCGCAACGGTGTCCATCATGGGCATGTTCAAGTTCTACGCGGTGATGACCTTCCTCGTACCGCTGCTGGCGCTCGCGCTGCCGCTGCTGGACACGCTCTTTGCCATCATCCGCCGCCTCATCCATGGGCAGAACCCCATGACGCCGGACCGCAGCCATCTGCACCACCGGCTCATCGACCACGGTCTCAGCCAGAAGCAGGCGGTCGCCGTGCTCTATTCCATCTCCGCGATGCTGGGACTCACCGCCGTCGTGCTCTGCACGACCGGCAAGCTGCGCATGCTTCTGCTCGCCGTGGATCTTCTGATCGCCATCGCCGTCGGCATCTTCGTCTACCGCACGCTGGAGCACCCGGCGCACGACATCACGGTCGAGCCGCCCCCCGGCAGCGAGGCTTACCGCCGCATGCTGGAGCAGCAGGCGGCGGAAAAGGCGGCGCAGGAGAAAAAGGAGGAGCAGGCATGAAGCCCGTCCGCGTCCTCTCCGTCTTCGGCACCCGTCCGGAGGCGATCAAAATGTGCCCCCTCGCGCTGGAGCTGCAAAAGCGCGATACGTTTGAAGGCCGCGTCTGCGTCACGGCGCAGCACCGCGAGATGCTCGACAGCGTGCTCGCCGTGTTCGGCGTGAAGCCGGACTATGACCTCGACCTGATGGAGCCGGGCCAGACGCCCGCCTCCGTCACCGCGAAGATCCTGGAGCGCATCGGCGCGGTGCTGCGCGAGGCGCAGCCGGACGTCGTGCTCGTCCATGGCGACACGACGACGGCGTTTTCCGCCGCGCTCGCCGCGTTTTACGAAAAGCAGCACGTGGGCCACGTCGAAGCCGGGCTCCGCACCGGCGACCGCTGGTCGCCCTATCCGGAGGAGCTGAACCGCCGCCTCATCGCGGACCTCGCCGAGCTGCACTTCGCGCCCACGGCGCGCAACCGCGAAAATCTCGCCCGCGAGGGCGTGACGGATGGCGTTTTCGTCACGGGCAACACCGTCATCGACGCGATGGCTTACACCGTGAACGACGCGCCCTTTTCCAGCGCGGCGCTGAACGCGCTCGATTTTTCCGGGAAGATCATCGCCATGACATGCCACCGGCGCGAAAATTACGGCGCGCCGATGGAGCAGATCTTCTCCGCCGTCGCCGCGCTCGCCGCGGCGCACCCGGAAATCACCGTCGTCTACCCCGTCCACCCCAGCCCCGCCGTGCGGGGAACGGCGGAGCGGATGCTCGGCAATACGAAAAACATCCGGCTCATCGAGCCGCTGGACGCGGCGGATATGCACAAGCTCATGGACCGGAGCTATTTTGTCATGACCGATTCCGGCGGCTTGCAGGAGGAGGCCCCAGCGCTGGGCAAGCCGGTGCTCGTCCTCCGGCGCGAGACGGAGCGCCCCGAAGCCGTCGCCGCCGGCACCGTCGCTTTGGCAGGCACGGAGCGGGACAACATCCTGCGCCTCGCCGAGCGGCTGCTGACGGACGCGGACGCTTACGCTGCGATGGCGCACGCCGTGAACCCTTACGGCGACGGCTGCGCCTGCGGGCGCATCGCGGACGCGCTGGAATACCGCTTCGGGCTCCGGAGCGAGCCGCCCGCCGATTTTACCATCGGTTAACGGGGGCACGCCAAAGCAGCTTCGCACCTGTCAGCCGATGGTATGCCCTGAATAAAAAAGGAGCGTAGCCCTATGAAGAAAAAACGCGGCGCATTTTTCACCGTGCTGCTCGTGCTGGCGCTGCTCGCCGCGGCGGGGCTCGTCTGGCTGCTCGCGCCGGGCGCAAACCCGGAGACGCCGCCGGTCGTGCTGCCCCCCGCGCCGACCGCGTCGGGCGCGCCGAGCGGCGTTGCGGACGATCCCGCCGGCGAGGAGATCGCCGTCACGCCCGCGACCGTGCAGGCGGCGATCGCGACGCTTGCGCGCCCCGGCAGCTACGCGCGCACGCTCTACACCGAGCTCTTCTGGTCCGGCGGCAGCCGCGCGGACGAGCTGGACGTCTGGGTCCGCGGCGAAAATACGCGCATCGTCATCCGCGGCGGGGACGAGGAGAAAAACATCCTCCTGCGCGCCGACGGCACATGGCTCTGGTACGCCGGGACCGACGGCGCTTACCGCGGACCGGCGCGCCCCGGCGACAGCGACGCATGGCAGACCCTGCTGCGCTATGAGGACATTTTGAGCGCCGACCCGGACGACATCACGGATGCCGGCTACACCGACTTCGGCGGCGAACACTGCATTTACGCCCGCTGGCGCGCCGGGGAGCTCGGCTATGAGAGCCTCTGCTACGTCTCGGTGGACACCGGGCTTCTGATGGGGCTCCAGACCTACGACGGCGAGATCCTCATCTATTCCATGCACTCCTCCGAGCCGGACATCTCCACCCCGGACGACGGCCTGTTCGAGCCGCCGTCAGAGGAACAGTAAGCCCCCGATCATAAACAGAAAATCCTCGTCCCCGCTGTCGCGATAGAGCAGATAGAGGACCGCGATGAGCAGCAGGTCCTCCGTCTCCAGCTCCATCGGGGAGAGCTTTTTCAGCAGCCTGCCGAGCTCGCCGCTCAGTCCGCTGAGCGGACCGGGCGGTCTTCTTTCTCCCGGACCGGGCAGCGGCGGCGCCATCCGCGGCGGCGGGGAGGGCACGCCGCGCGGCTCCTCCACGCGCTGCACGCGCCCGGAGTTGCCCTGATACCGGTTATACGCCACCGCCTTTCCCCTCCTCCCGCAGCATCGCCCCGGCGAGATGCGCCGCCTGCGCAAGCCGCGCCGCCTTCGCGAGCTTTTCGCGCCGCCCGTCATGGAGATAGGGCGCGAGCGCCGCGACGAGCGCCGCCTTTCCGCCCCCGCCGCCCTTTCCGCCGAGGCTGCCCAGCAGCCCGCCGAGCTTTTCGCCGAGCCCGCTGAGCCCGCCGTCCGCCGCCTCCGCTTCCGGCGCGCCGCCGGAGCCCATCAGCTCCGCGGCAAGGCG
The DNA here is from genome assembly GCA_963605115.1 of Pseudobutyrivibrio sp. Classification (GTDB taxonomy): domain Bacteria; phylum Bacillota; class Clostridia; order Oscillospirales; family Oscillospiraceae; genus SVKR01. Next base: position 9,143 of record CAVCTM010000012.1, on the reverse strand, counting down.
CGAGACGCGTTCAAGCTCCGCGGGGTCGTTCAGAACGGCGTTCAGCTTTTCCTCCAGCTCGCTCACGGCTTTTTCACCGCCTTCTGCACCTTTTCGGCGAGCGCCCTGCCCTCCGCCGTCGCGAGCACGCTCTGCAATGCCGCGCGCATCGCAGCCGTGTCGCCGCTTTTCACCGCGCGCTCCAGTGCCGCGGCGTCCAGCCGCTTTGCAAGCGATAGCCCCTCGCTGCTCTCCGCCGCGGCGCGCAGCGCGCTCTGCTTTTCCAGCGCACGCTTCATTTCCGCAAGATCCATGAAAAAATTCACCCCGCCTTCCGCTATCAATATATTCCCCACCGACAGAAAGGTTGCCAAAAATGCTGCTTGCCGTTTTTTCCGACTCCCACGGCGCGGCGGAGCGTATGATCGCCGCCGTCCGGGATACCGCGCCGGACGCCGCCGTGTTCCTCGGCGACGTGACGCCGGACGCCGAGGCGCTCCGGCGCGCCTTTCCCGCCCTGCCGCTCACCATTGTCCGCGGCAACTGTGACGGGGACCGGGACTATCCCGACAGCGCGCTTTTTGACTTCGGCGGCGTGCGCATTTTCGCCGCCCACGGCCATCGCCACGGCGTGAAGCTATCGCTTGACAGCTTTGCCACGAGCACGCTCTGCTCCGGCGCATCGCTCGGACTTTTCGGTCACACCCACGTTCCCCTCCACCGCGCCCTCGGCGGCATCGAGCTCTTAAACCCCGGCGCGATCGGCGATCCCCGCCGCCCCACCTTCGCCCTCGTGGAGGCGGAAAACGGCGTGTTTTCCTGCCGGATCACGGACTTTGGGTGAAGCCATATCAACGCGGCGGAGCCGTACCCTTTAAAGGATCTCAAAGTGCAAGGGGAGCTGGCGCGCGAAGCGCGACTGAGGGGTTGCTACCAAGCCTGTGCAAACGCCAAGCTTGGATATCCCGGAAGCTTACAACCCTCCAGTCAGCGCTGCGCGCTGACAGCCTCCCTTACACAGGGAGGCCTTTAAACTGTGCGCCTCGCGGTGCAATGACAAGCTTCTCTCGGTTGACAAAAAGAGAGAAGCAGCCTTTCGGCTGCTTCTCTCTTTTTTGTTCCCATATTCCTCCGTTTTCGTCCTTCCGGACTAACGGCATCGGGCTTTTCGGTCACTTCTCGGCGGAGCGGCGGGTGTGGAACTCCTCGGTCGTGCGCTGGTCGGTCTCCGCGGCGCGGGTGACGATGCGGCTGAGCATGGAGTGGAGGCTCTTGCGCTCTTCGGGGCTCAGGTCGACGAGGAGACCCGGCAGAGCGGACTGCTCCGCGGTGATCTCGTCGGCGGCGAGCTTGCCGGCTTCGGTGAGGGTGATCTTCTGGACGCGGCGATCCCAGTCTGCCGCCTCGCGCTTGATAAGTCCTGCACGCTCCATCTTGAGCAGCAGCTCGGCGAGTGCCTGCTTGCTGATATCGAGCTGGTTTGCGAGCTCCTTCTGGCTGGTGACGGGAGTCTCGCGCAGGATGCTGAGGATCCGGCCGCGCCCGCGATAAGGCGTGGAGCCGGTGCAGTGGAAGGCGATGCGCTGCATCATAACCTGGAGCTGTCTGAGCTGTTCGATGATCTGATCGGCGATTTCCATGGTCAATATTCCTCCGCGACAGGAAAGATTTCGTGCATTTTTGCACAAACTTTACTTTAACATGTCCAACCCATGTCTGTCAAGGTCGGGAACGATAAAAAACACGAAATTTTACAGAAATGTTTCAATTCCGGGAGAAAAAAACATCAAAAAGACGAAAAAAACTTTGTTTTTTTCTTGACAATCTCGAAAAGACGTGCTACAATGCAGAACCGTAGCGAGCTTGCCAAAAATATAACAAGCTTTCGGGGCGCAGGGCACCCCCTCTCTCCCCGCTCAGCCGCGCGATGCGGCGCTGTTTTTTGAAGGAATATGTCAAAAAATTATCAATTCCGCTGCGAAAGGGCGGAAAACAGGAGGAAAAGGTTATGGCTTTTGTGCGTTATGAGCTGCGCGGCAGTGCGGCGCTGGTGACGATCGACCGGCAGGAGGCGCTCAACGCGCTCAGCTCCGCCCTGCTCGATGAGCTGGACGCCGTTATCACCCGCGCGGAGACGGACGACGCGGCGCGCGCCGTTGTCATCACGGGCGCGGGGCGCGCCTTTGTCGCGGGCGCGGACATCGCGGAGATGGCGGGCTTCTCCTCCGCGGAGGGCAGGCGCTTCTCCACGCGCGGCAACGCGGTGTTCGCCCGGCTGGAGACGATGGCGAAGCCCGTCATCGCGGCGGTGAACGGCTTCGCCCTCGGCGGCGGCTGCGAGCTCGCCCTTGCCTGCGACATCCGGCTCGCCGGCGAAAAGGCGAAGTTCGGTCAGCCGGAGACCGGGCTCGGCATCACGCCGGGCTTCGGCGGAACGCAGCGGCTCGCGCGCATCATCGGCGTGTCGCGCGCGATGGAGCTGCTGTTCACGGCGCGCATCATCGGCGCGGCGGAGGCGGAGCGCTTCGGTCTCGTCAGCGCCGTTTACCCGCAGACCGAGCTTCTGGACCGCGCGCTCGCGCTCGCGGAGACGATCGCCGCAAACGCGCCCATCGCCGTTGCGGAGTCGAAGCGCTGCGTCCGCTTCGGGCTCCAGACCGACATGGCGACGGCTGCCGCCTTTGAAGCGGAGGCGTTCGGCGTCACCTGCGGTACGGAGGACAAACGCGAGGGCATGAGCGCCTTCCTCGAAAAGCGCGCGGAGAAGCGCTTTGTCAATCGGTAAATCAAAAATTTGGAAGGAAGAGAGTGTGTTTATGATGAAAAAAGTAACGGTGATCGGCGGCGGAACGATGGGACTGGAGATCGCGCAGGTCTTTGCGCGCGGCGGCTGGTCCGTCACGGTGCGGGACATCAGCGACGAGATCCTGGACCGCGCCCGCGCGCGGCTGGAGCGCAGCCTCGGAAAGCTGGAGAGCAAGCGCCGCATCGACGGCGCGCAGCGCGCGCAGATCGAATCGAATATCGCCTTCACGACGGCGCTTTCCGCCGCGGCGGACGCCGATCTCGTCGTCGAGGCGGCGGTGGAGAACGAGAAGATCAAAAAGGGCATCTTCGCCGAGCTGGACGGCATCTGCCGCCCGGAGACGATCTTCGCGACCAACACCTCCTCCATTTCCGTCACGGCGCTCGCCGCGGCGACGGGGCGCGCGGAGCGTTTTATCGGCATGCACTTTTTCAACCCCGCCACGGTGATGCGCCTCGTGGAGGTCATCCGCGGCGCCCACACCTCCGACGAGACCTACGAGACCGTCTCCGCCATCGCGCGCGAGCTGGGCAAGGAGCCCGTCGCGGTCAACGAGGCGCCCGGCTTCGTCGTGAACCGGCTGCTCATCCCGATGATCAACGAGGCGGTCGAGCTCGTGGAGACCGGCGTCGCGAGCGTGGAGGACGTCGACAAGGCGATGCAGCTCGGCGCGAACCACCCGATGGGTCCCCTGACGCTGGGCGACTTCATCGGGCTGGACGTCTGTCTTGCGATCATGGACGTGCTCTATGAGGAGACGCGCGACAGCAAATACCGTGCGAGCCTGCTACTGCGCAAGATGGTCGCCGGCGGGCTGCTGGGCCGCAAGACGGGCAGAGGCTTTTATGATTACAGCAAGTGAGGAGCGGAAAAGATGGATCTTCAGCTGACACGGCAGCAGGCGATGCTGCAAAAGCTCTTCCGCGATTTCGCGGAAAAGGAGGTGAAGCCCCTCGCCGCCGAGACAGACGAGACGGAGCGCTTCCCCGCCGAGACGGTGCGGAAGATGGCGCAGCGCGGCATGCTGGGCATTTATTTCCCGCAGGAGTACGGCGGCGCGGGCGCGGATTATCTGAGCTATGTCCTCGCCGTGGAGGAGCTCAGCCGAGTCTGCGCCACGACGGGCGTCATCCTCTCGGCGCACACGAGCCTCTGCTGCGCGCCGATCTTTGAAAACGGAACGCCGGAGCAGAAGGCGAAGTATCTCCCGCGGCTCTGCTCCGGCGAATGGCTCGGCGCCTTCGCGCTCACGGAGCCCGGCGCGGGCACGGACGCGCAGGGGCAGCAGACCACCGCCGTCCCCGACGAAAGCGGGGAAAACTGGGTCCTGAACGGCTCCAAGATCTTCATCACGAACGCCGGCGCAGCGGACCTTTTCGTCGTCATCGCCGTCACCGGGACCGTGACGGACCGCCGCGGGCGCCCCAGCAAGGAGATCTCCGCCTTTCTGGTCGAGCGCACGGACCCCGGCTTTTCCGTCGGCAAGCGCGAGAAAAAGATGGGCATCCGCGGTTCAAGCACCTGCGAGCTCGTGTTTGAAAACTGCGTCATTCCGAAAGACCGCCTGCTCGGACGGCAGGGCAAGGGCTTTGCCCTCGCGATGAAGACGCTCGACGGCGGGCGCATCGGCATTGCGGCGCAGGCGCTCGGCATCGGCGAGGGCGCGGTGGCGGAGGCGGTGGCTTATACGCGCGAGCGCATGCAGTTCGGCAAACGCATCAGCCAGTTCCAGAACACCCAGTTCCAGCTCGCCGACATGCACACGCGCATGGAGGCGGCAAAATACCTTGTCTACTCCGCCGCGCTGAAAAAGCAGAGCGGCGCGCCCTACTCCGCGGACGCTGCGATGGCGAAGCTCTTCGCCGCGGAAGCGGCGAGCGACGTGACGCGACGCGCCGTCCAGCTCTTCGGCGGCTACGGTTACACCCGCGATTACCCCGTGGAGCGCATGATGCGCGACGCGAAGATCACGGAGATCTATGAGGGCACGAGCGAGGTCCAGCGCATGGTCATCGCCGGCGCGCTCGGCGTGAACTGAGAGGGGAGGGAGAACGGATATGAAGATCATCGTATGCGTCAAGCAGGTGCCGGATACCGACGCCGCCGTGCTGCGGCGGGACGGCACGCTCGACCGCGCCGCTATGCCGGCGATGCTGAACCCGGACGACGCCGTTGCCCTCGCCGCCGCGCTGCGCGAGCGCGAACGGGACCCGGACGTGCGCGTCGCGGTCCTCACGATGGGTCCGCCGGAGGCGGAGGAGGCGCTGCGCGAGTGCCTCGCCGTCGGCGCGGACGAGGCGGTGCTCGTCAGCGGCCGCGAGCTTGCCGGGGCGGACACCTTCGCCACGAGCGAGTGCCTCACCGCCGCCGTCCGCTGCCTCGGTCTCGGCGCGGAGGACTTCGTTTTCTGCGGCCGCGCCGCCTCGGACGGCGAGACCGCACAGGTCGGTCCCCAGCTCGCGGAAAAGCTCGGCATACCGCAGGCGACGGCGGTCACGGCGCTCAGCCGCAGTCCCGACGGCGTCACGGTCCGCTGCGCGCGCGACGGGGAGACGGTGCGCCTCGCGCTGCCGGCGCCCTGTCTGCTCACCTGCGCGCGGGAGCTCGCCGAACCCCGGCTGCCGACGGTCCGCGGCGTGGTGGAGAGCTTTGAAAAGCCGCTCCGCCGCCTCGGTGCGGCAGAGCTCGGTCTCGCGCCGGAGGCGGTGGGGCTCGCCGGCTCCCCGACCCGGATCAGTGCGGTCTATCCGCCCCCGCCGCCCCCCGCGGGCGAGCTGCTTGCGGGCAGCGGGAGCGAGACCTGCGCCCGGCTCGCCGCGATCTTGTGCGAGCGGGGACTTCTCGGAAAGGAGCGTGAAGCACGATGACGCAAATAGGAAACGGCGTGTGGGTGCTCTGCGAGCAGTGCGGCGGGCGTGTGACGGAGGACAGCCTCCAGCTCCTCGGTACGGGCAGACGTCTCGCGGACGCGCGGGGGACGGAGCTCTCCGCCCTGCTCTTCGGCTTCCGCCTCGGCGCGGAGCAGACCGCGGCGCTCGGCGCCGCCGGAGCGGACCGGGTCTATCTCTGCGACGACCCGCTCCTTGCCGATTACGCCACGGAGCCGTATGCCCGCGTGCTCTGCTCTCTCGCGGAGGAAAAGCAGCCCGAAATACTGCTCCTGCCCGCCACGGCGACGGGGCGCGACCTCGCGCCGCGCGCGGCTGCGCGGCTGCGCACCGGGCTCACCGCCGACTGCACCGCGCTCGCGCTCGACGCGGAGACCGGCTGCCTGAAAATGACGCTGCCCGCCTTCGGCGGACGGCTGATGGCGGACATCGTATGCCCCGAACGCCGCCCCCAGATGGCGACGGTGCGCCCCGGCGCGGCGGAACGCGCCCCGGCGTCGGCGGCGCGCATCGCCGCGGTGGAGCGCGCGGCAGTGCATTTTGCGCCGGAGGACCGCCGCGCGGCGCTGCTCGAAACGGAGCCGCTCCCGGCGGAGACCGGGGCGGATCTCGCCGGCGCGGAGACGGTCGTTGCCGTCGGACGCGGCATTCTGCGCGACGGCGCGCGGGGTCTCGCCGTTGCGGAGGATCTTGCCGCGGCGCTCGGCGGCGTCGTCGGCGCAACGCGCCCGGTCGTGGAGGCGGGGCTGCTCGGAGGCGAGCGCCAGATCGGTCAGACCGGTGCGATCATCCGCCCGCGGCTTTATGTTGCGCTCGGCGTCTCCGGCGCGGCGCAGCACCTGATCGGCGTGCAGGGCGCGCCGACGATCGTCGCCGTCGGGAAAAACCCCGGCGCGCCCATCTTCGCCGCCGCGTCTTACGCCATCGCGGGCGATCTGTTCGAGGTCGCTCCCCGCCTCGCCGCGGCGATCCGCGCGCATAAATCCGCGGGAAAGAACGAATAAATCCCCCGTTGCGCTTTGCGGGGCGTACAGTGTATAATGATGGAGCCGGCGGATGCGTCCGCCGGCTCCGGATCATTTAAAATAAAATGGGAGGGCAAAGCCATGCTGACATTGCAGGGCAGGACCATGGTCATCACCGGCGGAGCCGGAAACAACGGGCTCGCCATCGTGCGGAGCGTCATCGAGCAGGGGATGAACGTTGCGTTTTTCAGCTCCAGCCTCAAAAAAGGACAGGGCGCGGTGGACGCGCTGGAGCCGGAGTACCGCGCCCACGCCGTCGGGCTCAGCGCGGACGAGAGCGGCTATGACGCGGCGTTCGCCGCCGTCGCGGAGCGCTTCGGCAGCGTGGACGTGCTCGTGAACGCCGCGGGACCCCACGAGAGCTTCCCCCTTGAGGACACGGACGAGGCGCGCTACGACGGCAACCAGCGCCTGCTGAAGACCACGTTTTTCACCGTGCGCCACGCGCTGCCTTACTTACAGCGCAGCCGCGCCGCGCGCGTCATCAACCTCACGACCGCGGAGGGGCGGCAGGGCGGCTGGCGTCCCGCGGCGGCGCAGGCATGCGCCCGCGGCGGGCTCATTTCGCTGACTTACGCCCTCGCGCGCGAGCTGGGCAGCCGCGGCATTACCGCAAACTGCGTCTGCATCGCGCCCATCGAGGGCGACGTTCCGGCGCACGACACGCTCCCGGACGCCGAGCGCGCCCGCCTCACGGCGATGACGCCGCTGGGCAGGCTCGGCGAGCCGCGGGACATCGTGTCCGCCGTGGAGTTCCTCGCGAGCGAGGAATCCGCCTTTGTCACCGGCGCGGTCATCGACGTGTCCGGCGGACTCGTGATGGGCTGAAGGAGGTCGGGAAGGCCATGAAACGATCGGAAGTAAACCGCGCGCTGCGCGAGATGGAGAACATGTGCCGCGAATACCGCTGCTATCTGCCGCCGTTTTGCTCCTTTACGCCGGAGCAGTGGGCGGAGCTCGGACATGAGTGGGACGAGGTGCGCGACTGCGCCCTCGGCTGGGACATCACGGATTACGGCCTCGGCGACTTTGACCGCGTGGGCTTTTCGCTCATCACCATCCGCAACGGAAACCGCGCGATGGCGGAGCGCTACCCGAAGGTCTATGCCGAAAAGCTGCTCTACCTGCGCGAGGGGCAGTATGCGCCGAACCATTTCCACTGGTTCAAGACCGAGGACATCATCAACCGCGGCGGCGGCAACGTGCTCATCAGGGTGTATAACTCCCTCCCGGACGAGTCGATCGACCGCGATTCCGACGTGACCGTCCACACGGACGGGCTGGCGCGCCGCGTCCCCGCCGGGACGCAGATCCGCCTGACGCCGGGCGAGAGCATCCACATCCAGCAGCGGCTTTACCACGATTTTACCGTCGAGCCCGGCACGGGTCCGGTGCTGCTCGGCGAGGTCAGCCAGTGCAACGACGACAATACGGATAACCGCTTCGAGCCGCCGGTCGGCCGTTTTCCCGCCATCGAGGAGGACGAGCCGCCCTACCGTCTGCTCTGCAACGAGTATCCGGCGGCGAGGTGAGCGGCATGGACGATCAGCTGGACGTTGTCGCCCTCGGCGAGCTTTTGATCGACTTTACCTGCCTCTCCGCCGACGCGGGGGGGTATCCCGTCATGGCAGCCCACCCCGGCGGCGCACCGGCGAATTTCCTCGCCGCGCTCGCGAAATTCGGCGCAAAGACCGCCCTGCTCGCCAAGGTCGGGGCGGACGCCTTCGGGCGGCGGCTCATCGCCACGCTGCGCGGTCTCGGCGTTGAGACGCGCGGCGTCGTGACGGCGGAGGACGTGTTCACCACGCTCGCCTTCGTGACGCTCGACGAGCGCGGCGACCGGGAGTTTTCCTTCGCGCGCAAGCCCGGCGCGGACACCCGGCTTTGCTTCGGCGAGCTGGACTTATCGCTCATCGACCGCGCCCGCGTGCTGCATTTCGGCTCCCTTTCGCTGACGGACGAGCCCGCGCGGGAGACGACGCGCCGCGCCGTGGAATACGCGAAGGCGCGCGGGAAGCTCCTCAGCTTTGACCCGAACCTCCGCCGCCCGCTCTGGCGCAGCGAGACCGAGGCGCGCGAGCAGATGCGCTGGGGGCTCGCGCAGGCGGACGTCGTGAAGCTCAGCGACGAGGAGGCGGCGTTTTTGTTCGGCGACGATCCCGCCGCCTGCGCGCGGCGGCTCATCGGGGAATACGGCGTAAAGCTCGTGTTCGTGACGCGCGGGGCGGATGGCTGCCTCGCGGCGAACGCAGCCGCGGCGGTGTCCGTCCCCGCGCCCGCCGGCATCGCCGTGCGGGATACGACCGGCGCGGGCGACATTTTCGGCGGCAGCGCGATGAGCCGCCTGCTCGCCCTCGGCAAAGCGCCGGACGCCCTCGGCGCCGGGGAGCTCGCCGCCGTCGCCCGCTTCGCCGCCGCCGCCGCGACGCTCTCCACCGCCCGTCC
>CAVCTM010000011.1:0-32067 GCA_963605115.1 Pseudobutyrivibrio sp. | reverse complement strand
CAGTCAGGAATATGGTGCCGACGCAGAGAGGTAAAATGGCGTTTCTCCCCGCCGCTTTTCGCGGCGGGGAGATTCCCAAAACATTTCACAAAGGAGATTTTACCGATGAAAAAACTCATCACCACCACGCTCACGTTCATCCTCTGCGCGGCCATGACGATCACCGCGGGGCTTCAGCTCGCTTCCGCGGCGGATGTTCCCGGCCCGCCGGTTCCGACGGAGACCGCCCAGCCCATCGGGCCGAAGGACCCGGACAAGGGCGGCGAGACCCCGGCGGAGCCGAACGGGGACGAGCTGCCGGACGGGAAGGGTGGGACAGACTGAACGATTCTTCTGCATGATCCGATTTACATCATCTCCAAGCCGAGGCGTTCTTTCGCTTCGGCTTGGATCGTTTTTCGGTCGTGCTCATTCCTGACGATCTTATAGAGCAAGTTTGCCTGCTGATAAAGCTCGGCACTTTTGCCCGGCTTGTTCAAGAAGTAATAGCACTCTGCAAGAACCGCGAGAAGGTCGGGCAGGAACAGGTAATGACCGTAATCAATGCAGATATCCTGACCTCGCTCTGCGATCTCGACCGCCTCCTCATAGCGCTTGACGACACAGAGCTCGCGGGCATAATTGAACGCGACCATGGGCAGGAGACCTTTGCTTTGGGAAGTCTTCTGCGCCTGTCGCTCCATGTGCCGGAAGAGCTGCGCCAATATGTCGACCGCTTTGTGGTGTTCCCCGTTCCGAAGATAGCAGAGGGCAACGCTGTTGATCAATCTGACCTCGTTTTCCGTGTAAAGCCCGCCGGAGATGTGCTCCAGATCGAGCCGCGGAACGGTCAGTCGGAGCGCATCCGTCAGGAGCTTCAACCCGTCCTCCAAGCCGTAGGGTCCCTTGTCCGTGCCGAGAAGATACTTCGACCGCAGAATGATCTGCTGCGCGATGCGGTCCTTCCCGTCCGTGAGCGCTTCGAGCTGGCTGTAGATCTCCTGCGCCTCCGCCCGGAGCGCCGCGCCGTCGGCGCCGCCCGATCTCTCAAAATGAACATGGAGACGGTTCAGCTCGCGTTCCAGCGCGCTGAACCGCAGCTCCTTGTCACCCACGAGCGCGTAGGCTTTCTCCTCCGGGAGACCGAGCCTTTGCAGCAGCGCCTTGAGCCTGTGCATGACGGGCACAGTCTGCCCGGTTTCCAGCCGGGAGAGGGTCACGATGTCGCATATCCCCTCGCAGAGCATCACCTGCGTGAGCCCCTGCGCCTCGCGCTCTTTTCGGATCATCGTCCCGATCGCGATCTCGTTCATCGCCGCCTCGCCTCCTTCCGATGTGCCGCCTTATACCACACCCCGCCCCAAAGCGCAAGCAGCTGAAGAAACGCAGACCGCCGCGGGGCGCAGAGCGCAAGATCCCCCGCCGGCACGTATCCGGCGGGGGATCAACCTTAACATTATATCACGCGCAGCGACCGCTGTCTATGGCATTTCAAGCAAATTTAAATTTGCGCGAGATGTCATAGACAGCCGGATTTTTGTGTGTTATGGTGAGGGTGAAAAACCAGCCGAAAGGAGATCGTCGAAATGAAACGCAGAAAGCTTCTGAGCCTGCTCCTTCTTGCCGCGGTCGTGCTGAGCCTCGGCGCGTGCGGGACGGACCGCACCGAGCCTGCGGAGGACCGGGTCCTGCTCGACCTCTCCGGCGAATATGCGCCGGGCGGCGGGGACGAGATCACCTACAACGAGGATTTTGAGGGAAACCGTTACGGTCCTGCGGATCTCGCGGTCGACGGCGATACGGTCTATCTTCTCGACACCGCGAAATGCCGCGTCTATGCGTATGAAAACAGCACGTGCCGCGCGATCGAGCTCTCCGATTACGGCATGTTCGGGACGAGGCTGGCGGCTGCGGACGGCACGGTGTATGTGCTCGGCAGCGGCTCTGACGTCCTTGTTCTGACGGACGGAGCCGAGGGAACCGTGATCGACGTTTCCGCCGTCATCGGCACGGCGGCGGTGCTCGGCTTCAAGGCGGTCGGGGACGCGCTCTATATCACCCTGTCCGACAGCGCCGACGGCACGACGCACAGGCTGGTCTATGAGGACGGCGCCCTCCGCGATGACGCGGCTTATTCCGGCTTCCCGTTCGACGCGGAGACCGTTTATAAGACCAAGCTGGTGAAAGACGGCGGCGCCTTCGGGCATGGCTGCGTCCTCACCGTGGCGGGCGCGGACGGGGAAACGCTGGAGACGATCGAGCTCACGCTGACGGACTGGGTCTGCGGCGCGGAGTATCTCGGAAAGGACGCAGCCGGTCGCAGCTGCGTCATGGTCTCCGCGCTCGCGGCGGACACGGACGGTCCCGGTGAGGCAAAGGCGTCCGTCCTGCTCATCGGCGAGGACGGGGGCGTTCTCTCGCAGGAGACGCTCCCGGCGCGGAGCATGGTCAAAGCGATCGGCGGAAAAGTGTATCAGATGACCGCCGCCGAGGGGAGGCTCACCGTCACGGAGCTCGCCGCGCCCGGTGCGGCGGAGCAGTGAGACGCCGGGAAAAGCCGGAGGCTGTCTATGGCTTTTTATATGCTATGGTGAGATGAGATAAGACAAACGGGAAGCCGAAAAGAACATTTTTCGATTTTTGGAAGGAGGACCTATGTCATCTGCTTACACACTTCCGATCCTCGCGATCTGCTGCGCGATCGCCGCGGGAGCCGCGGCGCTGATCTGCGCCGCACTGCGCAAGCGCGCTGGCGGGATCGTCACCGCCGCGCTCTCGGTCGCGTTTGCGATTCTGGCGCTTGTGCTGCTGCCCATCGGGAGCCAAAGCGCCCCGCCAGACTTTTCGCCGGATGAGCTCGCCGCGCTCTGCGACGAGATAGAGCGCAGCGCACCAGACGGCAGCGAGATCCATGCATTCTATCTGGATTTCCATGCGCGCAGCTTCCAGAGCTTTGCCTTCAGCACGCTGCGCGAGGACGGCGGGGTCACGACCGAAAGCAGCTATCAGCTGAATAACGCGGGGCAGCGCTTCCGCTCCGAAGGCGTGCAGGACGATGAAACACTCCTCGCGCGCCGCATCTCCCGCGAAACGCTCCGGGCACTTCTACTGGAGCTGGACGACTGCAACTGGCGGCAGTTCCTGCCGCTCAAGGGAAGCTGGGACCTGACGGTTTCCCTTTCCCCGGCGGCGGATGTGTCGACGCTCGGCGCGATGAACTTTACCTACATTCTCCGGGACGGCGCGCTGACCCCCGCGGAAACGCTTCCGGAGAGCACCCAGTGGCATATCATCTGGATGCAGTCGGGCGAGCAGATCATCCGCGTTTTGTACGAGGCCGGTTAAGCTTATGCGTCGTCTCCCCGCCGCTTTTCGCGGCGGGGAGATTCCCAAAACATTTCACAAGGGAGATTTTACCGATGAAAAAACTCATCACCACCGCGCTTGCATTCATCCTCTGCGCAGCCATGACGATCACCGCGGGGCTTCAGCTCGCTTCCGCGGCGGATGTTCCCGGCCCGCCGGTTCCGACGGAGACCGCCCAGCCCATCGGGCCGAAGGACCCGGACAAGGGCGGCGAGACCCCGGCGGAGCCGAACGGGGACGAGCTGCCGGACGGGAAGGAGGAAGGGTTTTAAATTATGGAACAGCTTTAGAGTGAGCGGCGTTTGCCGCTCACTCTAAAGCTATTCCCGCCAATTCCTTTGCCTCGTTCCAGATGAGCCGCTTGTTGTGCTCATCCTCAAGCACGTCATATAAGCCGTAAGCCCGCCTGTAAAGCCTGATGCCCCGCTCCATGTCACCCTTGCGGCAATAGGCTTCCGCAAGAATCGCGAGCAGGTCGGGGAGATGCTGATAATGCCCGTAGTTGACGCAGATCTTCCGTCCGCGCTCCGCCGCGTCGATCGACTCGTCGTAACAGCCCAACTCGCAAAGCTCGCGGGCGTAGTTGAACAGCACCATGGGAAGCTGGACGCGGACCGGCGACAGTTTTTTCGTGTGGCCGTCCAAATATGCGAGGAGGCGCCGCAGAACATGGACAGAATCGAGATGCATCCCGTTTCGGAGATACAGGACCGCAATGTTGTTGATCAGCTTGATCTCGGTCTCAGAGTAAAGTCCGCACGCGATGTTCTGCAAATCAAATTTCGGCGACGTCAGACGGATCGCATCCAGCAGGAGCTTTACCCCGTCCTCCACGCCATATGCTGCGTGAGCCCCTGCGCCTCGCGCTCCTTTCGGATCATCGTCCCGATCGCGATCTCGTTCATCGCCGTCCCGCCTCCTTCCGATGTGCCGCATTATACCATACCCCGCCCCAAAGTGCAAGCAGTTGAAGATGCGCAGACCGCTGCGGGGCGTGCGGCGCAAAGATCCCCCGCCGACACTGCCGGCGGGGGATCAACCTTAGTATTATATCATACCTTCCGCGAAATGTCCATAGCGTTCTGCGTTACTTTTTTCTAACGCGGGACGATATGGAATTTCAGATTTTTATGTGATATGGTAAGGACGAAAAAGCGGTGGAGGTGATGCCTATGCGTGCGTAACAGAACATATTCTGCCAAGAGGAAACAAATAAAGACTTTGATGAAAGAAAGGGTGGAAAAAGATGAAAAAGTTTATCTCCATCCTGTTGTGCTTCCTCCTCGTTTTCGCAATCGCGGTCCCCTCTTTTGCCGCGGCACGGGGGAGCTATTCCTACTATATGCTCTATACGGTCAACCTTCGCGACAGCTATGGAAATCTGACCGATATTCTGGTCGAAGAAAACGAAGGCGTTTTCCCCGGCTCTACAAAGGTCTTTTCCGACCTCGGCTCTACGGTGTATCGCTATATTCAGACGGCGCAGAGCCCGACTCGCAGGGGCTATGTGGTAGACGCCTACATTGGCTGTGATTATGTGACCTGAAACAAAATGTAAGGGTGCGGCGAGCATCGCCGCACCCTTTTCGAGATTTCAGGCTGGGGAGGTTATCCTTATGAAAAAACTGCTCACACTCACCATCGCGCTCGCGCTGCTGCTGAGCGCCTGCGGGGTGCCGAGCGCACCTGCGGAGACACCGGAGGCGACGGCGGCGACGGCGGCGTCCACGGTGGTGCGGACCGAGACGGTCTACCCGCTTCCCGCTCCGGCGGAGCTGGTCGGGGTCGCGCGCGTCGGGGACACGCTGCTGCTCGGCGGGGAGAGCGGCGGCTCTCCGATGCTGGGGCTTGCGGCTTGGTCGCTCGGCGCTGAGGGGCTCACGCTCGGCGAGACGCGGCTGCTGGCGCTTCCTGCGCCGGAGGCGGCGGACGAGGCGCGGCTCTGGGGCGTCGCCGCCGGGGAGGACTGTTTTTATGTCCTGACCGGCGAGGAGCCAGCCTCGCAGCTGAACGCATCGCGCGAGATCGTGCGCAATGAGGATTATCAGGGACGCTACTGCGTGCTGAAATATGCGGCGGACGGTGCGCTGCTCGGACAGATGGCACTGCGGGACTGGCGCGCCGGCGAGATGCTCGGCATCGCCGCGGGACCGGACGACGAGCTGCTGCTCTACGCCTGCCAGACGGCGGCGCTGCTGCGCTGGCGCGACGGCGAGGCGGAGGGCGCGCAGTATCTGGACGCGGCGCTCGCTGCGCTCGGCGCGGATGCGGGCTTTCTCTCCGCTGTGCGCGCCGGGGATCACTGGTGTGCCGCGGTGCAGTGGGTGGACGGCGGGCTGCACACGGGGCTTTTTACCCTCGGCGACGGCGCGTTTTCGCCGCTGGAGCCGGAGCCCATTGCGGACAGCTTCGGCGTCAGCACGGTCCTGAGCGCGAGCTGGTCGCCGTCGCAGGGGCTTGCGGGCGAGTATCTTGTGAACGACGGTGAGGGCTTTTACGCCGTGGACCCCGCGACCGGCGCGGGCGAGCGGCTGCTGCTCTGGAACGCGGACGGGGCTGCGATCGGCTCCGCCTGCGGCGGCGTCTGCCGCCTCGGAGAGCGCGCCGCGGTCTACACCCTCGCGGGCGACGCGGGGCTCCATGTGCTCTTTGAAGCGGACGCCGCTGCTGCGCGGACGGTGCGCGTCGCGGTCTTTGACGACAGCAGCCGCTTCCGTGAATATGAGGCGCGCTGCGCCGCGCTCTCCGGCGACTGGGTCTACCGCTGCGAGTTTTACGATTTTTCCCAGCGCGAGCTGCTGCTCACGAAGCTCGCGAGCGGCACGGACGCGCCGGACCTGCTGCTGTTCCCAAACCCGCAGAACATCGGGCTGCGGGACATGGAGGGCTATTACATCCCAACGGACTCGGCGCTTTTCGACGACCTTCTTCCCTATCTGGACGACGACCCGACGCTCTCGCGGGAGAGCTTTCTGCCGGGGCTGCTGGACGCCGTCACCGTGAATGGGCGGCTGACCCAGCTCTGGTCTTCAGTCTGCGTCCAGACCATTTTGGCGCGCGAGGCGGACGTTCCGGAGGCGGGGCTCGGCGCGGCGGATTGCCTGCGAGCCGTGGCGGAGAGCGAGCAGTATCGGGCGGTGTTTGAATATCCGATCGGGCGCGAGCTGCTGCTGGCGCTGACCTCCGCCGTGGCGGTCAGCGAGTATGCCGACCGCGAGACCGCCTCCGCCCGCTTCGACGACGGCGGCTTCGCCGCGCTGCTGGACTGGATCGCCGCCGCGGGCAGCGACGCGCCCTATGGACAGGACGTCTATCCCTCGCTGCCGTGGCATCTGGAGGATTCACTGCTGAAATGTCTGACGCTGCGCGACGTCGGCGGCGCGGCGGCTTATCGCGAGCGCTTCGGCGAGCCCTATGCCTTCGTCGGCTACCCCGTCGGCGCGCAGAGCGAGAGCTATTACGTCAGCGCGGGCGAGTGCATGGCGATCCCCGCCGCGGGGCGCTGCAAGGACGGGGCTTGGGCTTATATCTCCGGCAGCCTCTCGCTCGCGGAGCAGCTCCGCGCCGCGGAGGACGGCACGGCGGAGGGGCTTCCGGTGAACGCCGAGGCGCTCAGCCGACTCTCCGCCGCCCTCGCGCCGGAGGACGCGGAGAAGCTGAACGCGCTGCTTGCGGACATCCAAACCGCCCTTAACTACGCCGATGAGCCTCTCCGCCAGATCATCCTCACCGGCGCCCAGAGCTACCTCTCCGGTGACAAAACCGCGGAAGAAGCCGCGGCGCTCATCCAGTCGCGCGCGAGCGTGTACATGGCGGAGCGCTATGGGGCGTGAGGGGCAAAAGTCTCCATCGATGCGTGAGCCTGTCGTGGATTCAGATCTTCTGTTTACTGGCATTTCGCACAAGTTCATATTTACTCAAAATGCTATAGCACTTTAGCGTTTGCGTGGCATGGTGAGTGCAAAAAGTGACGGAGGTGATGCCTATGCGTGCGTGAGGATGATATGCAGGGTGTAAGAAATACATAATTCAGATCAGAAGGGAATTCATGAAAAAGAAAATTTATATCTCGGTTTTACTGTTGATTTGTTTGATCATGGGCTGCTTTGGCTTTTCTGCATCGGCGGATCTTGATCCAGCCGGACCGTCGACGGGTGTTTCCATTCTGGAAGAAAGCGTGCTTGAGAAAGCCACGAACTGGTTTGTCGGGAACTACGGAGCGTTTTACAACATTCGGGATTTTCATGCCGAGATCATCCGCACGTTTGACGACGGAACGGAAACGAGCTACACCGTGGCAATTCGCTGCCAGACCCAGCTGAAGGCCGACTCCGTGGAGGAGCTTCCGTTTGTCCGCGGACTGTACGACGGGGTGACCGCAGGTACCGGGGGGATCCAAAGTCTGCGGGCGGCTGTTGATTATTATGCGGAGGAGGTCGTTGATTTTTCCAAGGACTATTCCGCGCTGTCGCTGGATGTCGTTGTCCCGGTCGACAACGTAAAAAAGGACGTGAGCGAGTCCCAGCTCTTTGTCCGGGACGGCATGGAGACCTATCTTTATCCGGTCTCGGATTTTGAACTGGATGCGGAGGAGATGTACCTCGCCGGGAGACAGTCTGTCAATTCCGTGTACGAGTACTACGTTATCAAAGCAACCTGAAACAGCAAGGTCGTGGGCTTTACGCCCCCGACCTCAGTCTGCTGAAAGGAGACGATCTTAAATGAAACGGTCCACCACCTTTATTCTTGCGCTTGCACTGCTGCTTCTTTGCGGCTGCGGTTCGGTGCGCACAGAGGCGGGCAAGCCCGGCGAGCTGCGCTTTTTGTTTTACACCGCCGACGAGAACGGGGACATCGCTGCTTGCCCGCTCACGGTCGATCTTTCAAACGGGACTCTTGTTCCGGCGGAGGACGTCCTGTTCCGGCTCTCCGATGCGAACGGGCAGTTCTATCCGGTGATGCTCTGCTCCGACCGGCTGGTCCTGTGTAAAATGCCGGAGTACTCCGCGCTGCCGACGGAAGCGGCGGCGGAGCGCACGCTGTATTTTCAGGATTACACGCTGTCCTATGACGGCGCGTTATGCAGGATCGAGCGCGGCGGCGCGCTTTATGCCGAGCCGGAGCCGAACAACGGCGACTGCATACTGACACCGGAGGCATTTTTCATAGACGAGAACGGCACCGCAGTTGTGCTCTGCCACAGCGAGGAGCTGCTTTTTGACGATGCCTATACGACGGCGCTGCTCTGCACCTCGGACGGGGCGCAGGAGGAGCTCCGCTTCACCGCGCTCTATGACAGCGGAGAGCTGAGCAAGCTTCGATTCCCGACCGGCACGGGCGTTTCCGCGAGCGCTGCCCTGCGTGCGTTTCTCTGGCTGGAGGGTGAGAACATCGTGAGGCTGGACCCCTACACAGGGAAATTTTCCGTTCTGTTCCGGCTCTCCGACATCCGGGAGACAATGCCGTTTATGGACCTGTACCGCGAGGACTATGCCTTTTTCACCGGTCTGGGGTATCAAGACGGCGCTTATGCGCTCTTATTCCCGAATTATAACCGCACAGCCGGGACGGTCGCTGCGCTGTTTGACGCGGATGGGGACTATCTGGGCTATCTGCTCTGCGACACGCAGGAGATCCGGCTGTTTGACGCGGACAGGAACGAGATCGCCAGCGCGGACACGGTTTCGCTGGGGCTGCTTTACGCAGAGACGGAATGAGTCTCAAACCGCCAGAACGTGCAGCTGAGGCCGGGAGAGACCCTCTCAGTCGCCTGCGGCGACAGCTCTCCCAGAGGGAGAGCCAAGGGGCATACCAACTGCGTCGAAGGAGGTGACAACCATGAAAAAACTGCTCACACTCACCCTTGCGCTCGCGCTGCTGCTGAGCGGCTGCGGGGTAGAGACTGCGCCCGCGGAGACGCCGGTGGCAACGGCGTCTATGGCGGTGCGGACCGAGACGGTCTACCCGCTGCCGGCTCCGGCGGAGCTGGTGGGGGTCGTGCGCGTCGGGGATGCGCTCGTCATCGCGGGCGACGACGGCGGCGCGCCGGTGTTGGGGCTTGCGGCTTGGTCGCTGGACAGCGCGCCCGCGCTCGGCGAGATGCGGCTGCTGGACGCGGGCGAGGCGGCGATCTGCGGCGTTGCGGCGGGCGAGGACGGCTTTTTCGTGCTCACGGCGGTGTTTACCGTCCGCGAATACGGCGCGGACGGCGCGTTTTTGCGCGAGATCACGCTGCAAGGCTTTCCCGCCGAGCGCGCGGAGGGGCTCGCGGTGTTCGACGGCGGCTTCGTCGTCTGGGCGGGGAACTATTACGCCCTCACGGACCGGGATGGCGCGCTTATTTCGTTTGTTTCAATGTCCGACGGCTGCCTCGTCGAATCCGTCTCGCCGACGGCGGAGGGACCCGTGCTCGCGTGGCAGGACATCCCCGCCGCGGCGGGGCACTTCGTGCTTCTGCCCTCCGGCGCGGAGCTGGAGGCGGCGGGCGCGGACCCGCTCGGCGTCGGGCTCGGCAGCTGGACCGTCGCGCAGGGGCTCAACGGCGAATACATAGCGAACGACGGCGCGGACTTTTTTGAGCTGCGCTTCGGTGAGTCCTGCGAGCCGGTCTTCCACTGGACTGAAGCCCAGATCGCGCCGGGGAATTGTACTTACCTCTGCCGCCTCGGTGAAAGCGCTTACGCCTACACCGTCGCGGGCAGCGACGGGCTTCGCCTCGCCCACCTCGCGGAGCGCGTGCAGGGCGGGCGCAGCACGGTCCGCGTCGCGCTGCTCGGCACGGGCGGCTTGCAGAGCCGCTTTGAGCAGCTGAACGCCGCGGACGGCGAATATTATTATGACTGCGAGTTATATAAGGCGACCGACCTGCCCCGCCTCCGCGCGGAGCTGAGCGGCGCAAATTCGCCGGACCTCGTCGTGTTTACGCATCAGCTTTTCAGCGACGAGACGGACGACCTCGTGCTCGACACAAGCTCGAAGTATTTCGAGGACCTCTATCCCTATCTCGACGCCGACGCGGAGCTTGGGCGGGAAAGCTTCCTGCCGGGATTGCTCCCGGCGCTGGAGCGGCATGGGGAGCTGCACGAGCTCTGGTCAAAGGTGGAGATCAACACGGTCGCGATGCGCGCCTCGGACGCGGCGGGACGCCGGCGCTGGTCGGCGGCGGAGCTGGAGGCGCTCTTTGCCGCGCGCGATTATGAGTTCGCGCTCGCGCCGGACGGGATCGCCATGACGCGGGAGAACCTGCTCCATTTCCTCGCTGTGCTGAGCGCGGAGGCATTCACGGACCGCGCCGCGGCGTCCTGCCGCTTCGATGACGGCGACTTCGCCGCGCTGCTGGAGTGGGCTGGCGCGTTCGGAAACGACGGGATGCCGACGGAGCTTCCGGCGGCGTCGGAGGTGATGCTCGTGCCGCAGCTGCTGCAAAACGCGCGGGTCGTCCAGAGCCAGTTCACGCGCTACGGCGAGCCGCTCGTCTACGTCGGCTACCCGGTCGGTGCGGGCGGCGGGCATTATTACCTGCCCTACGGCGCATGTTACGCCATTCCCACCCACAGCGCCGAAAAAACCGGCGCGTGGGAGGCGGTGCGCGGCGCGCTCACGCTCTCGGCGCAGCTCGCGGGACTGGAGGATGTTTACGCGCCCTTCCCGGTGCTCTATGCCGCCTTTGAGCGCCAGACCGCCCGCCGGCTGGACGAGACCCAGACCGCCGCGCTGGACGCCCTCCTCCGCGACATCACCGCCGCCCAGAGCTACGCCGACGCCCCGCTCTACGACATCATCTACGCCGGAGGGCAGAGCTTCCTCTCCGGCGACAAGACCGCCGAAGAAGCCGCGGCGCTCATCCAGTCGCGCGCGAGCGTGTATATGGCGGAGAAATATGAAACTTGATATATCGGCGCTGTTAAACGCTGGACCAAGCTTGCTTACGGAGGAAGAGACATTGAAGTTTTTGGAGTGTGTGAAAATCGACACTGCCACCCTATGACAAATAAGGTCCGGCTGCCAATGGCAGCCGGACCTTATTTCGTTTATCGGCTGCATCGAACCCCGGACACCAAAACGCGAAGCGTTTTTTGAGCGAAGCGGATAAGCGCGAAGCGGCTGCCGAAGGCAACTGTCTTCGCCGGGGTTCGAATCCCCGCTGGAGCACCACGAAAAAGCCCTTTTGTCCGCAGGACAAAAGAGCTTTTTCGAACTAAGTGTGCCTTGCGGCACGTGAAGTACTGCTTCGCAGAGTGAAGTTGCTTCGCAGTGAAGTGCCTGCGGGCGTGAGTGGCACACTTAACTTCACTCCGTGCGAAGCACGAAACTTCGCCGCGGCGCCAGCCACTACTTCACTTGGGCGAAGCCCAAACTTCACTGAATCAAAAAGTCGGGGGGTGACACCATGTCGGAGAGCAAGCTGCGGACACAATCCATGGATTTCGCCGTTTCCATTATCGGGCTCGTCAAACATCTGAAGGAAAAGAAAGAGTCTATCATCTCCAACCAAATCGGCAGAAGCGGCACCTCTATCGGCGCAAATATCCGAGAGGCGCAGTATGCTCACGGAAAAGCGGACTTTATTGCGAAGCTTCAGATCGCGCTCAAGGAGGCAAACGAAACCGGCTATTGGCTCGAATTGCTTTATAAAACAAATTATATCTCCGAATCGGAATATAAATCCCTTGATTCCGCGTGCGCAGGCATCCGCGTTATGCTTGTCGCATCTATCAACACCGCAAAGGGTAACACATAAAAATCGGGAAAAGCGCAGAGACCGGAAGCCGGTCTCTGCGCTTTTCCTCTTTTTTCTGCACCGGAATCTTGGTGCTTGGGCTTGCAATTCCGGGCGCATCGGATATAATATATTTTGTCAACCGATGGTATCCGATCTTCACAGGAAAAGGGGCGCAGGCTATGACATATCAGAGGCAGGAACACGAGCAGAAGCGGCCGCAGACCGCCGCCACGCGGCAGCTTATCCGGGATGCGTTCATCGACCTTTATCTGCAAAAGCCGCTCTCCAAGATCTCCGTCAGCGAGATCACCGGCGCGAGCCACGTTTCGCGCGGGACCTTCTACCTCTATTTTGAGGACATCTTCCGGCTTCTGGAGAGCGTGGAGGACGAGTTTCTCTCCGGCGTGATGACGCTGAACGCCGCGACGATCCTCGAAGCGCTCAAGCGCAAGCCCTCCGTGGACACCTATGTGGAGTCCTACGCCCAGATGCTGGGCTACATTCTGGAGAATAAGCGCATCTTCCGCGCGCTGCTCACCGGCTCGGAGTCCGTCCACTTCCGCCAGAAGTATACCGCGAACATCAAGCGCAGCGTCTGCACCATGCTGGAGATCGACAAGCGCGTGCCGGAGGATCAGTGGGACCTCTCCTGCGCGTTCCATGCCGGCGGCGTGATGAATCTGTTTGAAAACTGGATGAGGAACGATTTCCGCGACTCCCCGGAGGAGGTCGCCGGGATCGTGTATAAGGCGCTGTTCCGCGGGCTGATGAATCTGTCCTGAGTCCCGCGCCGAAGGGGGAAAAGTCCTGCCGCACCGCTTGAAAAAAGCGGGGGGCAGGACTGTTTTTATTTTCACAGGGAAGTGTTCTGTTCCGGCTCAACACTTTGCGCCGCGCCGTTCAGGGAAGAATAAACGCGGCGCGCACAATTGAAAATTGTTTTGGTGATTTTCTTGCTTTATACTGTGTTTAGAGTCAAAAAGTTAGGATTTTTGCACGAAAGGCGGAAAAAGGGATGGGAAAGCAGAGCACGCGCGCGGGAATTCTGGAGCGGCTGCGCAGCCAGATGGAGCAGGGCAGAGCCCTTCTCGTCGCGGCGACCGGCAGCGGTCTGAACGCCAAGGCCGCCGAGATGGGCGGCGCGGACCTCATCATGATACTGCACACCGGTCTGATGCGCCAGCGCGGTCTGCCCAGCATCGCCGCGCCGGAGCGACCCACGAACGAGATCGTGAAGGAAATGTTCCGCGAGCAGTTCGCGGCGACGGAGTCCATCCCCCTGCTCGCCGGCGTGGACGTCGGTCAGTTTCCGGCGGACGGCGACTTGAACGAGCTCATCGACTCGTTTATGGACCTCGGTTTTTCCGGCATCGTGAATTTTCTGAGCGCCGGCGAAGCGGACAGCCCCGAATTTGTCGCGAACGCGGCGAAGGACGTGGCGGCGGACGGCTTCGGCGCGCTGCGCGTGGCGGGCGAGCGGCAGATGTTTGAAAGCTGCCGCGCCAAGGAAGCCGCGGGCGTCGGCTTCGACCGCGAGGTGGAGATGATCCGCCTGTGCCATGCGCGCGATATTTTCACCATCGTTTACGTCTTTACCCCGGAGCAGGCGGCGAAGATGGCAGCCGCGGGTGCGGACGCCGTCTCCCCCCACTGCGGCGGCACGGCGGGCGGACTCGTGGGCCACGCCTTCGCGCTCGATTACGACGCGGCGTGCGCGCGGCTTCAGTCCATGTTCGACGCGGCGCGCGCGGAGAACCCGGACATCATCCTGCTCGGTCACGGCGGGCCCTTCGCCACCCCGGCGGACACCGCGGAGATGTATCGCCGCTGCAATGCCCAGGGCTTCACCTCCGGCTCCGGCATGGACCGCATCCCCATCGAGCACGCGCTGATCGAAACGGCGCAGGCGTTCAAGACCGCAAACCGGTAATACCGGCCCGCACCGTGGAAGGCGGTAGCCGTTATTCAAAAAAACAAAAAAATGAAATTGGAGGACATCATGAAAAAAGTACTGTGCATCGCCCTTGCTCTTGTAATGGTGCTCGGACTCGCCGCCTGCGGCGGAACGACCCAGCCGGCTGAGACCAAGCAGCCGGATACCACCCAGGCCCCCGCCACCGAACAGCCCTCCGGCGGCACGGAGACTCCGGCCCCCGCCGCGACCGTTACGAAGGCGGACCTCGGCATCGAGCCGCTCATCCCGGACGGCGAGACCATCCTGAACTACAGCAACAGCGAGTGGGCGACTGTGTCCGACCTGCTGGACATCCTGACCGACGAGGATCTGGAGAACGTAAAGAGCCAGAACCTCACCGCCGTCATCTGCATGCATGAAAACGCTTCCTACTGGTCCCAGGCGTTCATCGCCGGCATCACCAGCGTGTTCGAGAAGCTGAACATCGAGATCCTGAGCGTCACCGACGCCGGCTTCGCCGTGGAGAGCATGATCACGAACGTGGAGAACGCCGTGTCCCTGAAGCCGGACCTGATGATCGTCTACGTCCTCGACTCCGGTGCGATGCAGTCCTGCGTCCAGTCCGCGATCGATGCGGGCATCAAGGTGGTCTACTATGAGGCCGCCGTGGACGGCACCGAGCACGGCACCGACTACATCGGCACCGTCGTCGCCGACAACTACACCATCAGCTACACCTGCATGCGCCTGATGATCGAAAAGGGCGGCATGGGGCAGTACGCCATCTGCAACATCGACGCCTCCGTCACCGATGAGAACAGCCGCACCGTCCAGCGCCTGCGCGGCGCGCAGGCCGCGGCGAAGGACGCCGGCGTTGAGGTCATCGACTCCTTCACCACGGGCGCCACGCCCGACACCGGCACCGCCGTCGGCGAGGCCATCGTTATGGCTTATCCCGACATTCTCGGCATCTGGGGCGGCTTTGACGAGCTCGGCATCGCGCTCGGCAACGGCGCAAACGCCCTCGGCTTCCACGTCCTCTGCACCGGTCCGGACATGATGGACGCCAGCGCCTACTCCATGGCCACGGACGGCGCCTTCGCCGGCTGCGGCACCCAGAGCTCCTTTGAGTCCGGCCTCGCCTGCGCCCTCGCCGCCGTGATCGGCGCTGCCGGCAAGGACTGCCCGGAGCGCATCAACACCCCCTGCATCGTCGCCACCAAGGAAAATCTGAAGGAGGCCTGGGAGCTCTCCTTCCGTATGGAGCTGCCGAGCGAGGTCGCCGCGGCGCTCGCCAAGTAAGAAAATCATAATCTGAGATCATTCAGGGCGGCGCCGCCGGCAAAAACCCCTCGGACGGCGCCGCCCGCTTTCTCAAAAAAGCGGGCAAAGGAGCGTGAAACAAAGCATTGGAACCGGTGAATGACGTCCTGCTGGACATGCGGGACATTGAAAAATCCTACGGCAGCGTGCCGGTCCTGAAGAAGGTCAACTTTTCCCTGCGCCGCGGCGAGGTCCACGCGCTCGTCGGCGAAAACGGCGCCGGGAAAAGCACGCTGATCAAGATCCTGATGGGCATCGTGCCAAAAAACGGCGGGACGGTGGTCCTCGACGGCAGGGAGCTGAAGCTGAGCTCTCCCCACGAGGCGGCGCAGAACGGAATCGCCGCCATCTTTCAGGAGCTGAGCCTCGTCCCGACGCTCACGGTGGCGGAAAACGTATTTCTCTGCAAGGAGCCGACGCGCGGCGGCGTTCTGACCGACCGCCGGCGGATGCGCGAGGAAACGCAGCGCATTCTGGACCGCTACGGCATCGACTTAAACCCCGACGAAAAGATCGGAAACCTCTCCATGGCGCGCCGCCAGATCGCCGAGGCGGTCAAGGGCATCGCCATCACCCCGAAGCTGCTCGTGATGGACGAGCCGACCTCCACGCTTTCCAAGGCGGAGGCGGATGCCCTGTTCCAGATCATCGGACGGCTCCGGGAGGAGGGCACCAGCATCATCTATATCTCCCACCGTATGGACGAGATCTTCCGCCTCGCCGACCGCATCACGGTCCTGCGCGACGGCGTGTCCGTCCTGACGGACGAGACCGCAAATCTCAACTTCGACAAGGTCGTCACCGCCATGGTCGGCCGCGAGATCAGCCGCGACGATTACGCCGCGCGGCGTCACCGCGATTTTTCCGACGCGCCGGTCGTGCTGGACGTGCGCGGTCTCGGCGACGGAAAGCGCTTTTCCGGCGTCAGCTTCCGGCTCCGCCGGGGCGAGATCCTCGGCTTTGCAGGACTCGTCGGCAGCGGGCGCACGGAGCTGATGCAGCTGCTGTTCGGCATCGAGCGCATCCGGACCGGGCAGGTGCTGCTTGAGGGCGAGGAGCTGAAAAGCCTGACCGTGGACCGCGCCATCGCCCACGGCATCGCCATGGTGCCGGAGAGCCGCCAGCTTCAGGGCATCGTCGCCATCCACAGCATCGAGGACAACATCGCCCTCACCGTGCTGGGCCGCATCAGCGACCACGGCGTGGAAAACCGGAAGAAAAAGAGCGCGCTCGCCCGCCGCTTCATCGACGAGCTGCGCATCAAGACGGAGAGCGAGCGCAAAAAGCTCAGCCAGCTCTCCGGCGGCAACCAGCAGAAGGTGGTCATCGCCAAGTGGCTCGCCACGGAGCCGAAGGTGCTCATCCTTGACGAGCCCACCGCCGGCATCGACGTGCAGGCCAAGGACGAGGTGCACCGCCTTATCCGCCGTCTGAGCGAGCAGGGCATTTCCATCCTGCTCATCTCCTCCGAAATGCCGGAGCTGCTGAGCAACAGCGACCGCATCGTTGTCATGAACGATTACCGCATCATCGCGGAGTATCGGGAAACGACACAGGAGGAGATCATGAGCACCATTATGCGCGATAAGGCAAACCGCAGAAAAGAGGTCGGCTGATCTATGAAAAACAGATCCTTTTTCCAGAGTAAATTCTGGCAGGTCATCAGCAACAACTTCATGCTCGTTGTGTTCATTCTGATGATCCTTGTCTTCTCCGTCGTCGAGCCGAAGTTCCGCACGTTCCAGAACGCGCTGGTCATCGGCCGGCAGGTCGCGGTCATCGCCATCCTGGGCTTTGGCCTGACCTTCTGCATCACCGCGGGCGAGATCGACTTTTCCGTCGGCGCCATGACGGCGCTCTCCGGCATGGTCGCGGGACTTATTATGAACAAGACCGGGCTCGGCATCTGGACCGCGGCGGCGGCAGGCATCGCAACGGGCGTTGCCTGCGGGCTGCTGAACGGCATTCTCGTCACCAAGCTGAAGCTGCCGAGCTTCCTCGTCACGCTCGGCACGACCTATGTCTATTCCGGCATCGCAACGACCGTGACAAGCCAGAAGGCGCTCGTGCTCTATTCCGACACCTTCAGCAAGGTCTGGGGCAACGCCACGTTCCTCGGCGTGCCGCTGCTGCTCTGGTGGATGCTGCTCGTCGGTGCGGTGTCGTTCTTCTTTTACCACCGCACGCCCTTCGGCGCCAAGGTGAAGGCGCTCGGCGGCAACCGCACCGCGGCGCGCTTTTCCGGCATCCGCACGGAAAACGTCGTCGTGAAGGTCATGACGGTCTCCGGTCTGCTCGCCGGCCTCTGCGGCCTGCTGATGATCGCGCGTCTGAGCCAGGCGCGGCCGGACGTCGGCGGCGACTACGCGATGGACGCCATCGCCGCCGTCGTGCTCGGCGGCACCGCCTTCAACGGCGGCAGCGGCTCCATTCCCATGACCGCCGTCGGCGCGCTCATCCTCATCTCCATCACAAACGCGCTGATGATCATGGGCATCTCCACCACGGTGCAGTCCATCATCAAGGGCGCCATCATCGTCGTGGCGGTCGCTATGAGCACGCGGACGAAGAAATAAGCGGAGGAACGCTTATGAACAAAATAGCCATCATCGGCACGCTGGATACCAAGGGCGCGGAGTTTCTCTATCTGAAAAACCGCATCCGCCAGCTCGGCTGCGACTGCTGCGTCATCGACTGCGGCGTCGTCGGTCCGGCGGGCTTTCCGGCGGACTATCCCGCGGACGGCGTTGCACGGCGCGGCGGCAGCACCACAGCGGAGCTGCTCGCGAAAAACGCGCCCGCCGACGCGCTGACCGTTATGGCGCGCGGCGCAGCCGCCATCGTGGGCGAGCTCTTCGCCGCCGGCGAAATTCAGGGCGCGATCTCTATGGGCGGCGGCCAGGGGACCTATCTCGGCATGACGGCCATGGCGGCGCTGCCCATCGGCGTGCCCAAGGTCATGGTGAGCACCCTCGCCCGCGCCGTAAGGGAGCTGTTCGTCTCCGGCGGCGACACGGTCGTGCTCGACCCCGTCGTGGACATCGCGGGGCTGAACGCCCTCCTGCGCTACGCCATCGACAGCGCGGCGGAGACGATCGCGGCGCTGGTGTCCGGCGCGCGACTCGGCGCGGCGGAAAAGCCCGTCGTCGCCGTCAGCATGTTCGGCATCACGACCCTCTGCGCCGACCGCGTCCGCGCGCAGCTGGAGGAGGCGGGCTACGAGGTCTGGGTCTTCCACAGCAACGGCGTCGGCGGTGCGAACATGGAAAAGCTCATCCGAACGGGCCGCATCTGCGGCGTCGTGGACCTCACCACGGCGGAGGTCGGTCAGACCTATATGGGCGGCACCTGTGCCGTGACCGGCGAGCGCCTTGCCGCCGCGGGTGACATGGGGATTCCGCAGGTCGTGAGCGTCGGCGGACTGGACATGGTCAATTTCCTCGGTCCGGAAACGGTGCCGGAGCGCTACCGCGGCGAGAAGCGCCGCTTTATGATGCATAACCCCAGCACCACCGTCATGCGCACGGAGGAGGCGGACAACCGCGTCATCGGAAAGCTGCTCGGCGAGCGGCTGAGCGCCGCCCGCGGCTCCACGGAGGTGCTGCTGCCCCTGCGCGGCATTTCGTCTTATGACCGCGAGGGCTCGGACTGGTACGGTCCGGACGCCGACGCCGCGCTCTTCGCAGCGCTCCGCGGCGCGCTGCGCCCGGATATCCCGGTGCGCGAGCTGAACTGCCACATCAACGACCCGGAATTTGCCGATATGCTTGCCGCGCGCATGCTCGCGCTGCTGGAGCGCAGCGCCCGACGGGTCGGCTGAATCTTCTGAGAGGAGAATGTGAGAATCTATGAAATTTGAACGCAGCGCCATCCGCGCCCGTCTGCGCGCGCAGGTCAGCCGCCATGAGCCGATCATTTTGGGCGGCGCGGGCATCGGTCTTGTCGCCAAGGCTGCCGACCGCGCGGGGATCGACCTTATCATGGCATACAACACCGGACCGTTCCGCATGGACGGCGCGGCGTCGCTCTGCGGCTATCTGCCCTACGGCGACGCCAACGCCATCACGGAGCAGCTCGGAAACCGCATGCTGAACGTGGTTCACAGCACCCCGGTCATCGCCGGCGTCGGCGCGAGCGACCCTTACCGCAACATCCCGATGTTCATCGACCGTCTGATGGAGATGGGCTTTTCCGGCATCACGAACGTGCCCGCCCTCGGCTCGTATGAGGGCGTCATCCGCAACCAGATCGACGCGCTCGGCTGCGGTGTTCCCGAAGAGGTGAAAATGATCGCCGGCTGCGCGAAAAAGGACATCTTCACCGTGGCTTACGCCTTCACGGAGCAGGACGTGCGCGACTTCGTCGCCGCGGGCGTGGATATCGTCGGCGTCCATGTGGGCGGCACGACGGGCGGCATGATCGGCTCGCGCACGAGCCGCAGCATCGCCGAGGCCTGCGAGATGACCCAGCGCTATTTCGACATTGCAATGCGGGAAAACCCGAACGTGTTCGTCGTGACCCACGGCGGACCCTTCGAGGACCCCGAAAGCGTGCGGCAGGTGTTTGAAAACACGGACGTCCATGGCTTCATCGGCGCATCGAGCATCGAGCGCATCCCGGTCGAGCGCGCCGTGACCGAGGTCGTGACGCAGTTCAAGGCACTGCGGCTGCGCTGAAGAAACGCCCCAAGGAGGAAGCAGACTATGAAAAAAACGATCGTGATCGGCTGCGATAGCGCCGCCGTGCCGATGAAGGAGCAGCTCACGGCGTTCATCGCCTCGCTGGGCTATCCCGTCGAGAATATGGGCTGCGACAGCAGCAACGACCCCACGACTTACCCCCGCATCGCCGAGCGCGTCTGTGAGGAGATCATCGCAAGCGGCTATGAAAAGGAGGGCGTGCTCATCTGCGGCACGGGCCTCGGCATGGCGATGTGCGCCAACAAATTCCCCGGCATCCGCGCCGGCGTCTGCCACGACAGCTTCTCCGGCGAGCGGCTGAAGCTCAGCAACAAGGGCAACGTCATCTGCTTCGGCGCGCGCGTCATCGGACCTGAGCTCGCGAAAAAGATCCTGAAGGAGTGGCTGGAGTTGGAGTTTAAGGACGGCTCGTCCACCCCCAAGGTGGCGGACATCCGCCATCTGGAGGAAAAGACCATGAAGGCGGTCTGAAGGGAGGAAAAGCTTATGGCGCGCTGCGGGCGTTTTTATTTCGGGACCAACACCAAAATGTCCATGACGGACGGCGAAGCGCTGGACTATCTCCGCGCCCTGCGCGCGGAGACGGCGGACATCCCCGCGGAGGAGGCGAAAATGTTCGTCATCCCCTCCCACACGGTGCTCTCCCGCGCGCG
Organism: Pseudobutyrivibrio sp.; assembly: GCA_963605115.1. Taxonomy (GTDB): domain Bacteria; phylum Bacillota; class Clostridia; order Oscillospirales; family Oscillospiraceae; genus SVKR01. The sequence goes on along the minus strand of CAVCTM010000011.1, from coordinate 11,409 downwards.
GGAAGTGCTGGAGGGCAGCGCCATCGCGCTCGGCGCCCAGAACATGAGCTGGGAGCTGCGCGGCGCACTCACGGGAGAGATCTCGCCCCTCAGCCTCGTGGAGCTCGGCGTGGAGATCGCGGAGCTCGGCCACAGCGAGCGCCGCCATATCTTCCGCGAAACGGACGCCGAGATCGGCAGCAAGGTGCGCACGGCGCGTGCGCTCGGTCTGACGGCGCTGCTCTGCGTCGGCGAGACGGAGGAGGAAAAGCGCGACGGCGTGGCGGACGCCGTGCTGGAGACGCAGCTTCTGCGCGGCACGGCGGGTCTTTCCGCGGCGGACACGGCGGGGCTGATCGTCGCCTACGAGCCCGTCTGGGCGATCGGCACGGCGGGAACGCCCGCCCCGGCAGACTATGCCGCGGCGCGCCACGCCGCGCTGCGCCGGGCGCTCGTCTCCCGCTTCGGCGAAGCCGGTGCGGACATTCCCATTCTCTACGGCGGCAGCGTGAACGCCGCGAACGCCGCGGACTATGTGCGGCAGGAAAACGTGAACGGCGTATTCGTCGGCCGCGCGGCATGGACCGCGGCGGGCTACGCCGCGCTCGTGCGCAGCCTGCTGCCCGTATTCCGTGCGAAGGAGGTGCGCTGACCATGGCGGGCTTTATCCCGCGGGAGGAAATTCTCGCGCGGCTCCGCAGCCGCGTGGAGAGCGGCGGAGCCCTGCTCGCCTTCGGCGCGGGCAGCGGGCTTTCCGCGCGCAGCGCGGAGGCGGGCGGCGCGGACTATATCAGCATTTACACCGCCGCCGCGCGGCGCATGGAGGGGCTCCCCAGTCTGCTCGCGTGGCTGCCCTACGGCGATGTGAACGAGGAGATGCGCGCGCTCGGACGGAAAATTCTGCCCCTCGTGGACCATACCCCCTGCGTCGCCGGGCTCGGTGTCCACGACCCGCGGATTCACATTCCGGCGCTTATCGACGAATTCGTCAGCATGGGCTTTTCCGGCGTCAGCAACGAGCCGTTTTGCAGCACCTACGGCACAGAGCTGCGCGCGCTGCTGGACCGCGCCGGGATGGGCACCGCCCGCGAGCTCGCGCTCATCCGCTGCGCGCGGGAGCGGAACGTCTTTTCCGCGGCTTGGGCGGCGGACGCGGCGGAGGCGGCAGCCTTGGCCGAGGCAGGCGCGGATGTTGTCGGTCTGCTCGCCGGATTTCCGCGCGAGGCGGGCGAAAGCGCCGCGGACCACTTCGACCGCGTGCTGCGCCTGCTGCGCGGTATGACGGAGGCGGTGCGCCGTGCATCGCCGGAGGCGCTCGTGCTGGTCCACGGCGGCGTGCTCGACACGCCGGAGGCGGTGGAAAAAGCCCTGCGCGCCACGGGCGCGGACGGCTGCGCCGCCGGCAGCGGCGGCGAGCGCATCCCCGCCGAGACCGCCATCCGCAGCATCACGGAGGAATACCGGGGTCTGAAGACCAACCGATAACAAAAGCGAGGACTTAAATGCCCTCGCTTTTGTTTTCAACGCTTTTTCAGCCCTTCAGATCAAAGATCCCGCCCTTTTCCTCGGAATAGACGCCCCAGAGGCGCAGCGCGGCGCCAAGCTCCTCGTGCTCGCATCCCGCCTCCTCCAGGCTCTCGCCGCGGCAGACCGCGTCGATGCCCTGACGGAAGGCGCGGGCTCCGGCGGCGGCGCCCATCGGGTGGCCATGGATCGCGCCGCCGGCGGCGATCATCACGTCGTTTCCGAGCTTCTTGACGATATCCGCGATGTGCCCGGGCGTCGTCCCGCCGCCGGGCATCGGAAACGCGGGGCGGATATGGCGCAGCGGCATCAGCATTTGATAGCCCATGCCCACGAAGGTGTCCATCAGCATCGGGAACTTTCCGTAAGGCGTCAGCCCGATGATCATGTCAAGTCCCGCGAGGCGCGGCAGCTTCGCGCCGATGAGCACGGCGGCGAGCCCGGACCACTCGCTCGCATACTGCGCGCCGGTATAGTCCGAGTGGGCGAGAATGGGAACCTGAATATTGGGGTCCTCCGTGATCATGCGCGCCGTGTCGAGCCCGCAGGCGGCATAATTGATCATGAGCGCGTTTGCGCCGGCGTCCAGCGCGCGGTAAGCGTTGTCGCGCATCTGCATGGCGGGGGCGGTGATGTTGAAGGCATAGAGCGTTTTTTCACCCTTTACCTCGTCGGCGCGATGCACGGCGTCCATGACCGCCTTCACGCGGTCGGCAAGGCGGCAGAACGGCGGGTCGCAGACCAGCTCGTCGTCCTTGATGACGTCCACGCCGCCGACGGCGGCTTCATAGGCGAGCTCCGCAGTCTTTTCCGCGTCCAGCCCGATGCAGGGCTTGATCATGTTGTTCAGCAGCGGCCGGTCATAAACGCCGAGCAGCTCGCGCACGCCCTGCACGCCGAATTTCGGGCCCTGAAAGCCCTCCAGAAAGCGCGGCGGGAACTCGAGGTCCACAAGCTTCACCTTGCCGGAGGAGGAGATGTTGCCGATAACGGTGGAGAGCAGCATCGTAAGCTGCGCGCCGAAGTTTTCCCACGGATAGGCGATGCGCAGGATAAAATGCCGCTCCGCAACCTCGGCGGGAACGCCGATCTGGTAGGCCGGGGCTTCGTAAACGCCGACGACGCGGCCGATGGCGCGCTCGCGCACCTCGGGGGTCTCGCCGGGGACGCGCAGCCATGTACCGCAGGTCTGCTCCACGGCGAGCGCGGCGGCGAATTTCACCATATTCGTGCCGGGCTTCGCCGCGGCGTAATAGGTTGCGATGACAAAGCGCTCGCGGTCGAGCGCGTCGGGAAACTGCATAATGATGGGGTCGATCAGCATGGCGGGAAAAGCCTCCTTTTTTCGTTTCTGCCGCCATCATAAGCCGGGGGTGCAGCGGAAGTAAATATGGAAAAAACTTGCATTACCATCGGCTGACAAACTGTTCGCCAAACGCCGAACACTCAGGCGCGCGCTGTCCATTCCCCGCCCCGGCGGGCGGGTGGTATAATGGGGAAAAGGGAGGTGAAAACCCGTGCGCGGAGAAGTGTATTCCTGCTCCGGCTGGACGGCGCTGCGCGCCGCGGAGCTTTATTATCTCGAAGGACGCAGCCAGAAGGAGATCAGCGAGGCGCTGGGGCTCTCCCCGGCGACGGTGTCGCGTGCGCTGCGGCGGGCGCGGGAGGAGGGCTATATCCGCTTCGCCGTGCCGGAGCCTTACGCCGCCCATCTCTCGCTCGCCCGCGCGCTCTGCGCCCGCTTCGGGCTGCGCGACGCGGTCGTGACGGACTGCGCCGGGGACGCAGAGGCGCGCAAGCGCGCCGCGGCGCTGGAGGGCGCGCGCTATATCGAGCGCACGCTGCACCCCGGCGACGTGCTCGGACTCGCATGGGGCGGAACGATGTATCATCTGGTGCATCTTCTGAACCCCTGCCGCCGGACGGACAACGCCTTCGTGACGCTCCACGGCAGCCTGCGCTGCTGCGGCAGCGAGCTGGACGCCGCAACGCTGACGCGCCGGGTGGCGATGGCGCTCGGCGGAGCGCACCATTGCCTGGATGCGCCGGGGCTCCAGCCCTCACCGGAGGCGCTCGCCGCGCTCTGGCGCGCGGAGGGCGGGCTGCGCAAGGCGCTCGCGCGCGTGACGGTCTCGGTCAGCGGGCTCGGCGCGTTTGCGCCGGAGGAGCGCTCCCCGCTTGCGCGGCTGGACTATCTGCCGCCGGAAAACCTCGCGGAGCTGCGGGAAAAGGGCGTCTGCGCCGACATGCTGCTGCGCTTTTTCGACCGCGACGGCCGCGAGATCGACTCCGCCGTGCGGCGGCGGACGCTCGCGATGGACCCGGACGATTACCGGCGCATCCCCTGCAAAATTCTTGTCGCCTCCGGCGCGGAAAAGGCGATGGCGCTGCGCGCCGTGCTGCGCGGCGGTATGGCGGATGTGCTCGTCGCGGACCGCGCCCTCGCAGAGTCGGCGCTCCAGCTGAAGCCCTGAACACGCAAAACACCCGCTCTGCCGTTCGGCAGGGCGGGTGCTTGCTTTTTTTATTCCGTCCTGAGCGCCTCGACGGGGTCTTTTTTCGAGGCGATGCCGGCGGGGATGAGTCCGGCGATGAAGGTCAGGAGCATGCTGATGACCACGAGGACGACGCCGCCGCCGGCGGGTAGGGCTGCGCCGAGGTTCGGGATGCCGGTGAGGTGGCGGACCAGAAGGTTGATCGGGATCGTGAGCAGCAGCGTCAGTCCGATGCCGATGACGCCGGAGGCGAAGCCGATGACCAGCGTCTCCGCGTTGAACACGCGCGCCACGTCGCGCCGGGAGGCGCCGATGGCGCGGAGGATGCCGATCTCCTTCGTGCGTTCGAGCACGGAGATGTAGGTGATGATGCCGATCATGATGCTCGACACGACGAGCGAGATGGCGACGAAGGCGATGAGCACATAGCTGATGGCGTTGATGATCGTCGTGATGGAGCTCATCAGCAGGGCAACATAGTCGGTGTATTCGATGCGGTCGTCCTCGCCGACGGTGTTATTGTAGTCCTCGATCGCGTCGGCGATGGCGTCCTTGTCCGCGAAGGTCGCGGCGTAGATATTGATGCTCTTGGGGCTCGCGAAGTCGACGTCGCCGAGGAGCTTGAGGTTTTCCTCATAGCTGCCCTCGGAGACCATGGGCGGCAGGACGTTATCGTAGAGCCAGTCGATCTGCGCCGCGGTCAGCGGCTCGATGGGCTGGGGCTGATACTGGATGAAGAGCGCGAGCGCGGGGTCCTCGCTCGGCAGGTCGATCTCCAGCGCGGTGCAGAGCATCGCGGCGAGCTGCTCGTTCGTGAGCGCGCCGAGCTGCTGCTCCACGGCGGCGGCGTACTGCTCCGTCACCTGCTCGCGGATGGCGTCGGCCACGTAGCCGAAGAGCGTGTCGTCGTCCATGCGGGCGATGTAGCTCGTGACGGTCGCGGCGTCGACGCCTATCTGGGCGGCGTACTGCTCCACGACCATCTGCTCGATGGTCTCGCGCGTGAGCCCCTCCATCTGCTGGCTCGTCACGGTGTCGAGATAATCCTCCGCCGGGACGCTGAGCAGCGCGATATACGCTGCCGCCTGCTCGCTGACGGGCAGAGCGCCGATGTGCGCGCGCACGGCGGCAGCCTTCTCCTCGCCGCTCACGGAATAGTCGTCCGTCAGGAAGGGCAGCCCGGTGATGACGTCCGTCGCAGGGTCCGCCTTCTGCGCCTGAAGGATCTCGAGGCTGTTGGCTTTTTCGACGAGGTGCTCCGTCAGCGCGGCGGTGTAGCCGATGGCGCCGCTCATCATGGAGCTGACCGCGTCCTCGCTCGGACGCAGGATGCCGACGATGCGCAGCCGGGTGCCGACGTCGTCGGAGTTGTAGAGGAAGTCCATGCCGGTCTCGGTCGTGCCGATGTCGGTATAGGCGCCGGAGGCGGCGTCGTGCTGGTAGCGCTCCGCGGGCAGCACCGCCTTGAAGGTGAGGTCGCAGATATCCTCGTAGCTCCATTTTTCCTGATACTCTTCGAGCTCCTCGCCGTTCATCAGCTTCTCAAACGTGTCCATCACGTCCGCCTGGGAGCCGAGTCCGAGGCAGTAGATCACGAGGTCGCTGATCTCGTTATCCTTGTTCACGATGAGCACCGCCTCGTCGTAGCGCTGGGGCCAGCTGCCGTAGATGAGGTCGTACTGCTCTTCGAGCAGGGGGTTGATGAGCCCCTCCTCGCCGTTCTGGGGCGCGAGCATCTCCTCCCAGACGTCCATGGCGGAGTAAGCCGCGCCGAACTGGTCGAAATAGCTGCTGTAGTCGCCGCCGTAGAGACTGCCCAGCGCGGTCTGCATCAGCTCCGTGACGTCGGAGACGAAGATCTTGCCGTCCGTGTCCTGTGCATACATCTCCGTGCCGAGGTCGTAGCTGTACTGCACGGCGCTGACATGCTCGCCGAGCGGCGCGTCCGCGCCCTCGATATACGCCTTGAAGTCGCGGAGGTTGTTCTTCTGCGTCTGCGTGCTCATGAGGGAGTTCATGAGGTCATACATGATGGTGTTGGAGTAAACGGCGTCGAGCTCGTGAGCCTCGCCTTCCTTGTCGGCACTGTTTACGCCCATCAGCGTGCTCACCATGCTGGTCATATCGACGCTCTCGGCTTCGATCGTGATCGGGTAGCTGGAGAGCGTGTCCTCCTGCACGCGGTCGATATAGGTCTGGATGCCGTTGCTGAGGGACAGGATGAGCGCGATGCCGATGATGCCGATGCTGCCGGCGAAGGCGGTCAGGATCGTTCTGCCCTTTTTGGTCAGCAGGTTCCGGAAGGAAAGTCCGAGCGCCGTGAAAAAGCTCATCGAGGGCTTTCTGCCGAGCGGCTTGACCTCCGCCTCCTCCGCGCCGTCGTAGGGGTCGGAGTCGCTCACGACCTCGCCGTCCTGCACGCGGACGATGCGCGTGGCGTAGGTCTCCGCGAGCTCCGGGTTGTGGGTGACCATAATGATGAGGCGGTCCCGCGAGATCTTTTTGAGGATCTCCATGACCTGCACGCTCGTCTCGCTGTCGAGCGCGCCGGTCGGCTCGTCGGCGAGGAGAATGTCCGGGTCGTTCACGAGGGCGCGCGCGATGGCGACGCGCTGCATCTGACCGCCGGACATCTGGTTCGGGCGCTTATTGATCTGGTCGCCGAGCCCGACGTCCTCCAGCGCCCTTTTCGCGCGCTCGCGCCGCTCCGCCTTGCTGACGCCGGAGAGCGTCAGCGCGAGCTCGACGTTGCGCAGCACGGTCTGGTGGGGGATGAGGTTGTAGGTCTGGAACACGAAGCCGACAGAGTGGTTGCGGTAAGTGTCCCACTCGCCCTCGGTGAAGTCCTTCGTGCTCTTGCCGCCGATGATGAGGTCGCCGCTCGTGTAGTGGTCCAGCCCGCCGATGATGTTCAGCAGCGTCGTCTTGCCGCAGCCGGAGTGACCAAGAATGGCGACGAACTCGCTCTCCCGGAATTGCAGGCTCACGCCCCGCAGGGCGTGGACCGCGCTGTCCCCGGAGAGATAGTCCTTTCGGATGTCCTGTAATTTCAGCATGTTTTTTCCCTCTGCAAAAGAAAATAGTAGTAACAAAACGATTATATTTCCGATTTTTGCCCTTTTCAATCCCTCGGAAAATCTTTTACACTTTATTCACAGAGTCTTCAAAATTTGGTCACGGACGGGCGCGCTTTGGCTTTACAGACCGCGGTGCGGCGTGGTAAAATGGCGCGGAAAGGGAGGCGGAGAACGATGGATATTCGGCAGCTGAAATACGCCGTGGAGGTGGAGCGCTGCGGCTCCATTTCGCGCGCGGCGGAGGCGCTTTTCGTGAGCCAGCCGTTTTTGAGCAAGGCGGTGCGGGAGCTTGAGGAGGAGCTCGGACTGGAGCTTTTCAACCGCAGCACCCGCGGCGTTACGCCGACGAAGCGCGGTGCGGAGTTTTTGGCGGAGGCGAAGGAGCTCATCTCCGCGATGGACGAGCTGGAAAACAGCTTCTCCCCCCGGCGGCGCACGGGCTATGAGTTCGAGCTCTGCGTCCCCATCGCCTGCTATATCTCCCACGCCTTCGTCCGCTTCGTGAAGGCGCTGGACGCCGGCGCGGACCTGCGCGCCAATTACCGCGAGACGAGCAGCCTCAGCGCCATCGGGCATGTGGAAAACCACGACTGCAACATCGGCATCATCCGCTACCCCGTGAGCTCGGACGGCTATTTCCAGCGCGATCTGGCGTCGCGCGGGCTCGTCTCCCGCCCGATCTGGGACTTTGACTACCACCTCGTGCTCCCGCGGTCGAGCCCGCTCGCCGCGCGCGAGACCCTCCGCCCGGCGGACCTGCGCGGCTATGTGGAGATCAGCCACGGCGACCCCGCCGCCCCCGGCTCCGCCCCGGCGGAGGACGGCGCAGCCCACGCCGCGCGCGGCATCGTCGTCTATGAGCGCCAGAGCCAGTTCGAGCTGCTCTGCTCCCTGCCGGACACTTATATGTGGGCGTCGCCCACGCCGCGGAGCGTGCTGGAGACTTACCCCCTCGTGGAGCGCGAATGCCCCCGCCCCGGCGGACGCTGCCGCGACGTGCTCATTTACCGCAGCGGCTACCGCCTGGCCCAGACGGACCAGCTCTTCATTGAAAAGGTGGAGGAGACCGTCCGCGAGCTCGGCGGCTGACCCCGGCAATTCCGAATAGGACAACGCATCGGCTATCACAATATGGAATAACGATATGCGGATTTGACCACTTCAAATCCGCGTATTTTTTTGCTATGATACCTATCGTAAGAAACGTTTGGTACAAGTTGCGCAAAGCCTGTACTTGCGATATGTTGAATGTGACAAGAAAGAGGGACGAAAAGCAATGGAATTTACCAAGGGCGAATGGAACGGCGAGATCAATGTCCGCGACTTTATCCAGAAAAATTACACCCCCTATGACGGCGACGGCAGCTTCCTCGCCGGTCCGACGGAGCGCACCGAGCAGCTTTGGGCGGAGCTGAGCGAGCTGCTGGAGCGCGAGCGTCAGGCGCCCGGCCGCGTGCTGGACGCGGACACGAAGACCATCTCCGGCATCACGAGCCACGCCGCGGGCTATATCGACCGCGGCAAGGAGGTCATCGTCGGGCTCCAGACCGAAAAGCCGCTCAAGCGCGCGATCATGCCCTTCGGCGGTCTGCGCACCGTGGAGCAGTCGCTCGAAGAGCACGGCTACCACCTCGACCCCGAGATCAAGAAGATCTTCAAATACCGCCACAGCCACAATGAGCGCGTCTTCGCCGTTTACACGCCGGAGATCCGCGCCGCCCGCAGCGCCAAGCTGCTGACCGGTCTGCCGGACGCATACGGCCGCGGCCGCATCATCGGTGACTACCGCCGCGTGGCGCTCTACGGCGTCAACTTCCTGATCGAGCAGAAGGAAAAGGCACTGAACCAGTATGACTGCACCGAGATCACCGAGGACCTCGTCCGCAAGCGCGAGGAGCTCCACGACCAGATCGAGGCGCTGCGCGAGCTCATCGAGCTCGGCAATATCTACGGCTTTGACCTCACCCGCCCGGCGCAGGACACGAAGGAAGCCATCCAGTGGCTCTACTTCGGCTATCTCGCCGCCGTCAAGGAGCAGAACGGCGCGGCGATGAGCCTCGGCAGAACGAGCACCTTCCTCGACATTTACGCCGAGCGCGACCTCGCCGAGGGGCGCTACATGGAAAGCGAAATTCAGGAGATGGTCGACCACTTCATCATGAAGCTGCGCATCGTCCGCTTCCTGCGCATCCTCGACTATGATGATATCTTCGCCGGCGACCCCGTCTGGGTGACGGAGAGCATCGGCGGCATGGGGCTCGACGGCCGCCACATGGTCACGAAGATGAGCTACCGCTATCTCCACACCCTCGTGAACCTCGGTCCCGCGCCGGAGCCGAACCTCACCGTGCTCTGGAGTGAGCGCCTGCCGGAGAACTTCAAGAAGTTCGCGACGGACATCTCCATCCGCACGAGCGCCATCCAGTACGAGAACGACGACCTTATGCGCGTCGACCTCGGCGACGATTACGGCATCGCCTGCTGCGTCTCCCCGATGCGCATCGGCAAGCAGATGCAGTTCTTCGGCGCGCGCGCCAACCTCGCGAAGTGCCTGCTCTACGCCATCAACGGCGGCGTAGACGAGATCACCGGCAAGCAGGTCGGTCCCGTCGCCGCGCCGATCACGAGCGAATACCTCGACTATGACGAGGTGATGAGCCGCTTCGTCCCGATGGCGAAGTATCTCGCGAATGTCTATACCAAGGCGCTCTATATGATCCACTACATGCACGATAAGTATGACTACGAGCGCATCGAGATGGCGCTGATGGACGAGAACATCAAGCGCACCACCGCCTGCGGCATCGCGGGACTCTCCGTCGTCGCCGACTCGCTCTCCGCCATCAAGTACGCCCGCGTGAAGCCCGTCCGCAATGCCGCCGGTCTCGCCGTCGACTTCGAGATCGAGGGCGACTTCCCGAAATACGGCAACAACGACGACCGCGTGGATTCCCTCGCCGTGATGATCTCGCGCATGTTCATGAACGACCTGCGTCAGAACAACATGTACCGCGGCTCCATCGCCACCCAGTCCGTCCTGACCATCACGAGCAACGTGGAGTACGGCAAGAACACCGGCACCACGCCGGACGGCAGAAAGCGCGGCATTCCCCTCGCGCCGGGCGCGAACCCGATGCACGGGCGCGACACCAACGGCGCGCTGGCGTCGCTGCTCTCCGTTGCAAAGATCCCGTTCGAGGACTGCGAGGACGGTATCTCCTACACCTTCTCCATGGCGCCGAGCGCCCTCGGCAAGACCGAGGACGAGCGCTGCGCCAACCTCATCACCCTGCTCGACGCCTATATGGAAAAGACCGGGCAGCACTTGAACGTCAATGTGCTCAACCGCGAGACGCTGCTCGACGCGATGGACCACCCGGAGAAGTATCCCCAGCTCACCATCCGCGTCTCCGGCTACGCCGTCAACTTCATCAAGCTCAGCCGCGAGCAGCAGCTCGACGTGATCAGCCGCACCTTCCACGAGAAGCTGTAAAAAAAGCATCCTCCCACTTATATTTACCACCGAAAGGGGACAAGCCGCTATGACAGGACGCATCCATTCTTATGAGAGCTTCGGCGCCGTGGACGGGCCGGGCATCCGCTTCGTCGTGTTTTTCCAGGGCTGTCCCCTGCGCTGCCGCTTCTGCCATAATCCGGACAGCTGGGACGCCAAGGGCGGCACGGAGACGAGCGTGGACGAGATCGTGGAGAAAATTCTGCCCTACCGCGCGTTTTTCCGCCGCGGCGGAGGCGTCACGCTCTCCGGCGGCGAGCCGCTTTTGCAGGCGGACTTCGCCTATGAGCTGCTGCGGGCGCTCCGCGCCCACGGCATCCACACCGCACTCGACACCTCCGGCTCCATCCCGCTGGAGCGCTGCCGCCGCGCCGTTGACGAGGCGGACATGCTCCTGCTGGATATCAAGAGCATCGACCCGGCAACGAGCGAAGCCGTCACCGGCAGCCCGACCTGCCTTGCGCGCGAAAAGGCGCTGCTCGACTACTGCGAGCAGACCGGAAAAAGAGTCTGGATCCGCCACGTCGTCGTGCCGGGGCTGACGCTCCGTTACGACCACCTCGCCGCGCTGGGGGAGCTCCTTTCCCGCTACCGCTGCGTCGAGCGCGTCGACCCGCTGCCCTTCCACAAGATGGGCGAATACAAGTGGCAAGCCGGGACCTACACCCTCGCGGACACGCCGGTCCCCACCGAGGAGGAAATGGCGGAGGCCCGGAGGCTGCTCTGCCGCACACCGCGCGAGAGCCGAAGCGCATAAGAACAACCCCCCCCGTTCCGGGACCTCGCGGGGGGCGTTGCGCTTTCAGAGGACCTTGCAGAA